>CALBTC010000358.1 GCA_937967805.1 uncultured Anaerolineaceae bacterium
GCCGGAATAATCAAATTCACACCCCTGCCCAATCACAATCGGGCCGGAGCCAAGCACTATAATTGAGTGGAATTTCGTGTTTTTGGGCACAGTTTCTCCTCATAAATCGAACATCCCTGTTCGATGTCCAAACAAGGATGTTCGGACTAAAGATTTTCATTTTGCATGAGTTCAATAAACTTTGAAAATAGCTCGTCGGAATCATGGGGACCGGGGGAGCTTTCGGGATGGTACTGTACGGAATACGCTTTTTGCTCTGGGGCAATGAGTCCTTCGCAGCAGCTGTCGTTGAGGTTGAGGTGAGAGACGGTGACATTGGCGGGTAAGGTGCTGGCGTCCACCGCAAAGCCATGGTTGTGGCTGGAAATTTGCACCTCGTTGGTGGCCATTATTTGCACCGGCTGGTTGCCGCCGCGATGGCCAAATTTGAGCTTGTAGGTCTCGGCTCCCAGCGCCAATCCCAAAATTTGGTGGCCTAAGCAGATGCCGAAAATTGGTTTTTGGCCGAGGAGCTGGCGTACGGCCGTTACCGCATAATCACACGCTGCCGGATCACCCGGTCCGTTTGAGAGAAAAATCCCGTCAGGATTCAACGCCAGCACCTCCTCGGCCGAGGTTGTCGCCGGCACCACCGTCACCCGGCAGCCCCGTGCCGCCAGCAGCCGCAAAATGTTCCACTTTATGCCAAAATCATACGCCACCACATGATACCGCTCACCGTCTACCGATAACCGTTTACCGTTTACCGATAACTGATCACCGTCCGGCCGCCACCAATCCTGCCCCTCCACCCAATGATACGGCTCGGCACAGCTCACCTCGCGGGCCAAATCCAGACCATTCATGTCACGGGCGGCGCGGGCCAGTGCCAGGACCTCGTCTGGATCAGTGGTGGTGCTGGAGATGGCGGCGCGCATGGCGCCGTGGGTACGGATGTGGCGTACCAGGGCGCGGGTGTTCACGTCGGTGATGGCTATGACGCCGCGTTCTGACAGGTAGTCGGGCAAAGGCTGACGCGAACGCCAGTTGCTCACAATGGGGCTGAGCTGGCGAATGATCAGCCCGGCAGCCCAGACGCGGCCGCTTTCGTCATCTTCGGGCGTGGTGCCGGTGTTGCCAATGTGGGGCATGGTCATGGTGATCAGTTGGCCGTGGTAAGAGGGGTCGGTGAGGATTTCTTGATAGCCGGTGAGGCTGGTGTTGAAGACAACTTCGCCGCTGGTTTGGCCGATTGCGCCAAAGCCATAGCCGGGCCACAAAGTGCCGTCTTCTAACGCGAGTAAAGCAGGGACAAGCTTCTTTTGCATCGCATCTCCTGTAAAAAATTAACGCAGAGGCGCGGAGGCGCAGAGAAAAATCTAGGTGATCCGTTCAGCGCTGCCGCGTCCCACACTCAAAAGGTCTGACAAATTTGCAGGTGCTGTTTCCAATTTTTTGCCTGAAGCAGGCAAAACGACTCTAGTCTATCAGAATTTTGGCAAACGGACGCGAAAAAATTGCCTGAATTCAGACGGCCGTTTTCAGCCATTTTGACCTGTTCTGAAGATTGGACCAATTTCCAAGCTCAAGTTGATTGCAACTGTAAGGAAAATTGGTCCAATCTATGCTGGCGTCAAGCACATGGGTGGTTCATTTTAGGCATGTGGGCGGTGGGAAATACGGCCGTTCTTCACTACCGTATCTCCATTATGAGCAAACCGGGTTACAAACTCCCTATCGTTCTCATCCCCAACGCCGGGCACAACAACCTGTTTGAAACCGATCCCGAATTGATAACGCAACGACTTCTCCAATTCCTGGAACAAAACTTGCAAACCTCATAAACAGTAACGCAGAGAAAAACCTCACTGCTCTCACTGGAACTCTGCGTTCTCTGCGTCCCAAAATTTGATTGCGAAATTGGATAATTGTGTCACAATCGCAGCATGGACGAACGGCCGTCACCCCTCCCCAGCGAAGATAAAGCGATCATCAAACTGCGGCTGCGCCTGCCTGTCATTTCTTTTTTATTTTTGCTGGCGGCAGCGTTTTTGCTGCCCGACCAAGTGTGGACGACGCTGCTGGTGGGGCTTGGTGGATTGTTTGTGGTGGGATACGTCTGGGTGCGGCAGTTAGCAGTTCATCTGCACGGCCGTCGGCGGCTGCGCTACGGTTGGGTGGCCGTGGGTGACCGGCTGTCAGAGCAGTTTGAATTGGTCAACCACAGCTTCATCCCCACATTGTGGGTGGAGATTATTGATTACACTAATATTCCCGGCTACAACACGGCTGTTGTGCGCAGCATTCCGGCCAACCAGAGCGATCATTGGCGGGCAACGGCCGTTTGCCAACAGCGCGGTCAATTTTCGCTAGGCCCCTGGGCCATCCGCAGCAGCGATCCGTTTGGCCTGTTCCAGATGACTCGCTTTTACACCCAAACCGAAGAAATCATCATTCACCCGCCGGTGCATGGCCAACTGCCCATTCCCCTGCCAACCGGCACCAGCAGCGGCCAGGCGCGGGTGCGGCAGCGCAGCTGGCAGGCCACAACCAATGCCGCCTCGGTGCGCGATTACCAGCATGGCGATCCGCAGCGCTGGATTCATTGGCCCATTTCGGCCCACCGGGACAGCTTATTCGTGCGAGAATTTGACCAGGACGCCACCGGTGACATCTGGATTTTGCTGGATTGTGAGGCGGCGGTGCAGCTTGGCAACGAAACCGACGGGGGGATTGCTCGCAACACGATTGAGCAAGCAGTCCTGCTGGCAGCGTCACTGGCAGCGCGGGCGGTGCGGCAGAACCGGGCAGTGGGATTGGCGGGATACGGCCGTTCCCCCCAAATCGTCCACACCGGCCACGGCCAGGGGCAGCAGTGGCGCATATTGCGCGCGCTGGCGCTGCTGGATGCCGAAGGGACGACCAACCTGAACACGGCGCTGCAAGATTTGGGGCGGATGGCCAAGCAGGGAACGGCCGTTATTGTCATTACCCCCAGCGGAGAAGCAGATTGGCTGCCGGAGCTGGTGCGCCTGGCCCAGCGCGGCGTAGAGAGCAACGTGGTGCTGCTGGACCGGCAAAGTTTTGGCGGTGAGAGGAGTAGTGAAGGGCTGAGAACGGCCGTGCAGCGGCTTGGCTTCCCTTGCCAGGTCATTCGCCGGGGCGAAGTGGGCACGCCGCTGGAGGAACAAGAGCGGCGCGGCTTCTGGGAGTTCCGCGTTACCGGCACGGGCAAGGTCGTGGCGGTAAAAACGCCTGTGGCACAATGATTAAAAACCTCCCGCAGGTTTCAGAAAAAGCCATCGTCTTGGAAGGAACCTACGGGAGATTGAAGAGCAAGGAGAAGTTGTGATGACAAAATTCAAGGATAAAGTAGTGATGGTGACGGGGGCGTCGGGCAATTTGGGCAGCGCGGTGACGCGGGCGTTTGAGGCGACCGGGGCAAAGTTGGCGCTCATTGACCGGCATCCGGAGCTGTTGGAAAAGGCGTTTCCCAGTCTGGTGCGGCAGCCGGAACGCTGTCTGGCAGAAGATGCAGATTTGACGAATGGGGCTGCGGTAACGGCCGTTGTCGAAAGAATCGTAGGCAAATATGGCCGGATTGATGTGCTGGTGCACACGGTCGGCGGCTTTTTCTCCGGCCCGCCGCTGCACGAGACGCCGTTAGAAAAGCTGGATTTTATGCTGACGCTCAACGTCAGGACGGCGTTTCTTACCAACCAGGCGGTTTTACAAAAAATGGTGCCCCAGGGCAGCGGCAAGATCATCAACATTGCCGCCCGGCCCTCATTGCAGGGCAACAAAAATATGTCGGCCTACAGCGCGGCGAAAGCGGCCGTTTTGCGGCTAACGGAAAGTGCGGCGGCCGAGGTAAAAACGCACGGCATCAACGTCAACGCCATCTTGCCCGGCACCATCGACACGCCGCAAAACCGGGAGGCAATGCCCAAAGCCAACACCGACAACTGGGTCCAGCCCGAATCGCTGGCCGATGTTATCCTCTTTCTGGCCTCTGATGCGGCGCGGGACATTCATGGCGCGGCGATTCCGGTTTACGGCCGTTCGTAGGGCCGGTAATCAATGATCGGTGGACAGTAATCAGTAGACTGTAGGGGCGAGGCAGGTGGATAACACCTTGGCCAAACGATACAGCACCTCTCCACCTGACTCACCCTTGCCTCGAGAGATTGAACCAATCTCACCAAGTTAAAAACGAACGAACCCTAAGCTCAAATTTTTACATTGCGCCAAACGGCCGTTTCTCCCCAGGGATCATAAGCTGCACCGTTTTCTGTAGTGACGGTCGTTCTCCCCAGCTTCCCCCCACCATGCAATAGTTCAAATATCGCCGCACCCAGCCACCCTTCTTCCGCCATCGGCTCCGGCTGCCAGTCAGGTAAAATCTCTTGCAAATAGCCGGTGCTGGTCTGCCCGCTGCGAAAGGTGGATTCCTGCAAGATAGTGAGCAAGTAAGGAATGTTGGTTGTCACCCCCAAAACCACCATTTGCTGCAAAGCGTGAATCATCTTGCCGATGGCCTCGTCACGCGTGTGCCCCCAGGTGACTACCTTGGCCAGCATCGGGTCATAGTAAGGTGAAACGGCCGTGCCCGTCACAATGCCATCATCCACGCGAATACCGGGGCCAGACGGCCGTTCATACCGTGTAATCTCCCCAATCGACGGCAAGAAATTTTGCGCCGGGTCTTCGGCGTACACGCGGCATTCAATGGCGTGGCCGCGCTGCTGAATCTCATCCTGGCTGAAGGGCAGCGGCTCCCCGGCGGCAATGCGAATTTGCCAGGCGGCAATATCGATCCCCGTTACCAGCTCCGTGATGGGATGCTCCACCTGGAGCCGGGTATTCATCTCCAAAAAGTAAAAGTTTCCGGCGCCATCAACGATGAACTCCACCGTACCGGCGCTGCTGTACCCCACCGCCTCTGCCAGCGAAACGGCCGCAGCCGCCATGCGCTGCCGCAAATCATCATCTTGAATAACCGGAGCCGGGGTTTCTTCAATAATTTTTTGATGCCTTCGCTGAATGGAGCATTCCCGCTCAAACAGGTGCAGCACTTTGCCCTGCTGGTCCCCCAGCACCTGAATTTCTACGTGGTGAATCTCGGTGAAATATTTTTCCACCAGAATGTGGCTGTCGCCAAAGGAATTTCGTGCTTCGCTGCGGGCCGCCTGCACCGCACCGGCGAACTCGGCATCGGACCAGACAATGCGCATCCCTTTGCCGCCGCCGCCGGCGCTGGCTTTAATGAGAATGGGATACTCGATGTGGGCAACGGCCGTTTGCAATTGCGCCACCTCCATCCCCGCCCCATCCACGCCGGGCACGATGGGCACGCCCGCCTGCTCGGCCAGTTCGCGCGATTTGGCCTTGCTGCCCATCAGCTCAATTGCTTCCGGACTGGGACCAATGAACACGATGCCGCGGTCGGCACACGCTTTGGCAAATGTGGCGTTTTCACTCAAAAAGCCGTAACCGGGATGAATTGCCTCGGCTCCACATTTTGTGGCAACGTCCAGAATGGCGTTTTGGTTAAGATAGGTGTCGGTGGCGCTGACGCCGGGCAAATTGTACCGTTCGTCGGCCAGCTTCACCCAGGGCGCGTCTTTATCGGCATCGGAATGGATGGCAACGGCCGTAACCCCCAATTCATGACAGGCCAAAATCAGCCGCCGGGCAATTTCACCGCGATTGGCAATCAATACTTTTTGAAACATACAAACAAAACTCCCGCAGATTTAAGGATAAGCGCCAACTGTACCATAAATCTACCGGAGCGTGAAAATTACCCATTACCGATTACCGGTTACTGATTACCGATTACCGACCCACTGTCCACAGCCTTACGGCCAGGCAACTTCCACCGCATGGCACATGCCTCGGGCAACCCAACCGTACGGCGTGCCCGGCGCGGGATTCACGATCTTCATCTCCACCGGTGCAGCATCACCACCAGCATCATAGAATACCTGTACATGAACGGCATCGAATGAGATGTTAATTTGCCGAATCCAGCCGCTGTCTGTCCAGCCGGCCCGGGCCGTCCAGCTAGCCAGCGGGCGGCCACCCAGCTCTACAACTTCGTAGGTTCCGGCCTGGGCAACATCCCCGCCCATTTCAAAGTTTATGCGCAGGCAGGCCAGGTCTGGTACAGGTTGCGGCGTAGGGGTGGCTGTACTAACAGGAACATCCGTAGGCAGCGGGGTTGGTGTTGAGGTGACAGCCAGCGGTGCATCTGGTTCCTGCGGCAGGGCAGACATTTTTTCAGCAAAACCCTGGCCCTGTGCCGCGCGTTGGGGCATAGCCAGCACAAACAATATGGCCAGCAAGGCAAAAAATGGCGGAATATACTTCATTTTTCCAACTCCTATGGTCCTAATTTAAGAAAAACTGAAGTTTCAACCTTCAATTCTTTTGGGAATACAGTCCGCAATTTAAAGGAATTTTGTAACGATCCATCTCACTGCGAATCGATGCGCCTAATTTTTTGCTGCCGAATGGTTCCTTTGCAGCCAGCGCGTGGCAAAGTCAACGGCCGTCTTCTGCGAAAACAAGCGGCACTCAGCCAGCCCAACGCTGCCAATTTGCACCGGATGCGCCTGTTCAAACGCAGCGCCAAGCTCGGAGAAGCAATCATCATTGTAATCGAGCTCGTCGTACCACTGCCAGGTGCGACGGCCGTTAAGCCAAATGGGTGCGCCTTGCCGGATCACTTTTCCAATGCCGGCTCGAATCTCGGCCAGGTGAAACGAGGTGTTGTTACTGTGCCCTACCCCCAGAAGCAGCCCGTAGCCAGCCAGATCATACACACGCGCCAGCGGCGACCCTTCGCCCAGGCCAAAATTTAGCTGGTGTTCAGTCGTGACCGCAGCCGCGTGCTGTCCCCAGGCGGCAAAAGAGACCTGCGGATGATTGCTGCGAAACACACCCGGCCAGGTACGAAACAGTTCAGGGATGACCCCCATGCCTCGCGTTGGCGTCAGCAGCGGATCATAAGCCGGCATCGTATCACGAATCGTTTGGTGCCATGCTTCCGGCACCGGCGGATTTTGCCACGGAGCCGGATCAGAATAATCGCTGGAATGGGTAGGCATTACCAACGTCCCTGCTTCGGTGAGCGTTTCCTGCAACGCCTGAATGACGGCCACCGGACCGCCGGGCACGTAACCAAACTTGCTCAGGCTGGAATGAACCAACAGTGTCAATCCCGGCTGCACGCCCAGCGCCCGCAAATGCTCAATCAGGATTGATTTGGTGAAGGGATGGGGGGATTTTTGGATTACAGCCGTTTCTGTCATAAATTTCTTTTGGAGCAAAAAACCACAGATTTCACAGATTACGCAGATTTTTCTCTAGATTTCTCTGCGCCCTCCGCGTTCTCCGCGTTTAATTTTTATGAATCTTCCTGCCACCACGGCTTGCGCTTCTGCAAGAAGGCGCTCATCCCCTCGCGCCCTTCGTCGCTGTCACGCAGCCGGGCAATCAGGTTGGTCGTATACTCGCGCATTTTCTCTTTGGGTTGATGGCTCACCTGGCGAATGAGTTCCTTGGCAGCAGCCTGAGCGCCGGGCGCGGCTTGCAGCAGTTGTTCGAGGCGTTCGTTGACGGCCGTATCCAACTCCTCCTCAACCACCACATGATTAACCAATCCAATGCGCTGTGCGTAAGCAGCATCAAAGCGCTCCCCGCTGAGGAACAGCTCACGCGCATTGTTGGCCCCAATCTTCGCCAGCACAAACGGCGAAATCACCGCCGGCACAATGCCCAGCCGCGCTTCGCTAAAGCCAAATTTAGCCCGGTCCACTGCCACCACAATGTCGCAGCAGCTCACCAGCCCCACGCCGCCGCCAATCGCTGCGCCGTTCACCCGGCCAATCACCGGGCGGGGACATTGGTCCACCATCAGCATCAGGTCAAAAATCGCTTCGCCGTCCTGCACATTTTCGGCAAAGGTGTAATCGGCGGCGGCGCGCATAAAGCTTAAATCGGCGCCGGCGCAGAAGGAACGGCCGTTCCCCGTCAGCACCACCACGCGTACATTTTCAGGGATGGATTGGAAGACGGCCGTTAACTCCTTAATCATCGTCGGCGTCAGCGCATTATGCACCTCCGGCCGGTTTAACGCTACCGTCAACACTGCCCCTTCCTGACTTACCGCAATCTCACTCACCACAGTCACTCCCAACATTAACCATTAACCGTTTACCATTAACCATTACCAAACAGTCTTCATCGCCCCACCATCTACAATCAACGTTTCTCCCGTTATGTAGCTGGCCGCATCGGACAGTAAAAACGCCCCCGCCCTACCAAATTCCTCAATCGTGCCATACCGGCCCCAGGGAATTTGCTGCTCCTGCATTGCCCGCTGCTCGGCCACGCTGCGCCCGGCATTTTTGGCCCCAAGCGCGTCGAGTGACTTCACCCGTTCAGTTAAAATTCGCCCCGGCACCAGATTGTTCACCCGAATTTGCTCCGGCGCCAGCTCCCGCGAGAGGCTCTTGAGCAGGCTCACCACGCCGGAGCGCATCACGTTAGAAAGCAGCAAAATATCAATCGGCTCCTTCACCGAGGAGGATGTAACGGCCAAAATAGCGCCGCCACCCCGCACCCGTAAGTGGGGCAGCACGGTGCGAATCATGCGCACGCTGCTCAACAGCGTCAGCTCGAAGGAAGACTGCCAGGCAGCATCGTCAAAATCATCAAAGCCACCGGCCGGCGGACCACCGGCATTGACCACCAGACCATCCAGACCACCAAATCTGGCTACCGTTGTCTCCACCCAGTTAACAATCGAAATCGCATCACGAGCATCCATGACGGTGCCTAACGTTTCTGCGCCGGTTTCATTGTGTAATGTTTCAGCCGCAGCCAAAATATCTGCTTCGGTGCGACTGCCAATTGAGACGCGGGCGCCTTCCTGAGCCACCGCCTGGGCAATGCCGTAGCCTAACCCTTTGCTGGCAGCCGCTACCATGATCACTTTGTCCTTAAGGCCAAGCTCCATCTACCTCTCCTACGAAAATAGCCTCACGCAAAGTCGCAAAGACCTTTGGCGCACTTGGCAGCTTGGCGTGAGATTTCCATTCATGGCGGTGTGCCCCGTTCATGGGGAACTCTTGTGTTGTGTAAATCGAGCATCTTGTTCGATACTCGATTTTTTTGTCAATTGAAATAGATTCCCGCCTTCGCGGGAATGACACATAACCTTTTGTAAAAGTGGCCTGGTTCAATGAATCTGCACCGGGTCTTTGATCGCGCCCCGGTCGAACAGCGGTTTTTCGTAGCCTTCGTCCCAGCCTTCGGGGGGTGTGGTAGGTTGGATGTTGACGGCCGTATTCTTATAATCCGGTATCTTGGCCCGATCATCCACCCGGTCCAGCGTCAGTAAATTTGCCGCCGCTTCGGCAAAGTGGAACGGAATGAAGATCGTCTTGGGCAGCGACCTTTCCGTCACCAGCAGCCGCAGCGTAATTTCTCCGCGACGAGATGAAACCTTGACCCAATCGCCAGTCTCCAATTCCATTGCTTGGGCATCCTCAGGGTGCATCTCACAGGTGGCTTCCGGGTATACATTTTCTAGCGTCGAGCGCCCCGTCATCGTGCTGCCGCTCCAGTGGTACAAAACCCGCCCGGTGCTCAGGTTAAACGGATATTCCTCATCAGGCTGCTCGGAGCGCGTGCCGTATTCAACTTCCCAGAATTTGCCCCGGCCACGCGGGAAGCTCTCAGCAAAGAGGAAAGGCGTGCCGGGATGGTCGAAGCTGGGGCAGGGCCAATGCACGCCGCCCTCGCGCTCGATCCGGTCATAGTCAATGCCCCAGAAGTCGGGCGTGACCTGGCGCATCTCCTCCCATATATCGCGGGGATGGGCAAAATTGAAGCCATTGACCAATGATTTGCCCAGCCGCTGCTCGATACGTTGGCCAAGATCGCATAAAATATCCCAGTCTGGCCGTGAATTGCCAACGGGGGGAACGGCCGTGCGGCAGCGCTGAATCCGCCGGTCTGTGTTGGTAAACGTGCCGTCCTTTTCGGCAAAGCTGGTCGCCGGCAAAATCACGTCGGCCATCTCGCCCGTCTCGTTTATAAAGATGTCCTGGCAGACCATAAACTCCAGCTGTTCCAGCGAATGGCGGGTGTGCTCCTGGTTCGGCTCGCTCATCATGGGGTTTTCGCCCAGAACAAACATGCCGCGCACGTCGCCGTGCAGCGCGCCCGATACCATCTCCGTGGCCGTCAGTCCAGGCTGGGGATTGAGTTCGGTACCCCAAAACTGTTCAAACTTCGCCTTAATTTGGGGATCGGCCACATTTTGGTACGCCGTGAACACGTTGGGCAGACCACCACTGTCGGAGCAGCCCTGCACGTTATTCTGGCCGCGCAGCGGGTTGAGTCCCGTACCTGCTTTGCCCACGTGGCCGCACATCAGGGCCAGGTTCACCAGCGAAAGGGTGTTATCGGTGCCGTGGGTGCTTTGGCTGATGCCCATGCCCCAATAGATGGAGGCGCGGTTGGCTTTGGCATAGATGCGTGCCGCCTGGCGAATGTCGTCGGCCGGCACGCCGCTCACCGTCTCTGCCCATTCCGGCGTGAACGCTTCCAAAGATTCCAGGTAATCGCTAAATCCTTCGGTGCGCTCGGCGATAAATTCCTCATCGTACAGCTTTTCCTTGACAACAACATGGGCCATTGCCTGGAAAACCGCCACATCGGTGCCCGGATTTTGGCGCAGCCAGAGGGTGGAAAAATCAGTCATCTCAATGCGGCGGGGATCAATCACAATTAACTTCGCCCCATTTTGGCGCACCGCCTTTTTGAGAAAGTTAGAAATAACCGGGTGCGTTTCGGTGGTATTAGAGCCGGTGACAATAAACGCTTCCAAATTTTCCATCTCGGCGATGGAGTTAGACATGGCGCTGGAGCCGATGGAAAGCTGCAAGCCGGTAACGGAACCGGCATGGCACAGTCGGGCGCAGTGATCGACGTTGTTGGTGCCAATCAAGGCCCGCATCACTTTTTGGAAGATGTAATTATCTTCATTCGTCGCTTTGGCGCTGGCGTAGCTGGCAATGGCGTCACCGCCATGTTCCTTGACGATACGCGTCAGCTCATCGGCGACGTAGTCAAGTGCCTCGTCCCAGGTTGCTTCACGCCATTCCGGTTTGGCGCTGCGCCCTTCCTCCCGGTTGGTGCGGATCAGCGGATTTTTTACCCGGCCGGGGTGCTTGACATAATCCGTGCCAAAGCGCCCTTTCACACACAACATGCCGTAGTTAGGCGCCGCGTCAAACGGCGCTTCGACCGCGTAAATATAATCATCTTTCACCTGCAAATGCATCTGGCAGCCCACGCCGCAGTAAGGGCAGGTCGTTCGGACTGTTTTATCGGGGGTAATCATTGAAGCACCTCCATGATCGGTTCACTTAGTGGGTTCACTTCCAAATTTAATACAAGGTTATCGTCTTGCCGTTAGTTCTTATTTATACTTCATCCAAAGAACCGCTGTTATGCCTTCTCAAGCTCTTCCATCCAGGCAGGAATTAGATCGTAATAAAGCACGTCTGGATCAATATCCCCGCCATTGGGCCAAGCAATCGTACTACCTTCTATTTGCACATTTTGAAAAATGTCCCGGTTTTTTCGGACAGGATCAAAAATCGGGCCACGCAAGTATTTTTCGAGATTGATCTCCTTTATCGTACCATCCTCGAAAAAGATGCGCATTCTAAATCCATCCAAAGGTTCTGCTTTCTCAACTCTTACACGTTTTCCTAATTGAGTCATTTTGGACGCTCCAATTTCTTATTCAAGCGGTTCAATCCTATTTAAAGTCTGCATTTGTCGAGCCAGTTCCCATTCTATTCCTTAGGTGAAAGTGTCCGGCAGCAAAATCTGACCTAAAGTTGGATTATCCGGCTGCGAAGTGGGTGGTGTGAGATTTAGCGCCGGATCGATCTGCTCCAGGCGATGCTCGATGATTTGTTCGGCGGGCAAGAGGGCATACGGCCGTAACAGCGGCAATCCCCAGGCCATCCGTGCCTTGTCACACTCAGCACTGGGCAAGCCATCTTCCCAGGCTACCTTGAACTCACGGCAAGGGGACGGCCGTTCCGCATAAATCGTACAGTGCACGCAGGAACCGATCTGCCCTTCCAGCGCTGCACAGCGGGGCGATTTGCTGTTGGTGCCGGCCATCACCCGCCGGAAATCGTTTAATTTTTCTGTTAATGAAACGGGCACCGTGCCGCCTAACGACGGTTCAGCTTCTGCCCAGTAAAATGAAACTCGATAATACGCACAACACGCGCCACATTTCTGACAAACATGCTCCGCACTCATACATTACGGCCGTATTCCTCCGGCACCCCCTGCACACCAACCTCATCCAAATGGTCATAAATATGATGCACCTCCGCGGCGCGGAAGCGGGCCGCCAGGTTAGACGGCGGCAGCGGCTCGTCGTAGAAAAAGTCCGGCAAATTATCATCTTCTTCGGTAAAACCGGCCGCTAAATTAAATTCGCGCTCCAGGCGCAGGCAGGCCCGGCCAATTTTTTGGAAGAAGCTGGGGTCCAGATCGGTGCCAACGGCCGCATTCACCGCATTGGCCAAAAATTCAACGTTAGGATTGGTCACCGTCCGGCCAAAGATGCATAATCCAATTGAATCGGCGGCGGCGCAGGCGATTTGCGCCTCCAGGCTGAACCGTTTTAACTCCTCCACATCTTTGCTGCGCGAATCCAGCTTGGGCACGTTGCCCGCCGTGTGGTCAGCCCCTTGCGCAGTGGTCATCATAGAGATACCCGTCACCTCAATAACGCGAGGATCATAGGCAGAGATCGCCTGCTTTTTTACCACCGGCACCCGGTGTATGCCGACATTTTCCCCCGCCCGCGCCGTGCCTTGCGCCCAAAGACGGCCGTCTGCCGACCCCGCTTTCAGCTCCAAAAAGACCCGCCGCATAAAGTCAAGATCGCCAAATTCAGCCAGGCCGGCATCCATCAGCACGGCGATCATCGCCCCGGTTTCGATGGTATCGATGCCCAGTTCGTTGCAATATTGGTTCATCTCCGCCAGATGATCCGGATCGCTGAGGCCGCAGTTGGTGCCCAGCAGCGCCAGCGTCTCGTACTCCACCGGGGAGGTGATTTCGTTGCCGTCGGCATCAACGTAGACGTTGCTGCACTGGATGATGCAGCCGGGCATGCAGGCATGGGTATGGTTGCCCCCGCGTGAATTGTTCAGTTCGGTGATGTAGTCGCCACCCATTGTGAACGTCTCTTCATCATCGTTCACCTGAGCGCCCAGGGTGAAGTTATTGACCGGAATGCCGCCGATGTGGTTGGTGTAATCGGCCATGGCCATGGTGCCGATGGGATTGTAGCTGTTTTGAATGGACGGGTCTTCTTGAATCCATTTGGCGTAAGTGCGCACCGCTTCCAGCGTCTTTTTGCGGTCGTGCAAATCGGGCATTTTGTGCAGCTCGATCACAATCGCCTTTACTTTCTTGCTGCCCATCACTGCGCCTACGCCGCCGCGCGCCGCCAGCCGTGACGGACGGCCGTCGCTGTCGCTAATCGTAATACCGGCCAGCAAACCCTGGTATTCGCCGACGGGACCGCACAGGGCAAAACTAATCTTGCTGCCGTACTTTTCGTAGAGCAGTTCGGCCGTTTCGCTGTTGTTTTTTCCTAAATAAGGCGTGCCGTCGTGGAAAGAAAGCTGACCGGCTTTATCAAAATGGAGCAGTACCCAATCGTCGGATTGACCGTGCAGGGTGAAGCCGGCCAGGTTGATGCGCCCCATACCGTAGGCCAGGGTGCCGCCGGCGTTGGCCTCTTTGATGCCACCGGTGAGCGGGCTTTTGCAGCCCACGCTCAGCCGGTTGGCGTTGGAGAAAGTCGTGCCGGCAAATGGCCCGGCCGAGAAAATCAGCGGATTATCCGGCCCCAGCGGATCTACGGTGGCAACGCCGCCTTCCACCAGCGTTTTGGCAATGAGGTACCGTCCAGCCATCACCAAATCTTCGCCTTCTATTTGTTGGCTGGTGACGGATTGTTTATTCAAATCGATCTGTAAATAGCTTCGCATTGAGTTCCTCTTCTTGTCTTGAACGGGTCCACTACTAGATTATCACAAAACGGCCGTTCCGTGTGCCACCAACCACGCTCTTTTATGATAAGATTCTCAAAAAAGCGAACGCAGAGAACAGAGAGAGGGCAGAGACCATAGAGAATTCTCAAAATCTCAGCGTGCTCAGGTTTTCTCGGCGCTCTCTGCGTCCAAAAAGGATTTTCACCAGCGACTATGAACAAGATTCCCCAAATTTCAGTGGAAACGGCCGTTTCCCACATCAAAAGCGGCGACACCATCCTCGTGGGCGGCTTTGGCATGACCGGCAATCCGGTTCACCTGCTGCACGCCCTGGCCGAAACCGACGTTAAAAACCTGACCTACGTGGCCAACAACGTCGGTGAACCCGGCCTGGGCGGCGGACGCCTGCTGCGCAACGGCCAGATCAAAAAAGCGATTGGCTCCTTCTTCACCAGCAATCGGGAAGCGGTTGCCGCCGCTCAGACTGGCGCAATCGAAGTTGAACTGATTCCCCAGGGTTCCCTGGCAGAAGCGATG
Source organism: uncultured Anaerolineaceae bacterium (assembly GCA_937967805.1). Next base: position 14,631 of record CALBTC010000358.1, read on the forward strand.
CGGGCGGCCGGGGCCGGGCTTGGTGGGTTTTACACGCCAACGGCCGTGGGCACCGTCCTGGCCGAAGGCAAAGAAACCAAAGAAATCAACGGCAAGCAGTACGTCTTCCAACCCGCCCTGCGCGGCAACGTGGCCCTCATCCGCGCCTGGCGCGCTGACGAAGCGGGCAACCTGGTTTACCGCATGACGGAGCAAAACTTCAACAAGGCGATGGCCACCGCCGCTGATCTGGTCATTGCCGAAGTAGAAGAAATTGTGCCGATGGGCAGCCTTGATCCCAACGGAATCCACACGCCTGGCTGCTACGTTGATTTCCTGGTGCAGGCCCACACCACGCTGGACGATTTAGGCTCCTCGGCTTCCATTGAAGGCGGGGCCAAGAAGGTCAACGATGCCCGGATGCTGATGGCCGAACGCGCCCTGCAAGAACTCAAGCCGGGGGATGTGGTCAATTTAGGCGTGGGCATCCCCACCCTGGTAGCGGACCTGATCACGCCGGAGCACGGCATTATTTTGCACACGGAAAACGGCATGTTGGGCGTGGGTCCCGCCCCGGAAGCCGGCGGCGCTTTGGACTACCCGGTGAACGCCGGCAAGATTCCGGTAACGGCCCTGCCCGGCAGCAGCTACTTCGACAGCGCTGATTCATTTGCCATGATTCGTGGCGGGCATGTGGACGTGGCCATTATGGGCGGCTTGCAGGTGGATGAGGCGGGCAACCTGGCCAACTGGGCCGTGCCCGGCAAGTCGCTGCTAGGCGTGGGCGGGGCCATGGATTTGGCTTCGGGCGCTAAAAAGCTGATCATCACGATGACGCACGCCAGCCGGGACGGCGAAGCCAAAATCGTGCCGCAATGCACGCTCCCCCTCACTGCCCTTAAAGCGGTCGATATGATCATCACCGATCTGGCGGTGTTTTCTTTTGTGGAAGGCAAGCTGACGCTGCTGGAGCTCATGCCGGGCGTGACGCTGGACGAGGTTAGGGAGAAGACAACGGCCGTTTTTGCCGTTGATGCCGGTGTTCAGTAGATGAGTAGGTCGGCAATCAGTAAGACAGTCATCAGTGATTGTCGACTGATGACTGACTTACTGATAACTGAACACTGGGCCTGCTAAAGGATCCAAAACACAACTCATTTATGCCTGTCTTCTCTATCCCGGTAGATAGAATGCTTTTTCCTCAGCAGGTAAAGTTAAACTGCACACATTGGAGGAAAAAACAATGACACATAATCTTAAGCAAAATCTGCCCGTTTTGACGGCCGATGAATACAAGCTCGGCCAGGCGCATACCCTCTATTATCGGCAAGAGCCGGCCAAACCAGAGCGCAAGCTGTTTAACGGCTACCTCATGGTGGTCAATATGACAATTGGGGACGATTACTACGTGCCCACGGCTTATATTGATGAAACGAGAGAGGATGATACGGCCGTTTGGCTCACCCTCAGCCACGACGACATAAAAGAAAAACAGCTCACCCGGCTGCCCCAGTTTGTAGTGGATAACCAGTTCAGCGAAGAAAATCTGGCCGCGGCAGAGACCACTACGGAAAAAGGTAAGCCGTTCGGCGATACAATGCCCCTGCCACCCAATTTATCAGCAGAAGAAAAGGACGACAGGGCATAGCACTTTAGGGTCGCAGGAGATTGGACCAATTTTCATTGTCGATAATCCATTCTAGAGAAAATTGGTCCAATCTTGGCAGCTAACCAGGAAAAAATTCACCCTATGCTCGGATTCATTGTGATTGCCATTATCGGCAGCGCCATCGGCTATTTTGGCGGCCGAATTCATCATGACCGTTACGGCCTGAGCCAACTCATGAACGGCTTAATTGGCCTGGTCGGATCGCTTCTGGCCGCCTTCTTAACCGTCTGGTTGTTAGGCAACGGCTTTGAGCAAAATGCCTACCTGGATTGGCGCGTTTGGCTGGCAGCGGCCGTTGGCGCGTTTGTCTTTGTCTGGCTCGCCGGCTTCTTGCGCGGCAAGCAATATAAATGAGGTCTACCGAAAAAAACCAACGCAGAGAAATCCAGAAAAATCTGCGTAATCTGTGTAATCTGCGGTTTTTTCAGTAGAATCATGAACATTATCGGCCCATAACCCGAGCCAACGTTTCACACGCCGGACAGCCGCCATTGGCGCGAATCATCGCGTATCCCGCCTGTGGGTCATCACCCCAATGGGTAAAGTCCACATTAAAGACAATGATCATCCGCACACGGCCTGTATTGGCCGCCACGCTAACCGCCTCTGCCAGCCAGGCGGCGTGTTGGTCCACAGTAGTCCCCGCCGCCCAACCAAAACGTTCCGGCACGCCACCATAATCTTCGCCCGACAAATAGCCTAACTCCGTAAAGCAAACCGGCTTGCCCAGTTGAGCATAGACATTGAGAGTTGGCAGTAAGTACCAACTGTAATGGGCGCTGCCTGTAGGATGGCCGGAAACGGTGGAAGGCGAACTGGCACCGGCATTGTAATGGGCGCCGATACAGTCGGCATAGTTGGCTCCACCGGCCGCCAGCACACCGGCCATGTAACGATTATCGGCCCAGGCGTTGGTGCCGTTATCAAAACCGGTTGGGGCCGGTGCCCCGCTAATGACCATCACGTTGGGATTGGCCGCTTTAATGGCATTGTAGGCGGGTGCCAGCATGTTGTTTACATAACTGGCCGGATCGATTTGCCCGGCGGGCCATTCAAAGTCGATGTTCATTTCGTTCCAGACTTCAATCGCGTCCGGCCCCAGCGCCGCCACGCCCGCCAGAAAATCCACATAAGCGCCAAAGTTAATACTTTCGGGGTAGGTATTTGCGCCGGGAATGCTTAACAATACCTTGAAGCCGGCGGCATGAGCGTTGTTGATGCGTCCGGCCAGATCATTGGGATTATTCCCTTCGCCCCATTTGTGTTGGAACTTCACCCAGGTCATGCCGGCTGAAGCCATGAGGTGGGGATTGCTAAATGAGTGGGTTTGCCCGCCTAATTCAAAGCCGCCAACGGCCACCGGCGGCGCCGAAACAGGCGGCGGTGGTCCTGAAGGAGGTGCAGGCGCTGGTGGGGCGGCTGCCGGAGTTGGTTCGTCTTCTGCTGCAGGTGATGGCGGTGGCGCTTCAGCCACCGTAGTTTCTGACGCAGCCGCAATTGTGTCGGTTGCGTCTGCCAGCGTATTAATGTCAAACTCCGGATCGAGATCGACCAGGGAAGCGGCTATCCAGCCGGTTTGTTCGCCATCAATATTTGTGAAGTTGATTTGAAGCCAGTAGCCAAATTCATCCCGACCGATGATCTCAATTTCGGTATCTTTGAGGATGGGGCCGGGGAATTTGTCATAGCTTTCGGCAGGACCGATGCGCACGTTGGCGTTGCGCGTCACGATGCCGGTCGTGACCACGGTCTCCTCATCGCTTTCTGCCACTTCTTCCGTTTCTTCGGCCACGGCGATGGTAATGGGCAGCATGCCCAGCGTGGTGGTCACATCACCGGAAACAAACTCAACCTGAAGGGTAAACTCGCCGGGGTCGGATGTGCCTTCCCAACTGAAGGATGTTTCGCTGCCGCTTTCAGTAACGACGACGTTTTCCTCATCATCTAAAACCGTCCAGACGATAGCGGGATCGTCTGTTTGATCTGAATTGGGCAGTTGGATTGGCGTGGTGAAGGCAATGCCTTGCAGGTTGTGATTTACGGCCGTTTCCATCCGAGCCGCAACGGTAGCCGGGTGCATCAACCAAACTTTGCCTGCTTCGACTGTGTAGTAATAAGCCGAGCTTACTCCATCCCATTCTACAGTCGAAACATCGCCAGAAAGGACTGCCTCGATTGGCGTTTCCGGCTCAAATTCGGATGCATCAGCCACAAGCTCAACGTCACCAAAATGCGTGAGCTGATCTTCGGCGGTTAGCTGTGTCCATGTATCATCTGCGTGGATAACGGAGGCAGAGGGAATTAAGGCAACCAGTTTGCGCCGGTCAATATTGTCTGTAGCCCAGGCAAGCAGCTGATCGACATTTCCTCCTGCTATATACATAGATGGATCGAGAGGGAGCAAGAGATAAACGGTATCGGCTACTTTGCCCAGTGCAGACCAATCATAGCCCGCAAGCTCGCGCCCCGCGTCTGCATTTTGGGGCACAGCAAGAGTCAGAATAAGATTTTTCTCTGCCGCGTCCAAAGCCTCAGCTAGATTTTGCACAAATGCAGTGAATGCCGCTTGGTGCTCAGCGTCTACTCCTTGATAGTTCAGGTTGATACCGGCGTACGATTCCACCATTTCCACGACCGCTTCTATTTGCGCTGTTTGGGCTGCTTCATCAGCCAGGAATGTGGCCAAAGCTTCCGCGTCAATTTCATCGCTCACATTGGTCAGTTGCAGGTACGGATTGGCCATGTCTGCGGGGACGTCCGTAAGCGAACCGGCCAATTCGCCATCTGCGTCCAAATGCAGGGTGGTGACGGTGACTTCTGTATATTCCTCAGCCCACGTGACGTCTTCGCGCCAGATACCACCCACTGTGATTTCATCGGGGGCTGCCACCTGCACCAACGCAACGGCCTGGAATAAATCCTGGTTGGCGGTGTGTCGCTGCTGCGTGGCGGCATCGTATTCTGACGGGACAAATACCCAGGATGTGCCGTCCCAACCGTATAAATCGAGCAGGGTCACGTCAGCATCATCTGGAGTGTTGATGGCAATCTGGCCGGTAACGGCCGTATCTGCATCAACCATATGCACATCACCCACCAGGTTAAGGTGTGCCGGTAAAGGCTCAATCTCAATTTCTGGCACGGTCTCTATTTCGGCAGCGGTTGGAGCTTCAGTGGGAACGGCCGTTTCTGCCGCCACAGTTTCCGTATTAACCACCGCTTCATCATTGGGCTGCTGCTCCCGACACCCGGCGATGAGCAAAAAAATGACGGCAACAATGAATAGACGTTTTACGTTTTGGGTGGTGCCATAAAACTTTGCGATTCGCTTCTCTCCCACGATCATCCACCTCCGTGATCCCTTGATATGGTTTTATTGTTTTTGAACAAACATCTGTTGTGGTTTGCTTAATGGCTACCAATACGCAAGCGGGGAGATTTTAACACAGGCTCAATTTGATCGGTAACAAACCGAAAAAAGGGTAAGGTTAACGCAAACTCAGCACTCCGGCGGGAAGCAGACCACGAAATAGAGAAATAGACTCGCACTTTCTGTTAAACTTGCATTATTACTTTCACAGTTTCATCAGCAACTATCAATTCATTATGGGTTATGAGAGATAAATGAAATGACCGAAAAATCGCACGAAAATCATGATGAGCAGGGCGAACATAAACAACATAAAAACCACAATGGTCACGGCGGGCATGGTGGACACGGCGGCCACGAGGGGCACGAAATAATGTTTCGCAACCGCTTTTGGATATCGCTGGTTCTAAGCATTCCCGTTCTCTTTTTTAGCTCAGCCATTCAAAACTGGCTGGGGTACACCGCCCCTACCTTCCCCGGCAGCAGTTGGATTACGCCGGTGCTGGCCGTGGTCATCTTTTTCTATGGCGGCCTGCCCTTCTTGCAAATGGCCGTCGGGGAACTGCGTGACCGGCAGCCGGGCATGATGACTCTCATCTCCCTGGCCATCACCGTCGCTTTTGTCTACAGCATTGCCACGCTGTTTGTTGATCTGGGCGAAAGCTTCTTTTGGGAGCTGGTGACGCTGATTGACGTGATGCTGCTAGGTCACTGGCTGGAGATGCGCAGCGTGCGCCAGGCGTCCGGCGCGCTGGATGAACTGGCCAAGCTCATGCCTGACGAGGCGGAGCGCATTGGGCCAGAAGGCGAGACGGAAAAAGTATCCGTCTCCGAACTGCAAACTGGCGACAAGGTACTGGTGCGTCCTGGTGGCAGCATCCCGGCTGACGGCGAGGTGTATGAGGGCCGTTCAGATGTGAATGAAGCGATGATCACCGGTGAATCGAAGCTGGTGAAGAAGGAGCCGGGCAGCCAGGCGATTGGCGGCACGGTCAACGAAGGCAGCGGCAGCCTGCGCATTGAGGTTACGGCTACGGGTGATGATACAGCGCTTTCCGGCATCATGCGGCTGGTAAAGGAAGCGCAGGAAAGTAAATCCAAAACGCAGCTTCTGGCCGACCGGGCGGCGGCGTATCTGTTTTATGCCGCTTTGGCGGCGGCGATCATCACGGCCGTTATCTGGATTATCGCCACCGATTTTGACGTGGATGTGTTAAAGCGGGTGGTCACCGTGTTGGTGATTGCCTGTCCCCATGCGCTGGGGCTGGCCGTACCGCTGGTGGTGGCTCTCACTACCGCCATCTCGGCCCGCAACGGCATTCTGGTGCGGGACCGGCTGGCGTTGGAAGCGGCCCGCGAGCTGGACACGATCATTTTTGACAAAACCGGCACGCTGACCAAAGGGGAGCAGGGCGTGGTCGATTTTATCGTGCAGGAAGACAGTTCTGAAGAGGAAGCGCTGGCGCTGGCGGCTGGTTTGGAAAGTGATTCCGAACATGTCATTGCCCAGGCAATTGTAGCGGCGGCCCAGGAGCGGGACGTGGAACCAACCGGTGTGAGCGACTTTGAAGCGTTGAAAGGTCGTGGCGTAAAAGGGATGGTGGAAGGAACGGCCGTTTACGCCGGCGGCCCCCGCTTACTGGAACATCTGAAAATTCAACTGCCGGACGCCATTGACAACTTCAGCCAGGAAGCCGGTGAAAAAGGACAGGCCGTCATCTACCTCATTCGTGGTGAAGCGGTCATTGCCGCCTTTGCCCTGGCCGACGTTATTCGCGAGGAGAGTCGCGAGGCGATCCGCAAGCTGCATGAGATGGGCTTGGAGGTTGCCATGCTCACCGGCGACAGCCAGGACGTGGCCAAAGCCGTTGCTGAAGAGCTCAACATCGACCGGTACTTTGCCGAGGTTTTGCCCGAAGACAAGGACAAAAAGGTAAGCGAGCTGCAAAAACAGGGCAAAAAAGTAGCCATGGTGGGTGACGGCGTCAACGACGCGCCGGCCCTGACCCGCGCCGACATCGGTATTGCCATCGGCAGCGGCACGGACGTGGCCGTTGAGTCTGCCGGACTGATTCTGGTGCAGTCTAATCCGCTGGACGTGGTGAAGATTATTGAGCTAAGCCAGGCCAGCCAGCGCAAGATGGTGCAAAACATCTGGTGGGCAGCAGGATACAACATCGTTGCTATTCCGCTGGCGGCGGGGGCGTTGGCGCCGTGGGGAATCAATATGCCCCCGGCGGTGGGTGCGCTGGTGATGTCGCTAAGCACCATCATCGTGGCCATTAACGCCCAAACGCTGCGCCGCATCTCATTTGCCTGATCAGCTGCCTGAAGGTTGCAGTTAATACCTATCCGAATATTGGCCACAGAGTTCACAGAGATTCTTGAGCTTGGTCTCAAGTGCGCTATCTTCTCTTTTTACTCTGTGGCTTTTTCGGATAGATTTTTAATCTGAGGCCTCCAGGCAGGCAGTGCAAAGGGAGGCCACGTCGGTAATTCGAGGCAACCGCGGAATGTCCACCTTTGGGGGAGCACCGGCAACAAAAAGAGGGGCTTGAGAATCTTGTTTGTGCAGGGAGGCGTGGGAGCCACCATCGGCGTAGAGTTCAATTTCTGGAATCATCAGCTCATGTCCAATTTTGGCTGTGATCCAGATATGGCCGCTGGTTTTGCTGTCTAGAGCGCCGGCGATGCGCTCGAAGGCGTTGGGATAGTCAGGAAAGGTGAGTTGATTGTCTTGTAGACGGCCGTCTACCACTGCCAAATCTCCCTGCCAAGCCCAGCGATTGTTATACCTGTCAAGAACCGAGTCATTGTTATCATCGTTGTCACGCCAGAAATGCAGTTGGCCTTGCGCAGTTCGCACAATATAGCCACCGTCATCTTCTACAAGGTCCGCACGATATATAAGCTGATCGATACGAGATTCTGCTAATAACAGCTCGCAAACAGCCTCAACTGCCTCAGATGTCACAGTTTTCAGGTAAAGGTGGGCCGCCCGTAAATTGGGGCAAGCGATGATATCCTCTTCATCCTGCCAGACCTGGCCCGCCTTGGCCACCTTATGCCCTGTAAGCACCTCTGCCAGGTTAATACCCTCTTCATCTTCCGGTGAGGTGGTGGCGCTTTGTGAATGGTCGCCGGTGATGATAAGAGTAAACTGTTGCAAGAAATTATCCAAGCCATCGTAAGCGGCAAACAGATTGCCCAACATCTCATCGATGCCGTCTAAATGTCTGTGTGCCTCTGCCGGTCCATCATCGTGAGCCCGGTAATCATTTTCTGAGAAGTAAGCCAGGGTAAAATCAGGGAACTCATCTATGTCTGCCAACTGCAGCACCAAATCCGCACTGCTTTCATCACGAAAACCAAACCACTCTGTGATGCCCGTATAGTTGGCTTCAACCTCTAAATTATCAGGATCGGCCAGCAGATCGCCTAAGAGTAATATCTCAGGCCCCTTCACGGTGGTGGAGCCAGGCAAGTTAGGAATCCATTCCAAAAGCAAGGGGACATTCACTTTATGAGCAACATCGCCGCGATAAACGGGGAAATTAATGGAGGCTGTTTTTCGGCCGTTTCTTTCCAGCTTCTGAAAAAGGGTGGGTACCTGCAAGTAGGTGTTGTTCATTTCCAGCAGGAACTCTTTAAAATAGGTGCCTAAACCTTTTTCGAGCAACACCCCTAAACTGCCGCTAAAGTAGACGATTTTTTTTGCTTCATCATCATACCAGTGGGAAGCAATAATTCCGTGTTTGGCCGGATACTGCCCGGTGATAATGCTGGTGAGAGCGGCATGGGTAATGGAGGGAAAGATGCTGACGCACTGTTCCCGCAGCACACCTGCCTCTTTTAATTTTTGGAAGTTGGGGTAACGGCCGTCTGCCATTTCCGAAAATAAACAGGGAGCCGTCAACGCATCAATTATTAGTAAAAGTACTCGTTTTTCACTCATTTCCTATAATCTATCTGGCAAAAATCAAATATTCATGTGCCCTGGTATAGTTAGCAGGTACAGGTCAGACACATTTTGTGAAGCAAAAAAAGCAGCGCTAATACATTGGAGAAAAAAAGATGAACTTATGGCATGACGTCAACATCGGACCAAACCCACCGGAGCTAATAAACATTATTGTTGAAATTCCTCACAATACCCGAAACAAATATGAACTGGATCATGAAACAGGCTTTTTTCGGCTGGACCGCGTGTTGAACTCTTCCCTTCATTACCCGGCTGACTATGGCTTGATTCCCCAGACGTTGTATGACGATGGTGATCCATTAGACGCCATGATCTTGATCCGACAGCCAACCTTTCCTGGATGCGTGGTGACCGCCCGTCCCATTGGTATTTTCCGTATGCGCGACCAGGGTAAGCTCGATGACAAAATTTTGGCGGTGCCGGAGCATGACTCGATTTATAGAGATTTCCAGGGTCTGGAAAATGTGCCGCAGCAGCAGCTAGACGAGATCGCCCATTTTTTTACCCATTATAAAGATTTAGAAAAGAAAAACGTGGCGGCCATTGGTTGGGAATCCCGAGAAGTTGCCCACGACCGCATACGCCATGCGCAGGCATTGTACGCAGACCTTTAGAGCGGCTGCTGCTATGGCTGTGGCAAAGAGCGTAATCCTTTTATGCCAATTATGTATCGCTGATATATACCCTTATCCATATGGAACTCCGCGCCTAGTTTGTACAATGCCCCTAGATTGGCCGCTTGCTAAATGGAAAGCGGCAAACCTCTTCCGAAGCAGCTTGATTTACTAAATTTAACAAGGTAGGGAGCAACTATCGCTTCGGTTGGCAAATTAATTTTGCACCCACACCAATCAGACACCAAGTATGGAGGTAAACGTGAACAAAGATATTTTGAAAGGAAAGTGGAATCAGTTTAAAGGCGAGATTCAACAAGAATGGGGTAAATTGACCAACGATGATATGGACATCATTAACGGTGAGTATGACAAGCTGGTTGGCCGCATTCAAGAGCGGTACGGCCGTACCCGTGAAGAAGCGGAGCGCGAAGTAAACCGTTACTTTGAGCGCCATCCGGCTTACTAATTTTCCCTGACAGCAAACAATTAACGGCAAGGTGTATGGAGAACAACCATATACCTTGCCGTTGCATTTTAACATGGAGCGCACAATGGAACTGAAGAGACAGCAGATAGAATGAGCGGATCATCGCAGCAATCGCTGCGCGATAATTTTGTAAAGCATACCTTAATCGTTATTGGATTGGTAACGGCCGTTACCTTACTCCTTATTCTAGCCTGGCAAATAATTGATGTTTTTGTCCTGCTGTTTGCCGGGATTTTATTAGGTGTCCTGCTGACCAGTTTGAGCGGTTGGGTACGAGAACATACGCCGCTTTCCCACCGGCAGGCATTGGCCGTGATCACGCTGCTGTTGGTGGTGCTGCTGGTGGCCGTCGGTTCGTTTGCTGTGCCAAATCTGGTAACGCAAAGCGAGCAGTTGGGCCGCAACTTGCAAGAATCTATCAATGACCTACAGACAACGCTGGAGGGCCAAAGCTGGGCACAGCCAATTCTTAATCTACTACCTGATCCTGAACAGTTGAGTAACTCATCCGGCGCCATTTTTAGCCAGATATCCAGCCTTTTTTCACGCACGTTCAACATGTTCACCAACCTGGTCGTCATTCTTTTTGTGGGATTCTACCTGGCATTTGAACCAGATTTGTATGCCAATGGCGTTATCAAGCTTGTGCCCAAGGGCCAACGACAACGCGCCGGTGAATTGTTAGACGAGATTGCCTACACGCTGCGCTGGTGGCTGGCTGGACGTTTTGCTTCCATGTTCCTGGTTGGTGTCTTGTCTGTTGTGGGGCTCGCCCTGCTGGGTGTGCCACTAGCATTTATTTTGGGCGTGCTTACCGGCGCGCTGGCCTTTATTCCGATCATTGGCCCGGTATTGGGGGTAATCCCACCAATGCTGATCGCCTTTACCAACAGTCCCGCCCAGGCGCTCTATGTCTTTTTGCTGTACACGGGTATTCAGGTCGTCGAAAGCTACTTTATTACGCCGCTGATTCAGCGGAAGACTGTGGCGCTGCCACCGGTGCTGCTGATCATCTCCCAGGTGATCTTTGGCGTTTTCTTTAATTTTATCGGTGTTGCTATCGCGGCTCCTGTGTCGGCTACGCTCATCGTGGCCACAAAAATATTGTATGTAAAAGATGTGCTTGGCGACCACGAGATTGAGCTGCTAAAAGAAAATCCGGAGCCACATTTTGCCGCCAGCCAAAAAGCAGCACAAAGCAAACCGCGTGAACAATACCGTCCTAGAGAATCGTAGTCCGTTAATTTTGTCGGAGGTTGGTTGAAATTAAGCTACTTAAACGAACATTCAAGGAATGGCGAGAGGATAAAGCCTCCCGGCTGGCAGCCGCCCTGGCATTCTTTGCCGTGCTTTCCATTCCACCGCTGCTGGTTCTAATCATTATGGTTGTGGGCCAATTTACCGGCGGCGAAGCTACCCGGCAGGCCATTGAGCAGCAGGTTGAGCAGGTGGTGGGGTCACAAGGTGCCGGCGCCATTGAGATGATCTTAGATGCGGCCAGCCAGCCCACCGGCCTCTCGCTGGCGGCGCTCACCAGTGTGGCCGTTTTGCTGTTTACTGCCTCAAACGTTTTTGTGCAATTACAAGATGCGCTGAACACCGTCTGGAACGTCATGCCTGATCCGGAACAAGGCATCATGAACACCCTCCAAAAGAGGGCCATCTCATTTGTAATGATATTGGCAATAGGGGTTTTGTTTTTAATTTTGCTGCTGCTTAGTTCTGTTGTGGCCTTTTTAGGCAGTCAGATTAATGAGGTGCTGCCCGGTTCGCTGCCCGTTTTTCAGGTATTGAATGTGGTTTTGGGCTTGCTGTTGTTGACGGGTGTATTTGCCCTCCTCTTCAAAACGGTGCCCGATGTGACAATTGCCTGGCGTGATGTAGGGCTGGGTGCGGCCGTTACGGCCGTTCTCTTTGTGCTCGGTGCGTTTGGCATGGGTTTTTACCTGCGCATTAGCGATCCGGCTTCTAGTTACGGTGCCGCCGGTTCGCTGATTGTTTTGATGATTTGGATCTACTACTCGGCTCAAATTTTCTTTCTGGGAGCCGAATTTACGCAGGTGTATGCCAACATGTACGGCTCAGACATTGTTCCTGAGGAAGGTGCGGTACGCATTCGCAAAGTGACAGGACCCGCGCCTGGGCAAAAGGAGTCTTCCGAGCCGCAAAGAGAAGCCAATTAGCTTAACCCAGGCTGCTTTATGGATGCATGAAAGGGTGATTTCCCGGCAAAAGCCCAAAAAGAGACAAAGAATATATCCGGCTTGTGCCCTGGTTGGCTAGCGAGGCATATTGCCTTTTGAGGTCGTTCCACCGTACAGTAAATGAAAATCCGCAGTTTGGTGCAAATTGCGCACAGGTTGTTTCTCTGCGCCTCCGCGCCTCTGCGTTAAATTATTTGTTGAAGGAGAAACCAGATGCCATATGATTCAATCAGGGAGTTGCCCGACTCGGTAAAAGACAATTTGCCCAAACATGCGCAAGAAATTTATAAGGAGGCATATAACAGCGCCTGGGATCAATATGCCGACCCGGAAGATCGGCGGGGCGATGCTTCCCGCGAAGAAACGGCTCACCGGGTAGCCTGGTCGGCGGTTAAAGAGAAGTACGAGAAGCAAAACGGCCGTTGGACTAAAAAAGAATAAGCCAATCTCGGTAAAGCAGCTATTCATGGAAGAATTAATTGTAAACCTTACGGTATGGGACCGCATATTCCCAAATCTTGCCAAAATGGTAATTGCTTTTATCCTCGCCTTGCCTATTGCCATTAATCGTGAAAAATCAACGCGTATCATGGGTCTACGGACCTTCCCTTTGGTGGCAGTAGCCAGTTGTGGCTTTATGCTGATGGCCACCGCCATGATTGGCGCGAACCTGGACGCCACCTCTCGCGTTCTGCAAGGATTAATAACCGGCATAGGCTTTATTGGTGGCGGTGCCATTTTAAAAAATGATAGCGGTGTAAAGGGCACGGCGACCGCTGCCAGCATTTGGGGGACAGGCGCTTTAGGCGCATCTATTGCTTTTGGGTACCTGGATATTGCCCTGATTATTACGGTTGTCACCTTCGTGGTTCTGCGCCTCTTTACGCCCTTGAAAGTAGACGTTGAGAAGGATGAAGCATGAACACCCCACTTGTGCACATCGGTATCGTTTTGGCCACCGACCTGCGCGATTCCGATACGGTTTCGGCATATAAACAAACCGGCGACCGTTTGCAAAAGGTGCTGCGGGAGCAGTTTCCCCAATTCCGCTGGCAGGTTGATTTTGTCAACCGGAACCGATATGCCCCCCGCGGGGCCATCGATCCTTTGCCCCTGCTGACGTTTGGCGTGCAGGAAAAAATTAGTCGCCATTGGGATTATGCGCTGGTGCTGGTGCCTAACGCCCTGCAGCCGCGCAAACGGGTCCACACCGTGGGCATTCCTTCTTCGGCATTGGAAACGGCCGTTCTCTCCTCAGCCGATCTGGATGAAACCTCAGCTCAATTTTGTGATCAACTGGTGGCGCTGGCGCTTCATTTGCTGGGCCATTTGTGGGGCCTGGAGCACCATGACAGCGGCCCCATGCGCCCGCCGGAAGAAGTAAACCAGCTTCAGATCAGCCACTTTCCTGACTTTCAACAAACCATCACCGTCGATCGCCTGGAAGAGGTGGCCGATAAGCGGCTGGAGGAGCAGACCAAGCGGTGGAACCGGCTGGCATTTTACTGGCGCGCCTTTTGGGCCGATCCCAAAAGTATTTTGATCGACATCATTGGCTATTCCCCCTGGAAATTGCCTTTGCAGGCGGGGCGGCTTACGGCGGCAACGGCCGTATCGCTCATGCTCCTTTTGTTGGCAGCCGAGGCGTGGGAAGTAGGGGTGAACCTCTCGCTGCCCCTGCTCGTTCTTGGCGGCATCGTAGCCCTCATCGTGGCGGCGGCATTTATCTTTGCCGGGCAAAACCTGGGCGAGATATCCCGTGCCGTTGGCTGGCGCGAGCAGCTTACCCGCACCCGCATCGTCATATTCGGCACGGTTCTGCTGGGGATGCTCGCCCTGTGGCTGCTGCTGTTCGCCGTGAGTTTTTTCATTGGCTGGCTGCTGCCCGACGAAGTGCTGACCGCCTGGATTCGAGAGCCGACTTTGAGCACGCTGCAACTGGTGCGGCACGCAGCCTTCATGGCCATTCTGGGCGTACTGGCCGGGGCGCTGGGCGGCAACCTGGAAGACGAACATGAAATTAAGGCCGAACTGCTCTTTGACGAAGAGACTTGATCTGTACCCCTATTTATGTCCCCATCTATACCCAAGTTCATTTTGCCCGATCAGCAGGTTTGCTAAACTGCTCAGAATACAAGAGGGAATGTTTGTGATTCCAAAAATTTCAGGCAAGTTTTTATCCATTTTTATACTGCTTTTAATCTTAAGCCTCTTGGGGCTGGCAGGCTGTGCCGGTGCGCCCTCCACCTTTGCCCCCAAGGGAACCGCAGCGGCGCAAATTGGCCGGCTGTGGTGGATCATGTTTGGCGTGGGCACGGCCGTTTACCTGGCGGTGATGGGGGTCATGATGCTGGCCCTCTTTCGCCCCGGCACCAAACTGCCTTTTGCATTAAACGGCCGTCGCCTGATAATCGTCGGTGGTTTGATCATCCCGCTCATTATTCTGATTGTGATTTACGGCTTTACCCTCAGCACGCTCAGCGCCCTGGAACCGGAGAAAAACCAGGGACCACTGACCATTGAAGTCATTGGTCACCAGTGGTGGTGGGAAGTGCACTATCCCGATCACCAGGTGACCACCGCCAATGAGATTCATATTCCCGTCGGCCAACCCGTTACCTTTAAACTCGCTTCAGATGACGTCATTCACAGCTTTTGGGTGCCGGAACTGCACGGCAAACGAGACTTGATTCCGGGCCGGGTCAATCATTTTTGGCTGCAAGCGGATGAACCGGGCGAGTATTGGGGGCTTTGTGCCGAATATTGCGGCACGCAGCACGCCAAGATGCTTTTTGTGGTGGTGGCCAAACCGCAAGCGCAGTTTGACCAATGGCTGGCGCAGCAGCAACAGCCTGCCGCCACCCCAACAGACGCGCTTACCCAAGAAGGCTTTGACGTTTTCATGGACGCCGACTGTGGCCGCTGCCACACCATCAGCGGCACCGAGGCTGACGGGGATTTTGGCCCCGACCTGACCCATTTCGCCGGCCGGCTGACGCTGGGCGCAGGTGCCGCGCGCAACACGAGAGGCACCCTGGCCGGCTGGGTAGTTGATCCACATGGCATAAAACCGGGCAACCTGATGCCCTCGTCTGACGTTTCGGGGGCAGAGTTACAGGCATTGCTGGCTTATTTAGAATCACTCGAATAAATACAGGAGTTTAGGCTTTAGAGAAAATATGACGACGACTTCACCTTCTTCAAGCAAGCAAGAATACGAAACGACGGAAATCGTTCCGGAAAATATCGAGACCCCCCATGCCAACCATCCCGATGAGGAGACCAAAACGGCATTGGAAAACGTTTGGGCCGATCCGCCGCCCGGGCTTGTGGGGGCAATCAAAGCGATTCAAAACGATGCCGTGGGCGGCCGTATCATGGGCACCGCTTTTCTCTTTTTTCTTATTGCCGGGGTGCTGGCATTGTTGATGCGCCTGCAGCTCATCGTGCCGGAAAATACATTGGTCGGACCGGATCGCTACAACGAGCTGTTCACCATGCACGGCTCCACCATGATGTACCTCTTTGCCGTACCGATGATTGAGGGGATTGCCATCGTCATGCTGCCGTTGGTATTGGGCAATCGGGAGCTGCCGTTTCCCCGGCTGGGCGTGTTTAGCTACTTCACCTTCGTCCTGGGGGGGCTGCTCTTTTTCTCCAGCTTCCTGCTCAACGCCGTGCCCGATGCCGGCTGGTTTGCCTATGCGCCGCTCAGCGGCTTGAAATATTCGCCGGGTATTGCCCTCGACTACTGGCTGCTGGCCCTGGGGGTGGCCGAGGTGGCCGCCATCGCCGCCGGCGTAGAGATTATCATCGCCATTTTGCGAATGCGTGCGCCGGGCATGTCGTTGGGGCGGATGCCGCTTTATGCCTGGGCGATGTTGGTAACGGCCGTATCCATCCTGTTCGCCTTTACCCCGCTCATCGTTGGCAGCCTGATGCTGGAGCTGGACCGCAAAATCGGCACCCAATTCTTTAACCCGGCCATGGGCGGCAGCCCTGTGCTGTGGCAGCACGTCTTTTGGATTTTCGGCCACCCCGAAGTGTATCTTCAATTTTTGCCCGCCACCGGCATGTTGGCCATGATTGTGCCCGTCTTTTCCCGCAGGCGCATCGTCGGCTACCCGTACATCGTCATGGCCATGGTTTCCACCGGCTTTGTCAGCTTTGCCCTGTGGGTACATCACATGTTTACCGTGGGCATTCCCCAAATCGGCCTGGGCATCTTTACCGCCGCCAGCATTTTTATTGCCATCCCCACCGGCATCCAGATTTTTGCTTATCTGGCGACGATTTTAAGCGGCCGTCCCGTGTGGAAAACGCCTTTCCTGTTTGTGATTGGTTTTCTGGTGACATTTGTTCTTGGTGGCATTACCGGGGTGATGGTCGGCGCCGCCCCCTTCGACTGGCAGGCGCACGACTCTTACTTTGTGGTGGCCCATTTGCATTACGTGCTAATTGGCGGCGTGGTATTCCCTATTTTTGCCGCGCTTTATTACTGGATGCCAAAGTTCACCGGCAAGCTGCTGGATGAAAGATTTGGTAAATGGAACTTTTGGCTGATGTTTTGCGGATTTCATATCGCCTTTTTCCCGCAGCACATTGCCGGGCTGCTGGGCATGCCCCGCCGCATTTACACCTATCCGGCAAACTTTGGCTGGGATATTTACAACTTTATTTCCACAATAGGTGCCCTAATCCTGGGCGCCGGCGTGGCCGTCTTTGTCTACAATTTTTTCTGGAGCCATCGCCATGGTGAAGATGCAGGACAAAATCCGTGGGGGGCCGATTCGCTAGAATGGGCAACGGATTCACCACCTTTAAACTTTGCCTTTTCCAAGCTGCCCATCGTGCGCAGCCGCCACCCTCTTTGGGACCAGCAAGGGCTGGATGAAGGCCAGTCTAAAACGCGCAAGCTGCTGAACGGGTTGGCCAACTGGCCCACCAAATGGCGCGCCGCCCTGATCACCTCTACGGTAGATGCCCGCCCGATGGAGATATTCCGCGTCTCGGGACCCTCCATCTGGCCCTTTATTGCCGCCGTCGGTTTGGTCACCATTTTCGGTTCAGAGATATTTAGTTTACGGCCGCTTTCCGTCCTGGGCATCGTGGTATTGGTGGTGGCCATTGTTGGCTGGAACTGGCCGTCTGAAACGCCCACCAGCGACGAAGAAGAACGCGCCTTTGAAGAAGAATACGATATTCCGGTGCGTACCTACGGCAGTCGCGTTGTTTCCCGCAGCGGCATGTGGCTGTTTATTTTGCTCATTTTCATTGCCCTGGCCAGCTTCCTTTTTAGCTACTTTTACATTCGGATCGAAAGCAGCGCCTGGCCACAAGGCGGCCTCCCTCTGCCAAATTTGCGCTGGGTGGGGCTGGGCACGCTGCTCATCCTGGCCAACGTCCCCATTTTGCGCTGGACCTTTCGCAAAAGTCGGTATGACAACGACAAGGGCAAGCTGAGGCTGGGGCTGTTTTTAGGGTTCGTGGTGGAAGCCGGCGTATTGGCTTTGCTGCTTTACGATCTCAGCTTGTTAAATTTTGATTGGCGAATTAACGCTTATGGCTCGGTCTTTTTTGCCCTTAACGGCTATTTGCTGCTGCTGCTTATTTTTGGTTTGGGCATCAACCTTTTCGCCCAATATTGGAGCTGGCGCGGTATTTACCATTCTAGACGGTACGTGGTGGTGGAAAACACAGCTTTGTACTGGACGACGTTGGTAGGTGCGTGGCTGGCGCTTATCGGCGTGGTATACGTATCACCATACCTCATTTAACGATTATGAAATTATCCAGACAAAAACAGGTTGCCAGAGAAAGCATCACTTTGTTAGCCAGTCCCATTGCCTGGTCTGTCTACTTTGTGACGGTTTACCTGCTGGTGGAGTTTGCCTGCCATATGGGGCCGCTGCTTGGAGCTGTGCGGGCATTGACACTTATTTTGATGCTGCCCACCCTGGCTGTGGTTGCATACACCTGGCGGCGCGGCCGTTTGGCCCAGGAACGGGCTGCCCAAGCAGAAGCAGACCCTGAGAGTGAAGAGAATCCCGGCGAGATGCAATATTTTTCCGGCGAAGTGGGCATTTGGCTGAGCGGGCTTTTTGTGCTGTTGACGCTGGCTGTCGGCGCAACGGCATTGGTGCTGCAACCATGTTGACCACGTTGTTACCTGACAAATTGGGCGGGCGCTTTTTTATTTGCCTGCTTTGCACTCTGACGCTTTTGCTGCTCGGTGCCTGTAGTGGACGGCCGTTGCGCACTACGTCCGATTTTGTTGCCGGCGGTAACCCACAGGCAGGCTGGCAGGCCATACAGGATTACGGCTGCCACACCTGCCACCACATTCCTGATATTCCCGGCCCGGAAGCATACGTGGGACCGCCGCTTGACGAGTGGGCATCGCGCAGCTACATCGCCGGCAACCTCAGCAACACGCCGGAGAATCTGGTGGAATGGATTCGTTTTCCCCAGGATTTTGAACCGGGCACGGCCATGCCTGATTTGGAAGTTACCGAAGATGCCGCCCGGAACATCACAGCTTACCTCTTTAATTTACGTTAGCGGATTCACGTTATGAAACGACGAGACTGGCAATTTTTACGCGGATTTGTGCTGTTTTCGCTGCTGGCATTTGGCCTGCTGCAGCTTTGGCCGCGCAATCAAACCAATCCGCCCATTGTGAGCGTGCCCAATTGGGACAGCGAGCAAACGGCCGAACTGGTATACCGCGCCTGCTACGACTGCCACAGCCATGAGACACGCTGGCCCTGGTACACCAACATCGTACCGGTTTCCAGCCTGCTGGAGCATGATGTGGCCGCCGGGCGGGAAGTCTTAAATTTTTCTGACTTAGAGGCCGGCTGCTGCACCGAGGACCAGATTGAGCGGATGGCCGCCATTGTGGGGCGCGATCAGATGCCGCCTCCTTATTACGTCTTGCTGCATCCGGAAGCGCAGCTCACCAGCGAGGAGCGAGGCAAATTGATTTACGGCTTAATTGCCACCATGGAAAACGAGCTTAACGAGGAGTGAATGCAAATATAGGAGGTTACAATTTCTCCCCTACTTGAACAGATACGCCAGTTAGCTGAACAAGTTATTCAAACAACGGGATATCCTGGCATCGTTTTTCTGATGTTCATCGAAAACTTGTTTCCGCCTATTCCTTCTGAAGTAGTGATGCCTTTTGCCGGCTTTTTAGTAAACAAAGGCGAGATGAGTTTTGCCGGCGTCATGCTGGCAGGCACCTTAGGTGCCGTATTGGGAGCTTGGGCCATTTACTATATTGGGATTCGCATGGGGGAAAAGCGGCTGCGCCGCTGGATAGACAAAAACGGCAAATATTTGCTGATGTCTGAAAATGAATTGGATTCAAGTTTAGAGACGTTTGAGGAACATGGTAAAAAGATGGTGCTGTTCGGCCGTCTTATTCCCACCATTCGCAGCCTCATCTCCATTCCTGCCGGTTTAGACAAAATGAACCTTTGGGTATTTCTGATTTTTACCATGATTGGCACAACGTTATGGAACTTAGTGTTGGCCGGCGGTGGTGTTTATTTAGGACGAAATTGGCAGCAAATTTTAGGCTGGGTGGATACTTATTCCTACGTCATCTATGCTATTTTGGGGGGATTGTTACTGTTTTACATTGTGAGGCAGGTGCAAAAAAGCTGATAAGGTGATGGGAGACGGCCGTTTCCAAAAATTCACAAGTTGGTTAGTCCCCCTCAGGTTCAGTAGTAAAAACCTGCTCGATCACTGCTTCTATGGGCGGGTCCTGAATGGTAAGATCGTTAATGGCCAGGTTGGTCAGCAGTTTGGTGGTGACTAGGGCCGTTTCCGCCTTGGGCACGCGCAAAACAGCCTGGCCTTCTGTGTAAGCGACCACTTCGCCAAACGGCCGTAATGCCTCCGCACCCCGCCCATTGGTCGCACCGGGCGCTAAATCCACCACAATCGTTTTGTGCGGCGAAAATCTTTGCACCAGCGCCGTCAAATCACCATCGAATAGAATTTTGCCATGATGGATCACAATCACCCGCTGGCACAGCGCCTCCACGTCCGCCATGTAATGGCTGGTCAGTAAAACAGATGCCCCATACCGCTGATTGTATTCAGCCACAAACTGGCGGATGCGTCGCTGCGCCGTCACGTCCAGGCCAATCGTTGGCTCGTCCAGAAACAGCACCTTGGGCCGGTGCAGCAGCGCCCCGGCAATTTCACACTTCATCCGCTCCCCAAGCGATAAATTACGCACCGGCTTGTGAATCAACGGGCCCAAATCCAGCAGTTCTGTAAGCTCAGCTAACGTTTGCCGGTATTCTTCTTCCGGGATGCTAAAAATGACCCGGTTCAGCTCAAAGGAATCGGCCGCAGGAATATCCCAAATGAGTTGATTTCTCTGGCCAAGCACAAGCGTTATCTGCCGCAGAAATTCATTCTTCCTTTGCCACGGTGTAAAACCCAACACATCTGCTTGGCCGTCGCTGGGATGCAGCAGCCCGGTTAACATTTTCAACGTCGTTGTTTTGCCCGCACCATTCGGACCCAAGAAACCAACAATTTCACCGGGAGCCACGGAAAAAGTGATGCCGTCTACTGCATGAACTTGTTTGGCTTTGCGTCTAACCAGGCTGCGCACGGCCGCACCTAACCCGGCTTCGCGTTCGTGGATGGTGTAAATTTTTTGTAGGTCGCGGATGGAAATATAGGGGGATGATGTGATCATGGCTGGATTATGGCACAGGTTGGTAATCAAGCAAAGGTCATAAGAGGTCAGGATTCGATTGCTTGTATCCTAGTCCGACCCCGGTGTCACGTCAACTTTCCCCACTCATGTATGGGAGCGTCCCATCGATCTTCAGATAACAAGGGCCAACTCGTTTGATGAATGAGTTAGCCCTTATTATTCCCTGACCGACCTGAGAGAAACTTTATCATGCCGCCAACTGAAGATTTTGAAAAAGTTGAAGATTATTGCCCCTTCCAAAATCCAAGGCCGACAATCTTCAGAATAAGACCTACCGTTTGCTCTATCGTTTGATCTAGAAACCAATTTAATGAATTAATACTTAATTGATTGTTGAGAGTTGGTAGCGAATCCTTTACAATAAATTTGTCGTACCAGTCACCAGCGTCCGATAATGAGACAGGTATTCAAATGCTACAAGTGAAGCTGTTGGGAGCCACCAACATATCGCTTGACGGACAGGAGGTTTCCTTAACCGGCCGCCCGCTGGCTTTGCTTGCCTATCTCATGCTGGTTCGCCAATCTCATACGCGGCTAAAATTGGCGCAATTCTTCCATGAAGATACCCAAAATCCCCAGGCGCAGTTCCGTTGGACCCTCAACAAACTAAAACAAGCGATAGGTCCAAAATACCTGATCATCGACCGGCATTCCGTTTCTTTTGCCTTTGATGCACCCCATGAGCTTGATGTCGTTTTGTTTGAAACGGGCGTGATTGAAGCTTATCGAGGGGAGTTGTTATCAGGCCTGCATCTTAACAATGCGGCCGATTTTATGAATTGGCTCCTCTTTCGCCGCGAAGCATACAGGCAGGAATACGAATCTTTTCTGCTCAAACGATTAAATGCCAAATTGCAGGTTAGCGACTGGGAGGCTGTCATAAAAGTCGCACACCGTCTACTTGAACTGGATAATCTGCGTGAAGAGTGGCTGATGCCGCTTATGCAAGCCTACGAGAAAGTTGGCAATTCGGAACAGGCTTTAAATGTATATAAAGTGTATCAGCGTGGTTTGAAGAGGGATCTAAACCTACAGCCTGGGCCAGAAATACAGCGTTATGCCACCCAACTAGCCACAATAACAGAGCAGAAGCAGTCGCTGCCGATTGATCAAAGACAGCGTCACTTACCCGCCTATTTACAGCCGGAAGGAGAAGAATGGGTCGACAACACGTTTGTAGCCAGGAAGTCACCGCTGCAACGATTAAACAATCTCCTTGACAAAGCTGTATATGGCAATGGGCAAGTGGGTTTCATCAAAGGCAATGCAGGGAGCGGCAAAACGACTTTGGTCCGGGCATTCATACAAAGGGCAACGAAAAATTATCCCAATCTCTTGATAGCCTACGGGCGGGGCACCGCACTCAATCAGGTAGGAGTACCCTACCAACCTTTTATTGATATTCTGGCCATGTTGCTAGCTGATTTGGAAACGGCCGTAAATAATCAGCTCCTGCCACTTTCCCAGGCACGCCGCCTGTGGGAAGCTTACCCTCACACTTTCGCAACAATAGAAACTTTTGGACCGGATTTATTAAAAAATTGGTTTTCACACCTGGAGCAAACGGAAGGTTTGCCACAACCCGGACAATCTCAATCACAGGCAATTCTTTTTCAACAACTGGCAGTGACACTCACAGAATTATCCAGACATCATTCTTTGCTGCTTATTCTTGATGATCTTCATTGGGCCGATGAATCATCTATCAGTTTGTTCTTTCATTTATCCCAACGATTAGAGGGACACAAGATTTTTCTTGTCGGCGCCTATCGCGAGGAAGAGGTTTCCCCTGCAAAAACCAGTCATAATCAAACGATATTGGAAATTCAGCGAAGAAGTGGTAACCGGATGATCGACCTTGGGGCGCTCGGAGAAGATGAAAATAAAGATTTTGTCAATGCTCTTCTTGATAGAGACTTGAACCTCTATTCCGAACAATTTCGCAATGCATTTTTACAACAGACCAATGGCCATCCTTTGTTTGCTACTGAATTACTTGAAGCCCTAAAACAGGAAGGGACACTCTTTCAGGACCAAAAAGGTTACTGGGACGACAAACGAGAGATTGTCTGGCAGCAGCTGCCAACCCGCGTCGAAGCGGTAATTGGCAACAGGATCAATAAACTAACTGAAGAAGTACAGCAAATATTAGCTGTTGCCTCTGTTGAAGGGAAAACATTTACAATTCAAGCAACAGCTCATGTAATGGGTTACGATAATCGCTCAGTACTAAAAATGCTTGAACCTGCTCTAACCCAATCACCACGGATTATTCATCAAATTGAAGATGTTAAGCTGAAAGATTCACTTTTGCTTCAATTCAGTTTTTCACAGACTCTTTTTCAACAGTATCTGTACCAGCGAATCCATCCGGCAGAGGCCAAGCTTTTGCATGGAGAAATCGCAGAGGCATTAGAAACAGTTTATGGGGGCGCGGAAAAAGCTATCGGCTCCTTTCTTGGCCATCATTACGAAAAAGCCGGTCTGTTATTGAAAGCAGTTCATTATTATCAGGTGGCGGCGGAGACGGCCGTTTCACAATACGCGAATGAGGATGCAATCATCTATTTTACCAAAGCCCTAGATTTATTGCCCCAAAACGATTTTTTGACCAGAGCTGATTTACTTCTGGCAAGGGAACGGCTCAGTGATTTATTGGGCAATCGAGATGAGCAGGCAAGGGATATACAGTTGTTAAAGGAAATTGTGGATCAATCCCAGGAGCTGCAATTGGCGTCTGTTTACTTACTGCGAAAGGCAAACTATTTCTTCCATCGCAACGACTTTGTAAAAGCAGAGGAACAAGCTGGTCAGGTTATCCAAAATAGCCAGAGCAATTTAGAGCTCAGATTAATGGCTTACCAGATGCTAGGACGTATTCTCCTTATGCGAGGAAAGGTAGCAGAAGCCAGGACCGTCTTTACCGAAGCTTTAAAATGTGCTGAAGAGCTCACTGCGTTTGGCGTTGAGGCCACAATTTTTCGTAATTTTGGTTTGGTTTCATCTTTACAAGGTGAATTGACGATTGCCCGTTCCTATCTTGACAAAGCACATACCTTAAATAGCCAGGCAAAGTCAACACTGGGTGAAGCTAAAACGTTACACAGCTTAAGTATTGTTGAGCATCAGTACGGGCATTATTCAAAGTCGCTTCAATACGCTGAACAAGCATTAACCGGCTTCCAAAAAGTTGGCTCCCGGAAGGAAGAAGCTGAAACATTGCAACATATCGGTGCGGTCAATGGGTCTTTGGGCAAACTCCAACATAGCATTCAATATTTGCAAAGAGCCCGACAAAATTTTCGTGTGTTGGATGATCAAGTGGGTGAGGCGATCTCTCTTGGTTACCTATGTGCAGCAAATTATCAAAATAAACAATTTCTTACCGCTCAGGGATTTGCGGAAGAGGCCATTCAGCGTCTGGAGACGATCGATTTATTGTGGCACAAAAATTGGTTATATACGCTTTTGGCCAAAACAGTTATCAAACGCAATCAATGGGATGCTGCGCGATTGAATATTGAGGCTGCAAAAGAATGTTGGTTAGCGCTTGCTTTGTCGCCCTGGAATCTTTCTACACAGGCCGTCGAGCTCGAACTGGCTTATGAGACACGTGATCTTTACGCCGCAGAAAATATTATCCAGCCCATTGTAGACGAGTTAGAAGATCGTATGCCAAACGGAGCGGAAGATCCATTTTATATCTACGCTGTTTGCTACAAAGTTCTCATTAAGCTTAACAACAAGCAGGCTGTGCCGTTGCTCAAACGTGCCTATTTTAAATTGGACAAGATAGCTAAAAAAATCACAGACAAACAGGCTCGGCAAGCATTTCGCACAAATATATTAAGTAATCAAGAAATCATCATGCGTTACAGTCAGGATGTGGAGGTGCAAAGGTGAACCATTCTTCTTTGAACGATTCAAAATCCGTTTCATCAATCACTTTAAATAAGAAGTTGACAAGACGTGAAATAGCGACAGCCAGAAAGAACAGATCGTGCTTTTCAAAAGCCATTCGGATTTTTGTCCTTATGGCCCTAGTGATTCCACTCTCATTCATCTTTTCCGCTTGCCAACAAGAGGAAGAACCCATACAAATTGGCGTCGTCAACTTTCTTCCGGCTATGGACAAGGTGTTAGCCGGATTTCAGGAAAGCATGAAGGATTTTGGGTATGAAGAAGGCACCGAAATTATATATATTTACGATGGCCCGGCAGCCAGTACAGAAGATTTACCCTCAATTGCGGAAGATTTGGTAAATGCAGAAGTAGACCTCATCTTGGCCTTTAGCACCGTTTCTGCACTGGCAACTAAGACGGCCACAGAAGGCACCAACATTCCTGTCATATTTGCGCCAGTGACCGATCCCAAGGGAAGTGGATTAATCGGGCCTGGCAGTAATCTGACAGGCGTCACCAATGGCGGCAGTGATCGCAAGCGGCTGGAATGGATGGTTGAGATTGTTCCCGACGTTCAAGTGGTTTATATCCCATATAATCCCAACAGCAGTGCCTTAAGTGCCCTGGCCGAAGTGAAGGAAACGGCCGAAGAATTGGGCCTGACCATTATTGAGCGGCAGGTTGAAGACCAGGCGGATATTATTACGGCCGTCTCGGAAATTCCAGAAACAGTTGACGCTATTTTTATATTACCGGACATTGTGACTGTCGCAGAAATTCCCATATTTTACGAGGCAACCCTATCCAGGGAAATACCCATCGTTGGCGTAGAAACGGCCTCTGTTGAACAAGGCGCGCTGTTCTCATTTGGACTCGATTTTGAAGAAGTCGGTCACCAGGCAGCCGGCATGGCCGACCAATTACTAAAAGGTAACAGCAGCGTAAGTGAACTGCCAGTTGAGCCCACAGACTTCTTCCTGGACATCAATCTGGCTACGGCCGAAATCATTGGCCTGGAAATTCCCGACGAAGTATTGGAACAGGCACGGAATATTTATCGAGAATAGGTATCGCTTTCTTCACTTCCGTTTCACAGATCTCAACTCTCCTTAAAGGAATTGAAGATGAATCATCGTCATTCAAAATGTTTAATCGCATAAGCTCTCGCCTTCGCATCACCTATATTTTATTGGCCGTACTGCCACTTCTCCTGGCCGGTGCCGTTATTTTGTGGATCAATTTTGATGCCTTAAGAAATCAGGCGCAAATTCTCCAGGAGGAGTTGGCCCGCAGAGTCGCGGCAGAGGTAGAGGCATATATTTTAAACATAGAAGAACAGATGAAGGTGATGATTGCGACAACCGATTTAGAGCAGCGATCGGCGGCTGAGCAATTAGAAATATTCGATGAATTACGCGCCCAGCAGCCGGCCATCCGAGACCTCTATCTTTTAGACCGTCAGGGGAATGAAATTGTCCGTTCCTCCTTTTTAGCAATCAATCCGGAATCGACCCTGTCTAGCCGCGCCGGTTCCCCGGAGTTTCTGACACCGATACAAGAAAAAGAAACGTATTTTGGACCGGTATTAAAAGACGCGCCCATTCCCCAAATGATCATTGCTATTCCGCTTGAAAATCTTCGAACCGGTGAAATAGAATTTGTCCTCGTTGCTGATGTTTTATTCAATACCATCTGGGATCTGATCGAAAATATTGAAGTACGCGAAGGAGAAAACGTCTATATCATTGACAAAACCGGAACAGTTGTGGCGCATCGCAACCCATCCGTCGTTTTGCGTGGACAAACGATCCCCTTACCCACGCAAAATCTGTTAATTGGCTTAGACGGGAACCCGGCAATCGTCCAGTCCTGGTCAATTCAGTTAGGCGATGAAGCACTTGAGGTGGTGGCAGAAAAAGAATTTTCATCTGCCTTAAGTTTAGCCTATACAACTGTGGTTATCATTCTAGGCATTTTGGTATTGTCTTTAATAGTAGCCGCTGTATTAAGCCTGCTGGCGACCAATCATATGGTAAGGCCCATTCAGCAAATGGCAAGTGTGGCGCGAAAGGTGCAGGATGGGGATTTGGAACCACAAGCAAGAGAAAGTGGCCTGGTTGAACTCGACGAGTTGGCCAGGGCGTTTAATAGCATGACTTCTCAGTTACGAGGAATGCTGGCAAATTTAGAGAACCTGGTCGCTGAGCGAACGCACGCTTTGCGCAGCAGCGCCGAGGTCAGTCGTTATCTTTCCACAATTTTGGAAAAAGATCTGCTCCTAACCGAAGTTGTTCATCGGCTCCACCGTGAAATGAAGTATGGGCTGGCTGAGATTTACCAGGCCAATGCCAATATTGCCAACTTAAAGCTGGTTGCTTCAAGCGAACAAGCAGCGGCCGGTACACCCTTGCCCCAACAAGATCAACTCCGCTCAGCTGCCATTATAAAAGCGGCCGAAACGAGCCGCCCTGTTCATATTCCAGATACCCACGACAACAATGAGATTTCAGACGTTTATTCCCCATCTATGAAATTTCGTTCATTATTGGCCGTGCCCATTGCTCGGGCAAACCAGGTCCTGGGCGTTTTGGCCGTGTACAAGCCGGGTCATCATGAAATTGGGTCCAGCGACGTAGATTTGGTGCAATCCATTGCCAACCAGCTGGCGATTGCCTTGCAAAATGCCCAATCTTTTGAGCAGCTCGTTCAGGAGAAGCTGGACGAGGCGAAACAGCGCGAAGCGGCCCAAAATCAATTAGCCGCTTACCGCAATTCGCCGCTGGGCCGGGCCGATGCATTGGCGCAGACCTTGCTAGAACATCCAGAAAAATCACTGGTTTCGCTTTATAAGCTGGCCCAGGCGGTTGATGATGATCAGGATACGGCAAACCTGCTGGCAAATCTGCCGCGGGCCATCACAAATCGACACGCTGAGCAAGGATATAGCAACACTCTGGCCGCCGAATCGATAGGCAGCCTCATGTTTCGGCTGGCAGAAGGTTTTAATTTTTTGCACACCAGCCAGGACAATCCAGAGCTACTTTCTGTTGGTTTTCGTCAAATTTTGACCGCGCTAAAAAACGAAATGTGCCTCAACTGGGACGAAAGAGCGTCCATAAAGACAACCTTTGAACTGTGCCATCGCCTGATTTCGGCCAACAGTGTTGAGCATATGACCGCCCTTGCATTGGATGATTGGACGGCCGCTTCAAAGACAACACCCACAAAAGCATTAATGGATGAATTACAGACATTGTCTCCAGTGCTAAACAGCTTGGCAGCCTACGAACGGGTCGAGACAGCCGAGGACAAAATTACCTATCTGGTGGCCGCAGTCGAGCAGTGGCAGCGAATTGACCGGCAGGCCCGCCAAAAACTGCAAGGGATTGACCGGATTTTATTGGAGCGAATTGGGCAAAAGGGTCTCAATATCGTCAATGGCGCATTAAGCGATCTCCAATTGAAAGCCAAGATCGCCTACGAATTGTTGACGCGCCATACCTGGCAAAATGAATCGATTCCTCTCACCTTAATCCTGCGCAATGTTGGCCGCGGCGCCGCTTTTCATGTCCGTATCTCTTTGGTAGAATCCGCCGATTATTCCCTTATTGGTGAAGGTGCCGTTTTAGAACGAATCGGCCCTAAAGAAGAAACGAGGGTCACTCTCAATGTCCGCCCCCGATTGGAACAAGGTATTCGGGAATTTCGCGCGCGGTTTCTCATTCACTACACAGATCCACGTGGTGGAGAGCGGGTCGAGAATTTCGCAGATATTGTCCAGCTACTAGACAAATCTGAGCCATTTCAATATATCCAAAATCCATATGTTGTAGGCACTCCCCTGAAAGCAGGTTCCTCGCTTTTCTTTGGCCGAGATGATCTGGTTGTTTCTATCAAGGAAAATTTTTCCGGAGACCACCAACACAACCTTGTGCTTGTCGGGCAGCGGCGCATGGGAAAAACTTCCTTGCTTAAGCAGTTGCCCTTTCATTTCTCCGACGATTATGTGGTGGTTTATCTTGATGGTCAGGTAATGGGGTTAGATCCGGGGAGTGAGGCTTTCTTTCTCAATATCGCCACGGAAATCACGTTTGCGTTAGAAGACAAAGGTATCAAGTTACCGTTGCCGGAACCGGATGCTTTCACCCCAAATCCAGCCTCCTTTTTTGAGTACAAATTCCTGGCCCAGGTTATGTCGCTCATCGGCAAACGACATCTTTTGATCTTGTTTGATGAATTTGAGGAGTTGGAAAATACCGTTAACCGCGGCTTTCTCGATGCCACAATTTTTGGTTTTTTGCGGCACCTGATGCAGCATGTCCCGCGGCTTAGTTTTATCTTCTGCGGCACCCACCGGCTGGAAGAACTCTCAGCCGATTACTGGAGTGTATTCTTCAACATCACACTTTACCAGCATGTCGGCAATCTTTCCCTGGTAGACACGCTGCGATTAATTCAAGAGCCTGTGGCTGAGTATGGGATGCGGTACGATGATTTGGTGTTGGACAAAATCTGGCGTTTAACCTCCGGTCATCCCTATTTTTTGCAGCTTTTGTGCCACAGCCTTGTTAACCAACACAACCGAACCAAACGCAACTATGTGACCATTTCTGACGTGAACAATGTGCTGGATGGCATCTTAGCCTCAGGTGAGGCTCATTTTATTTACCTATGGTCGGAATCTTCTCCTAGCGAGCGTATGGTGCTGTTTGCCCTGAGTCGCATTATGCCCTTAACCGGCACCGCATCTGATATCACCATTGGCGACTACCTGGCCGAGCGAGGGATGACGCTGCCGCGAATTCAAATTCGGTCTGCCTTATACCAGCTGGCACTGCGTGAAATCTTAATTGTGAACGATCATGAGGAATCAGATAACAGCACCGTTTATCGCTGGCAATTGGGATTGTTGGGATTGTGGGTTGAGAAGTATAAATCTTACGGCAAGGTGATGGACGAGGCGCACGAATGAATAATCCATACATATCGCGGGGGCCTGTCAGGGATAGTTCGCTCTTTTTCGGTCGTCGCCATGAATTGCAGGAGATTACGGCTTTTCTGCTGGGGAACCAGTCTGTCTCCATTGTGGGGCCGCGAAAGATCGGCAAAACGTCCCTTTTGTTTCATTTGATCCGCCCTGAGACCAAGGCGTCGCTGGCGTTAGAGCAGCAATTTCTCTTTGTCTATTTGGATTGTGAGGTGTTGGGAGACAGTGAACATAGCGAGATTTTCGGTGTCTTTGCCTCGGAAATGGAGCTCGCCCTGGAGGAACAAGGGTTTGACCCGGAGCCCGCCTTAGAAAGAGCGATTGCCCATCCCGCTTGCATATCATTTTAATCTGCTGTGCGCAAGCTGAACCGGCGCGACATCCGCTTCGTAATCATTTTGGATGAATTTGAGAGACTTAGCTCGAATCCGAAGCTGAACGTCAATTTTTTCAATGCCCTGCGCTCTGCTGCCGGGCGCTTTCAGCTCGTTTATTTGACTGCCTCGACAAAACCTCTCATACACCTGACCTATGTGGAAAACCAGGAAGAGATTTTATCCAGCCCCTTTTTTAATATTTTTGCTCACCTTCATTTGGGCTTATTGTCCCAAGTGGAAGCGATACATTTAATAGAGGATCCAGCTAAAAATCATGGCAACCCATTTTCTCAGGATGAGCAGTCCTTTATTTATGAGTTAGCCGGCGGCCATCCTTTTATGTTGCAGGTGGCTTGTTTTCACCTATTTTCATCTAAAGGAAACCGACTTAACCTTGAAGAAACCATACGCCAAGAACTGCAGGGCCATTATGAATATTATTGGCGCAATCTAACGCCTATTCAACAAAGTACATTAATGCGCTTACAAACCCTGCCTTTGGATCAGGAACCGGATACGACAATTGTTTCGGCATTACGCGATCTGAGTCAAAAATGTTTGATCGTTGAACAGGATGGGATATATCAATATTTCTCCCGCTCATGGCAAACATTTGTCTTTGAGCAAGAGGTGCCAACAATACAAAATCAATCTTCGGGCTCATTAAGTGGCAGCCATATCGCGCCATACGAAATTGGAGATTTACTTGGGCGAGGAGGAATGTCTGAAGTATACAGGGGTATCCATATGCGGCTGGGGAAGCCGGTGGCCATCAAGGTTTTGCCCTCAATCTTTGCCAGCAAAGCGGACTTTCGCGCCAGGTTTCATAGAGAAGCCCGCGCAGTTGCTGCGCTCAGTCATCCCAATATCGTTCAGGTGTTTGATTTTGGTGATTTTCAGGGAGCCTATTATATGGTGATGGATCTGATTGATGGTCAGGATCTGATGGCCTTTCTCAATCAGTCTGATCCCCTTGCTTTGCCTCAAGTTCTTTCAATGGGAAAAGATATAGCCTCGGCATTAGATTATGCCCATAGTAAGGGCATCGTCCATCGCGATATTAAGCCTTCCAACATTTTACTGAGAGCCAACAATGAAACAAATGGCGAATGGCCCTACAATTGCGTGCTGACTGATTTTGGCGTGGCAAAAATTCG
This sequence comes from uncultured Anaerolineaceae bacterium, assembly GCA_937967805.1. Next base: position 46,112 of record CALBTC010000358.1, read on the forward strand.
CCAGGAGTCGACGAACTCCACCCAAACGGGCGGCATTTTAGGCACACTGAACTACATGGCGCCTGAACAAATACGCCAGACCAGCCAGGTGACCCACCACGCGGACATTTACGCGCTTGGCGTTGTTTTGTACCGGGCGCTGACTGGCAGGTTGCCCTTCACGGGTGACGATTTTGGTTCAGTGATTGACGGCCATTTGCACCGGGAGCCGCCAAATCCAAGAACGCTTAACGTCCAAATTCCTGAAACCTGTGCTGCGGCTTTGTTGAAAGCTTTGTCCAAAGAGCCAGAAAAACGGTTTGAAACAGCCAATTCTTTCCTTGCTGCTCTAGAGCGCAACGCTTAGTGCCCATTCGCAAATAAGTTAGCGGAATCGGCGAATGGGCTTAAAGGGCCAAACAAGCGAGCTTATTTCTGCAGGGCGCCATAGCGGATTTCTAACAGCAGGCAGCCGCTCCCGGACATAAAAGGGCCATGCCACATGCCAGGGGGACGACAGGCATACATGCCTTTGGTAAAAGTCTCTTGCAATGTCAGGTCGGTTAATTCTCCACTTATTATGTAAATCTCCTCCCAAAAATCGTGTACCAGCTTGCCAGATGAACTGGCATCGCTACCGGGATCAAAACGCAGCAATCTGGTGCAATCTCCCGTGTCAGGATCAAAGGAAAGAATCTGTTCGTTTACGCCCTCCACGCCGGGGAATGCCTGGCGCCACTCACCGGTTGGATGTTGAAATTCTAGTTCCGGCTTTGCCATAAGCTTATCTCCGTTTAGTGCCCATTCGCAAATAAGTTAGCGGAATTGGCGAATGGGCTTAAAGTAGCCGTTCGGTTCCGAAATCGCTAAGTTAATCCCGAACGGCAACTTAGTCACCCGTTCAGCAAATTCTTGAGGGCCAGCCTGACGACCGGGGCCCGTTTGAAACCATGAATGCTTGCCTTGTGTTCACCATTTTTAAATAGAAGCAGCGTGGGTAATCCTTGAACTCCATACGTGTCCAACACGGCCGTATACAGCCCAACGTCCACACTGCCAAATGTCACTTTCCCTTCAAACTCGGGGGCGATCCGTTCCAAAACGCCTTCTTGTGGCCCACATTGGGGACACCAATCTGCATGCAAATCGACCAGCAGCACGTTGCCCTGCTCAATAGCACGGGTCAACTCTTCATCATTCCATCTCTCTAATGCCATTTCATACTCCTGTGCATATCCCAATCAGTTAAGATAATCTTCCAGATGAACTTTTCCCCAGTGCAAAGGCCAGGCGCGTTCGTAGTTTTTACGCTCTCGACGATAGGGTACCGGCATCGTGGCGTCTATGCCCCATTTGCCCACAACGGCGGGAAAGCGGGTCTCTTCCGTATCTGGCAGGGCGCCGGGAATGGGTACGGCCGTTGGATCAAACGGCAGGCCCCGGGCATTGTCAACCGTAATCACATGGCGGCTGGGATCAACCCGTGTCGCCAGCGCATAATGCACATCTCGGTAGTCGTAAATGTTGATGTCCGGATCGACCGCAATGGCCATCTTCATGTTGAGGAAGGGTGCGCTCAAGACAGACAGCAGCGCGTCTGTCACCTGCCCATCCATGACCGGGGCCACCTGGATGATGCAAGAAAGCGAACCGCCGCCTTGAGGAAAGTGAACATCAAAGACGGGAATGCCCAGCGCCTCTAATCGTTCAAAAATAATCGCTTCGTGGAACAGTCGGGGCATTTCCTGGTGATCGGTGAAGGGCGTCATGAGATGATTACGGTAAATGGGATTATTGCGCTTGGTAATAGCCGTTACCTCAAAAACCGGCATTTGTGAGGCATAAGGCGTGAACAGCATCGTTGGTCCGGGCGAAGGTCCATCTTGAGCCAAACGCGCCGGGTTCACAACCCCTTCAATTACAATTGAGGCGTCGGCCGGCACCATCAAGTCAATCGTTTGGCACGGCGTCACCTCTCCTGGCTGTCCCGTGATGGTTTCAAAAAGCTCTGCCTCCCACCAGTCGCGATGAGGATGTGAGTAGCAGCCAGCCAGCTCCCAGGCCGGATGGGCGCCGATCACCAATGCCTGCGGCATCTTGGTTTGAGCCACTCGATGCTTCCCCAAGATCATATTTGCTGTTCTTGTCACGAACGATGTCACCATTTCATTGCGACTCAACACGCCACAGCGAGGAAACATTTGATTGAATTTTTTAGTTTCTGGATCTTGGTGAAAAACAAAGCTGGTTGTGTAAGGGTATGGATCTTTGTCTGTGTGCGTGATAATGGGCAGCATGGATAGATCAACATCGTTCCCAACAAACAGTTGCTCCTGGCAACGGCCGTTGTCAACAATTTTCAACGGTTTAGGTCCTTGCCGAATTATCTCAGCCAGCCGCGGGACCACTTCCTTGGGTTCGCAATTGAGTACCCGCGACTGGGCTTCACGGTTTACAAAAAGCTGATCAACAATGCGATGCCCGGCAATCTCTTTAATGTTGTTAAATATGATAGGTCCATTAGCCTGAGCAGTAAGCGCACCGATATGTTCTAGCGCTACTTCCTTGTTTATCTGGACGAAAATATCCGAATTCCCATCGACAAAAGATTGTAAATCTAACATGATGTTAACTTTCCTTTCGGCAAAATTACGATTACAGATTTCACGCCAGGCCGCCAGGTGCACCAAACGATCTTTGCGACTTTGCGTGAGGCTATTTACAGAGGAGACGACACCAACTGTCGTTGACCACCATGAATCAAAATGGAACGCTGATTTACCTGATTCCCTTGACCATTTTTATCAGGCAAATCAGGGGAATCTGCGTCCTATTTTTGAAGGAGTTCCCCATGAGCGGGGCACACCACCATGAATGAAAATCTGTAGTCCGAACATCTCTGTTCGGACATCGAACAGAGATGTTCGATTTACGAAGGAAGTCACCAGGGTTTCTCCAATACATCGGCAATGACCCGAATCGTATATTCTAACTGTATGCTGTTTTCGGCTGCCGGGTCATGCAGTTCCGCCCAAAAGCGGCCGCTGCCACGAATGCCACCGATGGCCGGCAAGGTTCCGGTGAGTAAGACAAAAGCGCCGGGTCTTCGTTTAAATGGCGTCATCGCCAGCAAATCGTCAGGCGACAGCAGGTCTCCCGCGGCGCCTTCTTGATACAGGACGCGATTACCAAATTCATCAATCCAGCTTCGCAGCAGCAGATTGTCCCATCGATCACGCACTTCTTTGATTGGCCACGCTTCCGCAGCAATCATTTTGGGACAGGCCAGCTTGGAAACAGCAATGTCTAATGTCTCAGCAGCCCGATCGGTATGGTCTGAGGCTAATGTTACGAGAATCTCATCCCGGTCAAAGATGAGGGCAATTTCCGCTTCGCCTGAAGTCCGGTGATGGGTCGTTACGAGTTCCTTTTCTTGCAAGAGCAGATGCGGTGGGGCAAGATAAAAGCTGGGCACACGTTCAGGCACCTGGATACCCGCAGCCGCCAATTCGGCAACATGAGCCTGTACCTGGGTTTGATTACGTCCGGTAAAGCCCGCGATAATGACTGCTTCAAAATCTATTTCCCTTCGATTCCCTGAAACCTTGAAAATCATGAAGGTGCTTCTCCCATATAGGTTGCCACCAGGCGAGGATCTTTGATCAGGTGAGCCGGGTCTTCACGGAGAACAATTTGGCCCAGATTGAGAACAACGGCCGTATCTGCCAATTGCAAGGCGCGCTGAATCTGCTGTTCAACAATGATTAGCGTTAATCCCTGCTCATGTAAATTCTCAAGCTGGGCATAAACTTCATCAACGATTTTGGGCGCCAGGCCTAATGAAGGTTCATCCAGCAAAAGCAGTTTGGCGCCGGACATCAAGGCGCGTCCAATCGCCAGCATTTGCTGCTGTCCGCCAGAGAGCTGCCCGGCAGGATTATCAATACGCTCTATAAGCACCGGGAATGAGTTTAAGATCTTTGCTCTTGTCGCCTTATACGCATCATTACTCAAATAAAAGGCGCCCAGGCGGAGATTTTCATCAACGGTAAGGTGCGGGAAAATCCGCCTCCCTTCCGGTACCAGGGCTATGCCCGAGCGTACCCGTTGATTGGCTGCCTTCCTGCTGATGTCTGTACCATTCCAGATGATCTTTCCCTTGCTTGGTCGAACGTCCCCGGCAATTGCTTTCAACAGGCTTGATTTTCCAGCGCCATTGCGTCCCAGCACGGCCAATATGCCACCCTTGTCAACCTCCAGAGAGAGATTTTGCAGGGCAATAACATTTCCGTACTTCACAGCCAAATCATTAATAACGAGCATAGCCATTAGAGCGCAACCTCCGTACGCCCCAGGTAAGCCTGGCGAACCAGAGGGTCGTTGACGATTCGGCCGGGCGTTCCCTCTGCCAGCAGCGCGCCAAAATCAAGGACGGCCACGCGATCTGCCAGGGTGAAAGCCAGGTCCAGATTGTGGTCAACCAGCACAACGGCCGTTCCCCAACCGCTTACCTCTTTAATGAGAGAGGCCAATTCGGCCCGCTCCAGCTCGTTCATGCCCACGGACGGTTCATCGAGGAAGACCACAGCAGGTGATGAAGCAACAGCCCTGCCAATTTCTAATTTTCGCTGTTCAGCTAAAGTCAACGAATCGGGCAGGCTGTTGCGTTTACCCATTAAGCCAAGCAGCTTTATCAATTCATGAATCGACGGCGTTTCCCTTTCGCCCGAGGCCATCTTGCCCAGGCGAAGATTTTCTTCTACCGTGAGGTGGGCAAACATGCGGACGGATTGAAATGTTCGGGAAATCCCGGCTTTCACCCGCTGATCGGCCGCAACGGTTGACAGTTCTGACCCGTGTAATCGAATAGACCCATCCTGCAATTTGTAACGGCCGCATACAACGTTAATCAGGGTCGTTTTGCCGGCCCCGTTTGCCCCGATTAGCGCCACGATTTCAGAGGCATTCACAACAAGAGATAAATTCGAAAGGGCGACAATGCCGTTAAAGCGATGGGATACCTGATCAATATACAGAATTGGTGCGGAAGACGATTCACCATTCCCTGTTCCTGTAAAACCAGAGGCAAGCGGCCGTTTGTTTTGTGGTGGAGAGGGCGCCTCTTCCCGACTCGAGGGTCGCAGGTTGAGTTTGAGTAGGCGAAATGGTCGGGTAATGGCCAAATCCCACTGCCGGCTGATGATGCCTTCCGGCCTGACGGCCATCAGCACCATGATAAAGGTGCCGTAAATGACCTGGCGCCAGGGACCGACAAACTGCAACCACGCTGGGGTTGCCTCGCTGCCGCCAAGCACGCGCAGAAGCTCCAGAAGATAGGTGACAAAAAAGGCGCCGAAAATGGCCCCGAGCACGCTGTGGACGCCGCCAATCAGCGAAAAGAGGGCGATGCGAAAGGAAAGTTCGAGCCCAAAATTGTGGGGCGCAATAAACAGCAGCCACTTGGCCATCACTCCCCCAGCCAGACCAACGACTGCGGCGCTGATGACGACTGCGGTAATCTTGACCCTGCGCGTTGGCACTCCGGCTGCGGCCGCGGCATCTTCATCGTCAAAAATTGAGCGCATCCGTAACCCAAACGAACTGCTCATCAGCGCGGTTGTGAAGGCAATGGTTGTGATCAACACGGCCGTTGCCTGCCTCAGCGTCGCCGGCGTGATGCCAAAATATCCCTGCAAGCCGCCAATTGAGTCAACATTTCCGATCGTAATTCGGACCAACTCACCCACCGCCAGCGTGCCCATAATCAGATAAATCCCCCGTATTCGATTCGCACCCCAGGCTACAGGCAAGGCAACCAGGCCGGCAGCCACGGCGCCGGCGCCCAGGCTGGCCACAAACGGCCAATCCCAAACGTTATCTGTCACTGCAGCGGTATAAGCGCCGACGGCCATAAAACCCGCCTGGCCCAGGTTCAACTGCCCCGTTGCATAAACGATATTCATACCCAGCGCGGCGATGATGCTGAGCGCCAGAAGAAACAGGAAGGACTCATTGGTGAGAATGTCAATCATGGGTGTTCGTACCAAATAAACCCTGTGGCCGAATGAGCAAAACCAGAATGAGGCCAATCCAGGGAACGGCCGCTTGATAACCGGTCAGGCCAAAGTAGCTGGTAAATGATTCCAGCAAGCCCAAACCAATGCCGGCGACCATGGCGCCGGGGATGCTGCCGATGCCGCCTACCGTCATAATTGCCAGGCCCACCAGGCCAATATTCAGCCCGGACAAAGGGGAAACGCTGCCGTTGCGCAGAGCCATCAAGAAGGCAGCCAGGCCGGCTAAGCCACCGGCAATCATCAGGGCCAAAACGGCCAGCCGGCGAACGGGAACCCCGAGCAACTCAACCATGCCCGGATCATGGGCCAGGCCGCGCATCGCCATGCCCCATCTGGTTCTTTCAACAAAAAGATGGGTAGCCGCCATTACAACGAAGGCCACAACAAGACTCACCGATTGGACAGACGAAATCAGGAGCGGCCCCAGCGTGAAGTCCGTTTCCGGGACGGCAAAAGGGATGGCAACGGCCGTAGACGATCCGCGTATCTGGAGAATGGCGCCCTGAATCACAATAGCCATACCAATGGTGGATACCGCTGCCGGTATCGGTTTATCATATCCGACCGGGCGGAACGAAAAGAGCTCCGTTGCCAGGCCTAAAAGGGCCCCAACGCCAACTGCGAAGAGGCCGGCCAAAAAGATGGGCGTGTCTGCTCCGGCCAGAATGAGCGCGATCAACCCTGCGGCCATAAATACCGCCCCGTGTGCCAGGGTAAGCAAGCGCATCACGCCAAACACCAGCGTGTAGCCCAGCGCCAGCAGCGCCAGGTTTGCCCCCAGTAGAAGGCCGTTAATAAATACCTGAAGCATACTTCCCCTATTTTTATTCCAGCGGCACAGCTTCACCACCGATAACCACATAGACGTAAACGGTCTTGTCGGCATCATTGCTGCCGCCGAAAGTTGTTGCTCCAGCCACGCCATCGAAGCCGGACAGGGCCAACAGGCCGGCCTGAATGGCCTCTCGCGCTTCTTCGGGGGAGCTATTGCCGTCAATGCCGGCGGTGCGCATGACATCCGCCAGCATCAGGATGTTGTCATAGTAATTGGCAGCCTCGGGCACCGTCGGCGGCTCGCTGTCGGCGGCGCTGATGGCCGCGATGTAGGCCACGCTATCGGCGTCGCTCGTCCTGGGGTCAAAGATCGAGGGCAAGACCCAGTCGTTGATGTCTTCGCCACCCTGCTCAAAAAAGGTGTTGGAGTTTTGGGCCGGATGCCCAATAATGGGCCGCGTCTCGTCCTGACGCGCCAGCTCCCGGGCAATCAACCCCGCCTCTGACGGCGCCGACATCAGGATAATACCGTCTGCTTCGGTCTCCTTAATACGCTGCACCGTTGTGGCAAAATCTGTTTGCCCGCGGGCAAAGGTGATGGGATCATCAGCGTTCACAATCTGGATGCCTACCTGGGGGGCTACGCCAGGAATAGAGAATTGGGCGGCGGCGGCTGAGACAGGTTCTGCTTCATCAAAGACGAGAACGGCCGTTTCAATTCCGTAAGCTTCTGCCCAGGCCGGCAGCGCCACACTATACAGCGCCGTGTTGGTGGCCGTGTTGCGAAAAGCCCAGCCCTCACCCAGCTCAGTGATGCCTTCTTTGTTGGCCGTACCGGTCATCAGTGGAACGCCCAGCTGGGCCGCCTGCACAAACACCACTTCCGCTTCACCTGATGAGAGCGGGCCGCTAACGGCAAAGACACCATTGTCGGCCAGCTCACGCAAGCCAATAACAGCTTGGTCCGGTTCACCACCGGTATCGATCACCTCAATCTGCAACATAGACCCGTTGATGCCGCCCGCTTCGTTCACCGCATCGACAGCCAGCGTGGTTGCCAGGTCAATATCCTTGCCAAAGGTCACAAAGCGCCCGGACAAGTCTGTAATCAGCCCGATCGTAATAGGTGGTGCTTCCGCCATGGCCTCTTCCGCCAGCTCAATGGACGCCTCTTCTTCCTCAACAGGTGCGGCATCTTCCTGCTGCGTCTCAGCCAGCTCGCCAGAAGGTTCGTCTGTTGTCTGCGTGTCGCCAGCGCAAGCACCGAGTGTCAACAATGCGATTGTTAGAAAAAGGCAAAAAAGCTTAATGCGTTTCATCGTAATTCACTCCTTATTCAATCTAAATGTAAGCCGATACGAAAACCTATTTGAATGACGCCTCTATAGCGGTTACTGGCCAAACCTGACCCAATCGCGAAATTCCAAAGCGGGGTCTTCTATTGGGGCGGCCATTGCCAGGTGCATTGTGTTGTACATCTTCCAAAAACCAACAATCAAAACGATCTCCATCACTTCTTGATTAGAAAAGTGATTGGCCAGTTTGGCCCGGAGTTCGTCTGTTACCCCGGCGGGGTCCAGGCTGGCTTGATGCACAAACGCCATCGCCACCGCCTCGCGTTCATCGGCCGGTTCATCCAATTGCAGGATATGCTCTAACGCCTCATCATCATGGCCCCAGCGCCGCTTTAGGGTCAAAACATTATGCGCCGTACAATAAGGGCATTCATTGTCCCTGCTGGCCAGCAGCGCCAGCCGATACTTCAGATGTTCACTGAGTGCGTTGCGTTCGTCTCGCATCACCGCATTATTCAGTTTGAAAATATGCTCGGCAATCCAGGGTGTATGCAGGTAAAGTTTTAAGGTATTGGGGAGGAATCCCATTCTGGAAATGTAATAGTAGAGTTGAGGCCTGACCGTAATCGGCACATGTTCCAAATTCTCACCGATGGGCGCGTAATCAATAAACGCTTTTTGCTCATCCATTGTTTTTGTTTGTTCGCTCATTGGGAGTTCGATCCTTGTTGGAGACCATCCCGTAACTTGCTCACGCGGCATGACAAGCTGCTACGGTTAATCCCCGCATCTTTGGCTTATTGCGCCAGATTCTGTGGTTTACAGCAATAATAATGAGGATCGTTTGCAAAACCGTTTGCTAGGCTCGGTCAGGCCTTTTACGAAGGCGCGCGCTACGATGAAATAGGTAATCTGCGCAAAGCTATGGCGGGTGATCCATGACGTGAAGTCGCCCACTAAATAGAAACCGTACGAATAAAGCGATCACAACGGCGGTCCGGACGGCCGATCTTTTCAGCCACGGTAACGTGCAGGCCCTTTTAGGCAGATGCAAAAAAAAACGGCCGTTTCTTAGTGAGAAACGGCCGTTTTTTACTGTTTCGTAATTGCCGATGACAGTGCCCGTATAACCAGCAAGCATGACTGCCCTATTCAAATGAAAGGGCTCACTTACCCAGTCTCATTTCATAGGTAGCAAACTCTTTGATCTGCTCCAATAAAACCTCAGGAGTGAGGTCGGGGAAGAAGCATTCTAAAAACAACCAGCCAGAATAACTGGTTTGTAACGGCATAAACCCGCTGGTTCGTGGCACTTCATTGGAATTAAAGCCGGTTCTTACCACTAAATCTGGGAATGGCTGCCCTCCTGTATCTAAATAATCAAATAACAATTCAAGATTATTTACGATATCAATCATTCAATTTTTCGCGGAATCTTTTAATATTTTTTGCACAGCTCTGGCCAGCTCATCAACGCCGCCATAATCAAGCGCCATATTTAGAAAATATTTTTCAAACGAAGCAGTCTGCTTCTCTAAATCGGTTAAAGATTTCCTAATGCTGTAAGCCAGCTTATTTTTGCGGCCCAGATGGGTAAACTTTACCTTATTTTCTATTAATTGATCGACAATCTCTTTATCATTCAAATATTTTTTGGCAAGCTGCATTAAGAAGCTTACTTGCGTGTTGCTCCTGAGCCAATTTTCGGTGGAAAACGTCCAAAAAGTTGTATGTTTTATTTCCCATTGCCGACAAGCCTTGGCAATGCCCTTGATGACCTCTATGCCCAAACTGTACCCTTGATTTTCGTCCAGGCCTTTCAATCTTGCCGATCTGCGATTCCCGTCGCAAATGAAAGCAATATGCTTTATTTGTCTGATTGATTTATCGTCAGGAATCTCCGACCAGGCATCTTCTACGTGGTTTAACCAATATTCCAGATCTTTTTTTTGTTCATTGAGTTGAAGAATTTTCGGCATCTAAAAATGTACCTTAAAAAAGAGTAACTAGTTTTATGCAAATAAATGAAAACTGCTTTATGCGCTTTGTCACAAGGACATGCTGGACTAAGCAACGGCCGTTGCCCCCAGATATAAACCGGCAAATTTACATGGTCAACCAACCAGGCTAATCAACACGAAAGGCAACGGTTTTCCCCGTACCAAGTAAGTTAGATCATGATGCAATTCAGCACCAGAACCATTTTTTTAACATGACAACCTGCCGCTTAAGCATACCTTATCATACTAGATAATAGGGGTGTTGCCAATGAGACAGAGGCAGGAGCGCTTACTCCACATTACCAGTTGTAAACGCGGCAGCTAAAAGCGTATATGGCTGCACTATAGTAGGGTAACGGCCGTTTTGTTATCTTAAACAGGTTGCCAGGTCGTGCCCCCAGGAATGGCTAGACTTTGTATTAGCGTCAAACAACGAGCGAAGGATAGTCCAACTCGGGGCAAAGGGTCATCGGTTTCATTTTTTTCTGTAACGGCTGATAGTAAGACTCCCCGGCACAGGCGCGGCAGAGGGTACGGCCGTCCCCCACCACCTCCCGCTCATTGATAATCTCCTCCCCGCAAACATCACACAACGCCCTGACACCGGGCCGGCTGATAATCGCGCTGACCGGTGTGTTTAACTGCACCGGCTGCCACTCTAGCAGCACGTCATCGGGCATCACCTGGTATGCTTCCAGGTAGGCGTGCCAGCGGCTGCGGGCACCTGGCGCGTACTCCGGAGCCAGTTCGCGTGACTGCACGCTGGGGGCTATGCGAATCGCCCGCCCCGTCATTGTATCGACAAACGTGGCTGCCATCTTGCCAAAATCCACCACGCGCAAGGTGCGCCGCCCCATGTGGCAGTCGGTGGCCACCGCAACCCCGTCGGCCCCACAGCCATCTGTTTCCATAATGGTTAACAGCCGCTTTTTGGCATTGTCGAAAAGATACTCACCCTCGCTTAGCAAATTCAGGCGGCACAAACCCAGCAGCCCCATGCGCACGCCCAGCACCTGACGCGGGCACAAATGACGGTGCCGCTCTGCCGAGGCGTCCAGCAGCGGAATTAAAGCTTCACGATTAAAAAGAGGAACGTTTTGGTCAACGGTGGCAATCATTTCTCAAATTTCCTTATGCTTGAATGCGTTGGCAAAATAACTGAGCTTTACATTGTCATTCCCGCACAGGCGGGAATCCATACATCTGGACTCCCGCCTACGCGAGAGTGACACGGTAGGTTGTTCCCGGATTAAATTCTTAAAGTATAAACTATACATCCTGAGCAACGTCGAACACCTGCGGGCGCGTGAGATCAAGTTTGAGCTCGCGCACCACCAAATCCTGCCCTCGCATTTCCAGCGTACTGGTAGAGATGCCAATTTCAATGTCCAGGTCGGCCAAATTTTGAATCTGGTCGATGTGGAATTCCAGATAGCGGTGCTCTTTATTTCGCTGGTAATTCCGGTAGCCGCTGCGGTTAAACACGTTACGCACCTTAGAAATGTCGCTACCGAATACCTTGGCGCTTTTCAGAAGATAATCTTTTTCAGAAAAGACGGCCGTTTTCGGCAAGGTACGGCCGTAATTCTGCTGGTAGTTTTGCCCGGTCAATTTGTTTTCCAACGAGCAGTAATGGACACCAATCGTTAACTGCTGCTCCAGGGCAAAGGCCATCAGGTCCAGGCAAACCAGTTCGCTTTCAGAGATGGATACACCCCCAGCATACCAGTAATTGTAAAGAATGTGAAACGGCCGTTTCTTCACCTTAAAACCGCGCTCTTTAAACGCCCGCGCCTGGGTAAAAGGATAGCAAAACTCCAACAAGTTGATACTGTGGATTTGCAGCCGTTCCAGCTCCAGCAGCACCTCTTTCATTTCCGCCAGCGTACCGGGCAGAATGGGCATCTCTACCATGACGGTGGGAATGTACTGCTTGGCCAGGGCGATGCGGTCGAAGGTCAGCCGGTGGCCTTTGGCCAGATCGTGCATACGAATGCTGAAGCGAATTTCTTCCAGCCCGGCGGCTCGCAGCTCTTGAAGTGCCGCCTCGTTGGCGTGGTCGCCGGTTGTGTAAAGGCGGGTGTGCGCCTGAGGAAAAACCTCAGTGGCGGTGTGGAAAAAAGCAGCTGCTTCTGCCTTGTGCAGAAGCGGTTCGCCACCGGTGAGGGCCAGATAATCGACGCGATGACCCGCCGCGCCAATCTGCGCCAACTCCTGTGCCGGATTCACTTTATTCTGCTGAAAATAATCGTAATCAACCTGGTTGGGGTTGAAGCAGTAGTAACAATCCCGATGGCATTGCAGCGAGGCAAAAAAGGTGGCGCTGCCCACCCCCTTTTGGCAAGCCACGCAGGCCGGCGATATGGTGTTAATGTAAATGCTGCGGTCTGTGTTGCGCAGAATCGCTCCCTTGTGGCGCAGCTGATCGATTCTATGCGCCGTTTCCTGGCTGTAGTCCCGATCATCAATTTCAATGCCCGTTGCGGCAACCTGTTCCATGAAATCATCAAAAATGCCCAGATAGATGGTGGCGTATTCCGCCAGCCGCCGATTTTTAATCTGCTTATGCGTTTCCCGCGTGATGTCAATAATCACAATTCTATCCTCCGCGTTCCGGTGCGGTTCTTTTGCTTATGGTGGGCCGTCAATCCCGGCGGCATCAACGAGCCAAAAGGATTTTGGCGGCGGAATTCGCACACCGGGCACAGGTCCGTGCCGCTTCGCGCCGCAAACGGTGCCCGGCACTTGCTGCACGATGCTAAATCACCCTGCTGTACAACGTGATCAACTTCCCCGGCAAAAACCTGGCCAAAGGTAGGATCGTAGGTTAGCGTGAGGGCATCCGGGGCGCAAACGTGACGGCAAATATCGCAGCCGATGCATATCTGGGGTGAAAAGGTGAGCTGGAAGCTGGATGCGGCCGTTTCCATTTGCAGCGCGCCCGTCGGACAGGCGCGAGCACAAACGCCACAAGCCATGCAATCCCCATTTACGACAAGCAGGGCAAATCCCAGTCCAGCCAATGACGCTGCTGCCGCGCTCTCAACCGGTAGCGGCAGCCGCTTCACTACCCGCAAAAAGTGCACCCGTTCATGAAATTGAGTGGGCTCTGTGCTGGTGTCTGCTTCTGTTTTCTTCTCTCTGTCTTGTCTGCGGAACAGTTCCCGGCGGGACACAGGAGGAGAAGCAGCATTCCAAAACGGCCGTTTGCCAAAATCCTCCGCCGTTTCATAAAGACAATTTACAACCTCTGCCTTCTTCCACAAAGCCAGCAATTTTTGGGCCTGCGCCACCTGGGTTTCAACCTGGGGTCGCAGTTCGCTCCAGGGACAATCGGCACAGGCATCCAGCCGCACGATGACTTTTTCAATGCCTTGACTAACCAGACCAAGATGAGCAGACACACCAAGCCCTGCCAGACAACCGCGTAGGCGAACGGCCGTAGCCCCCGCAATCCCCACCTCCACAAACGGATTCAGCCCGCAAACAACTTCGCACGGTTCCGGAGCAATGCGTTCGGCGCAATTGAGCAATGCCTGCACCTCATCGTCGGCAGTAAAAGCTCCTGTAGGGCAAATCGGCAGGCAGGCACGGCAAGCCTGGCATCGTTCACTGTCAAAACCTGGCGGTTTACCCGGCTGAATGGCATCAACCGGACAAACCTCATAACACGCTATGCAGGCAGAAAATTTATCGGCCGAATGCAGACAGCGCTCTGCTATGAAGCCAAACGGCTTGCTGGTCAGGGCCTCTCCCCAACGCTCCGCAAGCGACAACAGGTTCACGACAGCCGACCCTCCGGCAGTGGTGTTTGCAGGATGCGGCTCAGTTCCGCCAGCGCGCCGCGAATAACCAGGGCCAGTCCGCGATAAAAATCGGTCCGGGCAAATTCCAAAATTTGTCCACACCAAAGCGGCACCCAAAGGAACAAATGTTTAGCCAGAAAATCACGCTGCGCCGCCAACAGCGCCGCAAATTCCGGCTCATCGCCCGCTTCCAGGGCAGCCAACCCCAACCGGGCTAGATGCGCCACAAACGTTAGCTCCAGCCCGATATGATCGTCCGGCTCCTTTTTTAAGTTGATGACTTCCAGCCCGTAACGACGATACCAGGCACGTACATCCATCGTTTGCTCTTGAAAAACCAGCCGTTCTTCATTGAAGTAAACTGATTCCCAGGGCGCGACGGGGAACTTCCTCATGCCGGTAAAGAGGTTTGTATAATCAACTTGCAGCTCTTTCAGCATGGAATCCGGGTAACTGTCCTGCTGGTAAGCTTGGCTCCATTTTTCCAGCAGGGCCAGGCCGCCCGTTACGTCCGGTTGGGTCTCAGCAAATGGTGATTCGGTGAAAACTTCGTCATCCACCAGCGGCTGAAGCCATTCACGTGCAGGAATTTCATAGAGGATTTTGCCCAGCAAACCCAAAAGCAGCATCTCGCCCGTTAGCTGTGCTTGCCATTCTGTTACAGTTTGTTTCTCGGCCATCGTCATGATCGTTAACTCCAATCTCTTCAGATAAAGACCCTAAGGGTTTGGTACCGGTAGAATCTACTTGTCTCAAGGCAATCCCTTAGGGTCTGGGTATTCAATGGTTCGTTTTTTATTTTTCCACCACCAGTATAGGGCTACAAAAGGAATGATGAACAGAGAGGTGAGCACTATAAAATAGGTGATAAATGTAATGAGTTGAGCCGTGCTGACGCCAACCCGGGCTGCGTGGTCGCGAATGCGCGCCTTAAGCGTTGGTTCCCAGCTAAGGGGCAAGGGTGACGATTGATCCGGGTGCAAAGCAGAGACGACCACGGAATCGAGCGGGACGGCCTGCAAACCAGCGATATTAAACAGGTTAACCATCTGCCCGGCTTCAACGTCGATGGGCGAAACTTCGCCTCGCTGACGCACCAGAGCACGGCCGTTCACCACAAACAACCAACCCTGCTTTCCCGGCAAATATTCCAGGGCAAACTGCCCGGCAGACAGTGAAATCTCAGCCGCAGCCGTGTGGATGATGATTGGCTCGGCGCTGCCGCCGTGACCCCACAGCCAGCCATTCTCCAGGACAAATTCGCTGCCGGTAACCTCGACCCGGCTCCCGGCGGGGACAACGACGGCACCATCTCCCCAGGACACTGTCTGCGTCCCCGGCTGCGGCGTCAGCATGAGGTCCACATCGGACACGGAGCCTGATGAGAGGTCTACTCGTTTGGCCCGGCTGTAGTAACCCGGCGCGCTGATCAACAGTGAAACGGCTTGACGCGGCAGTTCCGACAGCAAATAGTTGTCCGAGCCGGGCAAAACAGCTTGGGTAGCACCCACCTGCTCCGGCGTGATCCAGGCAAAAGGCAGTGTTGTGCCGGTTTGGTCCAGGATACGGCCGTTTACCCACAATCCCGCCGCCGCTGCCACAGAAATCTCGGCCGTCCCGTCATAATCAGCCAGCAAATCAACTTCGTCACCAACGCAGGTGAGCCCATCTTGAATCAGGGCAGCTTCATCCATCGTCAGCAAATAGCGATCAATGGGCAGCAGTGAAAAAGAAAAAGTACCCTGTTCGGCAACCGTTTGGTAGCTTTCGCCCGTCGGCAAACGGATAGCCCATACAGACCGTGGCTCAGTTGGGCTTAAACCCGAAATATTGCCGGTCACCTCACCGGTATGGGCTTTGACGGTTAGGGTGAGCGGGGTGGAAACGGTCGTTTCCCCCGGAGCCAATGTTAATTCGGCCGTCGTAACGCCTTCATACAGCACGCCATCTACCACCGTCGGCTCTACACGAAAAACGTGGTCGGTCGGGGCCTCAGCCAGCGCCTCGGTGCGGATTAGCGCCTGTCCCTGCGCATCGCTCATGCCGCTAAAGCTGCGGCTGCGCCACAGGTACAGCCATGTAGCGGCGCTCACTTTCACCCCGGCCACCGGCTGGTCGGGATCGTCGGCCAGATGCACCAGAATGGGAACGGCCGTATACGCCGAGCGATCAACGGTGATGTGGCGCTCCACCTGGGCTTGCTGGTTGGTTTGGCTGGATACGGCCGTTACCCGCAGCGTCACCGCCCCGGCCGGTAAATCCAGGTTCCCCGGCAGGTGGCAATAGTCGCCACAAGTCAAATGTTCCGCAGGAAAACGGCCGTCAGAGCCGTCTGGGTTCACCGTGACCAAAAATTCAAAAGTACCGTCTGGTTGGAGCGCACTGGTCAGTTCGCCAGACACTTCTCGATCTTGTAACAGTTCAAGGCGTACGGTTATCGTCGTCAGGTCGATGCCCGGTGCTTCTATCCACCCTTTAATCGGAATGCTGTACAACAGCGACGTCGGTCCGGCGTAAAACGTTTCACCCTCATTGGGCCATTCCAGGTGAACCACCAGTGTGCTCTCTTGCGCCGCCGCAGGTGGGCGATGCGCGCTGAAGGCCAACGCCAACAGCAAACAGGCACCAAGCAGAAGGCGAGACCACCAATTAATCGGGTTTGTGTTCATCGGGCGTGTCCTCAACGTCCAGCGGCAGCTCCCAGACATTGTCGGGGAAGTGGCAGCGGCTGCACGCTACCTCCCGCTGCACGTTGTGTGATTGGTACGGAGCCGTCGACTCTCTGCCTAACAATGAAATCGTGCGAAACGCGACCCATTGACCTTCGGTTGGGATGAGACCGACTTCAAGGGCGGCGCCATCGTGGCAGGCGATACAGGTCACGGCGGCATGGATGTTGCTGTGGGCCGCCTGGTAGCGCACCCCGGCATATTCACCCATCTGATATTCGTGGCATTCCAGGCAGGCCACCGGCGTTTCGTCTAGAATATTCATGTGAATGTCGGCCACGCTGGAATGGCAGTCCTGGCATTCCTGTTCGGTTATTTGATCGATATGTTCGGGAATATCTACCGGGTAGCGCGTGGTGAAATCAGTATGGCAGCCGGCGGCCGTACAGCTGGCGGTGGTAGTGTGGGCATCGTGGCAGTCGGTACAGGTAAAATCGGCATGAACGCTGTTGGTGATGTGACGGCCGTGTTGCAATGTTTCTGAATCGGCGTGGCATTTTTCACACAGTTGTGTGGATGAGGCCACCGTCTCATAATAATTGGTGTTCATGTTCAGCCAGGCAATCTCAGGCTCAGCCACACCATCTTCCACCCGGTGACAAACCGGACAGCCAATGTCTTGCCATTCTTCCTCGGCAATGAGCACGTTGCTCTCGGCGATGCGTGGTTCCGGCTCGTTGGGAAATTTGCAGGAGACGCAGTTAGGCGGCGGATCGATTTCTGCGGCCGTATTCCAGTTTTGCGGCGAATGACAGCAGGCGCAATAATCATTTGGCCCTTTTTCCAGCGCGTACGTGTTGGCGTGGGGGCTGCTCTCCCAGGCTGTCCAATAATCGGCCTGTGGCGAAACTGTCGGCTCGGCTGCTGTTTCTTCAATGGATGGCTCAGCACTCACCGGCTGCGTTGTTTCAGCCTGGCAGCCGAACAGGGCAGTCACCAGCAGCAATAAACTTATCTGACAAATGGTTTGCACTAAGTAACTATCCGAATATTGGCCACAGAGATTGCTGAGATTGGTCTCAACTCCTCTATCTTCTCTTTTTCCCCTGTGGCTTTTTCGGATAGATTCTAATTGATAGTTTCCCATGATATTCTTTCGTCATTTTCTGAATCTGCGGAGTCCGCATCCTCAGATGCGGACGGTGGGCATCTGAGGATGCCCACTCCTCCTAGCGTGCATTCGGATCGGGATTGCGCTCAAAATATTCACACCAGAACAAAGATGCCCCTTCTTGATGTTGATGACACGCCTCACAACTCACAGCTGGTACCACACTGGCCGCCTGCGGCCCTAGCGGATGATGGCAGCGCAAGCAGTCGACCTCAACCGTCAGGTTATGGGACGGCCAGGAGGTGAGCGTGTGGGCAAAACGACGCGTGATGTACTCGGCTTCATGCGGTCCGCCAGAAACAGGGTCTTGCCATATGGTGAGACGGCCGTTATCGTGGCAAGCTGTGCAGTTCACGCTCGGATGCCGTTCGTGTTCAAAGGCACCAGGTCCAGTTTGCGCATCGTGACAGTCTGTACAGGCTACCGGCGTGCCGTGCGCCCCGTGGCAGCGGGTACATTCCCAACCGGTGTGCGCCGGCGAAACCTCTTGCTCCTCAACCACCTCAAACCCATGTTGCCCTTCATGGCAGCGGGCACACAGTTCCATCACATCAGCAACAAGTTCGTACTCCCCCAGCGCCTGGTTCCAAAAAGCAATGGACGTAGCATAAGAATCGCCCACCGGCACGTGGCAAATATCACAGGTAATGTGCTGCCACTCCGCCTCCGGCACCGGCACGCCGGAGGCTAACTCCGGACGCGGCGCGCCGGGGATGCGCTTGCAGGAACCGCAATCCAATGCTTCCTGGGCGGCACTGTCTTGTGACGGATCCCAGTTGGCGGGTGATTTACAGCGGGCGCAGGTGGTGTTGGCTCCCATGCCGTCGTCGTAAGTTGCGGCGTGGGCCGACGCGGCCCATTCAGCTTCTGCCTGGGCCAGCTCTTCCTCTGTGGCTATCGGGCCGAGGGGCATCATGGTTGGTTCCAGGTTAGGTTGGGCGGGGAATGAGATTTGGGCAGCAACGGCCGTTGCCAACGGCACCACAATTGCCAGAACCACAGCTGCCATCCCCCATTTCTCCACTTTCATCTTGCTGTGCCGTCCTTCGCTCTGGGCAAGGCAATTGGTATCTGCGTAAAGAAAAAACGGTGACTGGCACTCCTCAAAAAATCGTTATAGCACCAGTCACCGAATCAATACAAAATCTGCTTAAATGCCGATGCTGACGCGCGTGGCATAAAACAGGAATCGTCCCAAAACTTCAGACACTAGAACCAGGGCAAAGGCAGCGTACACCAGGTTGCCCATGATTCTTTCGCGGCCCGGGCTGCTGGCATTCTGATACAGGAAGAAGCCAAACACACCGGCACCGATGAAGGCCAGACCCAGGCGTAAACCTAGCAGCACGCCAAAATCTTCAACCATCATGCGGGCGCTTTCCTGGGCAGCCGCATTCCCTACCGAGAGTGTCGTTAGGTAGATGGGAGCCACAACCAGTTCTACGCCAAGGACGAGAACGGCCGTCACTGCAATCCAGCGCAGCGTGTCACGAAGTAGAGCACACTGCACCTCAGCACAGTCAGAGTCCTGCCGCTTCACAAAGGCATAGTTGGCAACCAGTGCTGCACCTACGGCCAACAAACCCAACAGCAGCATGGTGGCAAAGAACGAGACAACCGTCGCCCAGCTGTTCCAGGCCGGCTGCGTCTCCAGCATGTAAATCTGCGACATGCTGTATACGGAGCCTATGCCCACCACCGTTGCTATCCAGGCAATGACATTGCGTACAGCAAAAGAACCGATTTTACGCCACTGCATCACGGCAAACGCGCCGCCAAGCACCACAAAAACCACCGTAAAGAGGATTTCGCGGCTTAGCCACGAACTGGCCAGATTGGTCACAGCACGTGGCGCATTCATCGGGTTGCCCAGATGGAACAACGAGGCAATCAAAGCCAAAAACACAATTGGTCCAATAGCCAGCAAAGCTCGATCGCTCATCCGGTCCGCCTGCTCCATATCGGCCTTACGCGCCACAAAGAAGTGCACCAAACCCAGGATGAAGAAAGAACCGACCGACATCTGCGTCAAGATCGTAAACGTGATCAAAGAGAGTTGATGAACTTCCATTTCACACCTCCTCCGGCATACTGGTAATTCGGCCCCTACCGTTACCGCTCATTTCTGCGTGACGGTGTGGCGTAATCACAATAGCCGGCTCGGTAATGTTGGCTCTTGGCAATGGCTCAATCGCATCTACGTCGCCATACTTGGCGCGCAGTTCATCCAATTCACCAAAGTCAAGCGCACGCATCACGCAGGCATCCACACAAGCCGGGTTTTGGCCCTTGTCCAACAAATCAGCACACATGTTGCACTTGGTCATCACGCCTGCTTCTTCATCAAACTGTGGTGCACCGTAAGGGCAGGCCCATTCACAGTAGCGGCACCCAATGCACGCATCCTGATCTATGTCCACAACGCCATCTTCCCGTTTAGAGATACCACCGGCCGGACAAACATCTACACACAAAGGATTCTGGCAATGCATACAGGCAACCGAAATTGCATAGCTAAACACATTGCTAGGCACCCACAACTCTTTGTTTCTACGATGAGGCACCCAGTGCCCGCCACCGTATTTGATAACTCGCCGCCAGTTAATACCTACCGGCAGGTCGTTTTTATCCTTGCAAGCCGCCATGCAAGCTTTGCAATCAGTACAGGCGCTCGCGTCTAAGTAGAAGGCCAATTGTTTACTCATTGCTTATGCCTCCTTAAAGATGATTCGTTGCGGCCATTCGACATCAGGCTTCAAGTCAATTGGTCCGTCATATTTTGTAACCTGAACGTTACAACTGTTAAACCCAAGGTTGCCCTGGTCGGTGGCGATTGGCCCGTTGAGGATGTTGGTAGAGCCGGCTTTGTCAACACCGGTTTCTTCGTCCATTTCCACCCAAGCACCTTCGCCCAAGGTAGTCACGCCAGGAATCATTCGCTCGGTCACGTAAAGTGGCCGGATCACCGTGCCGTGACGGCTGGTGATCTGAACGATATCGCCTGAGCGCAGCCCGCGCACTCGGGCATCAATGGGGCTCATCATGAATTCTTGCGGGAAGAATTCTCTGAGCCAGGTAACGTTATCCAGAATTGAGTGACTCCGCCGTTTGTAATGGATGGTGTAAAGCTGGAGCGGATAGTCACCCTTCACTTTGTTATCCCAGTCAGCATAGGTATCTTCAATGCCTTCTTCGATATGATCCCAGGTAGCGATTGGTGATTTAGGCGTAAAGCCATACCCTTCAACCGTGTCTGCATACGTCTGGCAATGAATCTCAATCTTGCCGCTGGGGGTTTCACGGGCAAAGGTCTCCGGATCGTTGCGGAAATCTTCAAACTCCGTAAAGCCAAAGTTATCATCTTCAGAACGAGGTACCTGGTACGACCCTTTTTCCTTGAACTCACGATAGCTGATGCGTCCTTCTTGCGGTTCGCCTTCAACACCCATCTCAGCAATGTCTGCGGCCGTAATAGTGACCAGCGGCTCAAAATCAACGCCGTTTTCCTTGATAACCTGAGCCCCGGCCAATTGATTAAAGACCTGTTGCTCGGGCGATAGGGGATCGATCTCCTTTGGATCAAGACCCAGACGCTTGCCAAGTTCTGCAGCTACCCACATATCGTCTTTGGTTTCAAACAGTGGCTCAACAACCTGGCTGGAGAAGAACAACGCCTCACGGTTGCCGCTGGTAAACGTGCCGTACCGTTCCCACTGGGTGGTAATGGGCAGAACAACGTCAGAGTAGCGGGCGTCGGTGTTATAGAAGTGACCTTGCGTCACCACAAACTCAACGGCGCGATGTGCTTCAATGCCCTTTGTCAGGCCGGTGCATTGGTTCAGTGTGATATACCCACCGTGATAGATCATCTGGATGTTGATATCCCGAACGTCATCCTTGCCGGCGATATATTTGCCATCCAGCACCGAGTTCCAAACCTGGTTGTAGTTGATTCTTGTCTCAACCGGGTTGGAGATACCGGGGACGCCGCTGCTACCGGCGCGCACAAGCGGTGGTCCCGCATTGCCGGCGCGGTTGTGGCAGCTGAGTCCAGTACCGGCACCAGGAATGCCGATGTTGCCGGTCATGCAGGCCAGGGTAATGAAAGCCTGCGAGGTGCTCGAACCGCGATGGATACGGGTGCTGGCACCACCACAAATGACCATGGTTGGCTTCGTAATAGCGTACTCAATTGCCAACTGACGGATAACTTCTGGCGGCGTGCCGCAGCGCTCAGCAGCCCAGGCCGGGTTCTTGGGAACACCGTCGTAGGTGCCTAACACGTAATCTTTGAAGTTTTCTTTGGGGTCGGCCCCTTCCGGCATGTGTTCGGCGTCAAAGCCGACGGTACATTTGTTGAGGAACTCCCAATCAATCAAGGGGTTGGTTACCGGATCATCTTCGGTGATCATAACGTAAGCCATGCCTAGCAACATGGCCAGGTCGGTGGCCGGACGGATGGGAATCCATTGGTCGGCCAGCACCTGGGCAGACTCGTTGTAGTAGGGATCGACGAAGATGAATTTGGCGCCGGCGTTCTTGGCTTGCAGGTAGTTGTAGGTGGGGCTGCCGTTACTGCTAACGGCCGGATTTGCTCCCCACATGATGATAAGCTTGGATTTACGCAAACGCAGCCGGTCATTGCCGGTGTTGGAATATCTGACTGTGTAGGAACCAACGATCTTAGGTGTATCGGTCCAGGTGCCCCAGGACGTCATACCCCAGCCGGATGAATGGCCACCAAACAGGCGCAGCGTGCGCTGAATTTCGCCAGGGGCAACAGCGTAGATGGATTCATTGCCATATTTTTCTGCGATTCTCTTGGTTTCGCTGGCAACGATGTCTAACGCTTCGTCCCAACTGATGCGCACCCATTCGTCTTTGCCGCGCAGCTCTTTACGGCCACCGCCCGGCTCCCAATTCTTGCGCTTCATGGGATACTTCAGGCGGTCAGCAGCAAAAACCTGCATACGCTGCGAACGGCCGCGTACACAACCTCTTTGCTGCGGATAATCGGGGCTGTCTGGGTGTGTGTCATCTGTTTTCACGCGGGTGACGACGCCATCGACCACCTGGGCTTTTAAGAGACACCGCCCCCCACAGTTGTGCCAGCAGGCCGCGGCCACCCATTTTTCTTCAGCGGGTGCTGCTTCCCTGGCTGCCTCAACTGCTTTAAAGCCGTAGCTCATGCCCCCGGCTAACACGGAAGTTCCACCCAGCGCGCCACTCCATTTGAGAAAACTTCGCCGGTTGAGAACTGTGTTGTCGAGGGCCTTGTTGAGGAAATTGTTTTCACTCATGTGATGCTCCTCCATGATATTGTCATCCTATTTACCTCTAAACTAACCAAACTTCCTTAAAAGAATGTGTCTAATCTCTTCCAATAGCGGCCTCCTAAAATGGTTCTTGTTGAGCCACCGGGCCCAATTTTATTAAAGTCACCATTTCAGAGTACGCGAAAAGGACCACAAGCACATCCTGCGGTGGAGGAATTCCATATCACCCAGGTGGGTGATATTTAGCAAAAATCGGCTATTCGGAGGAAACAATCCCTTTTTGGACGGCATACGTGGCCGCCTGGGTACGGTTTTCCAACTGCAATTTGGCCAGTATGTGACTGATGTGTGTCTTGACGGTGTTGATGGTGATAAAAAGCTCTTCGGCAATTTGAGGGTTGCTGGCTCCTTGAGCCAATAAAGTTAAGACCTCTACTTCACGGTCTGTCAACTCGTTGGCGATGCTTGCCTCACCGTTGCCATTGTTGGCCATAATTTTTAAGAGGCGGCTGGCCATAGCGCGCGTCATGGCGACCTCATTGCGGGTTACCCCCGCCAACAGCTCAAACAGTTCAGTAGCATCCAAATCTTTAAGTAGATAGCCAGCTACACCGAGGCGAACGGCTTCTTTTAGATGTTCATCTTCTTCAGAGGCAGTCAGCATCACAATGGCAATGTCCGGCAGAGATTGCCGGATTTCACGGGTGGCTTTTAACCCGTCCCCATCCGGCATCTGGATGTCCATGAGGATGACGTCCGGCCGTAACTGGTGGGCCAGTTGAACAGCTTCCTGCCCGGAGGAAGCCTCGCCAACCAATTCAACCAGATCATCGTGAGCGCGCATGAGGCCAATGAGCCCCTGGCGAAACAGCTTGTGATCATCGGCAACAACAACTTTTAGGGTCATAATCCTAATCCTTTTGCGATCCGTAGAAAATCAAATGCTCACTCCTCACTTCTTTTTTTTGCACTTAGATTCCGGTCCGAACGTGGGTGGCATAAAATAAAAATCGTCCCAAAATTTCAGCGATTAGCACCAGTAAACAGGCCAGATAAATGGCCGTTGTCATTTCAAACGGCGGATTTTTGCCGCGCAGAAAAATAAAAGCGGTGAGGCCAAACCAGCCGACGCCGGTAAAAAGGGCGATGTAGCGCAATCCAAAGAGCGGTCTGTAAAGGCCCAACAGCAGAACCAGGCTGGTTTGTGCCGATAGCTCTCCGTCGCTCAGGTTGGCGATGAGAATGAGGTTAAGGATCAGGGTGATAACGGCTGTTCCCCCCGCCACCACCGCCAGCCAGACAATTGATCGATGAACAATTTGCCGGCGTACATCCGTTCCTACCGCACCGGCCACTTCAGACACCTTTAAATCCATCACCAGCAGCACGGCAACGGCCGTTACCCCCAAAATCAAGGCCGACAGCAAGAAGGAAACAATCGTCAACGGCGAATTCCACGAGGAATGGGTTGGCAGCAAATAAATTTGGGACATGCAGTAAATACTCAAACTGCCCACGACGATGCCTGACCAGCCCAGGACCGTTATCCAACGAGAATGGCCGTAGGTAAACCATTGCAGGTAGGCAACACCCCCAACTGTAAACAAAAATGAAATCGTAAAAAGAATCTCACGGCTTAGCCAGGAAGAGCGCAAATTGAGCGTGGCCAGCAGCGAGAAAAGAGGCTGGCTCAGATGAAAATGGGACCCAACAATAGCCACCACAACGGTCAAAAAAACAGCCAGCACGGGAATGCGAATGATGTGGTCTATGGTGGAACGGCCGTATTGCCGGATGGCCACCGCGCGAATGATCCACAAGCCCAGCATGGCGCCCACGGCCAACTGCATCAAAATTGTATAAACCGGCAAAGCCCACTCACGTACGTTCATAATCTATTTTGCAGGAGTGCTATTGCAGCACCAGATTTTGCTTGCGCAGTTTTTCTTCTGCCAAACAAGGGAACCGACACAAGATCGAGGTTCCCTGGCCGGGAACCGAATGCACGGCCAGCTCACCGCCAACCGCCTGCGCCCGCTCGTGCATCGTTTGCAAGCCAAAGCTGCGCTTGCCCCCTTTTTGGCTGACAAACCCTACCCCATCGTCCACCACCTCCATCATCAGATATTCACACTGGCCGGCCGTTTGCTTTTGCACGATGCGCACGCTGACAGCGCTGGCCTGGGCATGTTTACGCACGTTGGTCAACGCCTCTTGCAAAATACACACCAACTGCACTTCAGCCAAAGAAGCCAGGTTCAGCGAACCTTCCACTTCATTCATAAACCGGGCTTCGATCCGCGTTTGAATGCCAAACTCATTCAAATATTCATCAATGGCAGAGACCAGCCCCTTTTCATTGGCCAGCGTGGTGCGCAGGCTGAGGATATTTTCGCGGACGTCGGCGTGGGCCTGCTGAACAGCCTGGCGCATTTGGTCCAGCTCATGGCGCAAGGCGTCCTGCTTGCCCCGCTTGAGCAGCGTTTCCAGGGTTTGCACCTGCAAATTCAGGTAGCCCAAAACCTGGGCCAACCCGTCATGCATTTCGCGGGCAATGCGCCCACGCTCTTCAATGATGGAAAACGATTGCAGTTGGGAAGTCATCAGGCCGTGCTGAATGGCGATCACCACCTGGTCGGCCAGGCACTCCAGCCAGATGAGATCGGTTTCGGAATAAGGCTCCCCCTCGTGGCGGGCGATCCACAAAGCCCCAATTGGTCTATCATCCAGATCGAGCTGAACGATTGCGGCCATTCTGGCCATTTTTTCACTAAAAAAGCACAAATTCTCAAAGTTTGTTGGCGGTTCATCGGCGGGGGAACAGTAAGAGCCCGAATGGTATAAGGTTTTCAAGATAAGAGGATTTTCAACCTTGACCGGAGAATCAACAATGCTGGTCTGATTATCATTGGCGTAACATTTCAGTTCCAAATCGGGCAGATCGCCGGTTAAAAGCGCCAGCCCCATGAAGTTGGAATGGAGCAGTTTACGGCCGTTAGCCACAATGTAAATCAGAATGTCATCTACATCTTCCAGCTCAGCAATGTGGCGGCTGATGCTGATGAGGGCGTCTGTCCAGTTTTCGGCCGTTTGCCGGGCAGCAATTTGCGCTTCAAATGCCAACTGCTGCGCCCGGTCCCGTTCACTTTGCAGTTCACGCATTTGCCGTTTTCGGATGGCATCAAAAACGTCCAGGCCCCGCACCACAAAAGCGGTTACGGCAAAAGCAGACAGCATCCGCCAAAATTGAATAGGCAGCCCGGTTGCTTCCAAAACACGATCATAATCGAGCCAGTTCATCAACCCGAATGGCTTTTCCGGTTCCGCCTGCTCGCCACTAAACGCATCATAAATCGTGCGGTTGTAGTTGTAGTAAGAAGCCGGTCCATAAGGGGCTGCCGGCACCACCAGGCCCACCACAAACGCCTCAAACAAAAAAGCCAGCCCGGTTGCCAGCATCAGGCCGGCTACATCATGGTAGCCCTCTCCTTTTTGCTCAAGCCACTGCCGCAAAAAACCAATGCCGGCCATGATGCTGCCGGGCAAATAAAGCAGATAGCGGGACCAAATGTCGATAGGAATTTCAATGGGCGACGGCGTGATGAAGGTTGTAGAGGCGTACGTGATAACAAAGGCGGTGGGAACAATCAACAGGCCGGGGATAAGGTGCGACCAGGCGGGCAAGGGCGTGATTTTTGTCAGCACACCCCAGCCAAAAATCAGCAGCAGCAGCCCGCTGGTAGGCTGTAGCACCATCCTGATGACGTTGATCACCTGGCTGATTTCCGGGTTTGCGCCATAAGTCTGTAGCATATCTAGCCAGGCAATGGCGGCGTAGGCAAAACCAAACGCCGCCAACCAGGGAATCTGTTTCTGTAATGGCGTGTCGCCACCGTGGCGCGATTGCAGACCGGCTGCCAATCCCAGCGTAAAAAAAGCTAAGCCATAAAAAAAGTAAACAGCAACCATTTCAGGCCGCTGGCAAACGTCCCATCGTGCCCAAGACCCATTTCATGCATTTGTGGAAAGGATCGAAGAACATCATGGGGCAGCCGCCGGCAATGACCTGAATGCCATTTTCCCGACAGACGGCCGTTGCCTCATCCGACACACTCGAAGGCATAAACGTATTGTTGTGCATCCAGACGCGGGGCACGCCAGCCGCGACGCAATCTTGCACAATTTGGGCGCTCACTTCAGGGGCGGTAACTAGAATTGCGCCATCCACCCCACCGGGAATGGCCTGCATGTTGGGGAAGCAGGGCATTCCCTCTACCGTTTCAGCATTGGGATTCACGGCAAACGCTTCGTACCCTTTGTCGCGCAGCGTGCGGAAAATACCGTTGGCTGCTTCATTTTTATTACGCGAGACGCCGGCCACAGCGATCCTTTTTTGGGCAAGAAATTCTTTGGCTAATTCATCAAAATGGCTCATTTTCAAACTCCTGGATACGGCCGTACTTAATAAACCTTCTTCATCCAGCGCTAGTATGTCACACAGGAGAGGTACCCTACAGTGAAGAAAGACATATGGGGCAATGTTAAAAGTCATCAGGAGCAGCCACTAGACCGGCATCGACCAGAAATTGGCTGCTGTTTATACCAAAAATTATGCCCGCTGCCTGTACACAGATACATTCATAAACCTGTTTAATTTGTTATGTTGACACTGCTTAAAAACCATGAATACGGGGAGCGTTAAATAGCGATTATCAATGCGCAGAATGTGGCACAGAAAATGAGGAGGAAACACAAACATGAATACCCAACAAAAAGATCGCACGCTGGCAATTACAGGAGGTATCACAGTTACCCTCGTTTGGATCGCACTTGAACTTGCTTTTTCCCCTGATCCCACCTATATAGCGGGAATTGTGGCCGGATTGGCGGCCGGTGCGGCCTGGTATTTTGGCGCGCTCTTTTTTCGCGGGCAATTTCAGGAAACCAGCAGAGACGATACCTGATCAAGGAGGTTTAACCCATGAAAAACAAATTGCACGACAATGGTGCAGCGCTGGCGTTTACGGCCCAGGCATTGGTCGTAACCGGCAAAGGCATCCTGGCAGCCGATGAGAGCGAGGGAACCATTAAAAAACGGTTGAACAGCATCGGCGTCGAGTCAACCGAAGATAACCGCCGTGCCTATCGGGAGCTGCTTTTTACCACGCTCAAAATGGAAGAGGCAATTAGCGGCGTTATTCTGTTTGACGAAACGATTCACCAGGAGAGCCTTGAGGAGGAACGGCCGTTTCCCCAACTGCTCCAGGATAAAGGCATCATCCCCGGCATTAAAGTAGACAAGGGCAAGGTGGACCTGCCCGGCTTTACCGGCGAAAAAGTCACCGAAGGGCTCGATGGCCTGGGTGACAGATTGGTTCACTATCGGGAATTGGGTGCGAAGTTTGCCAAGTGGCGCGCTGTTTTTACAATTGGCGAGCATTTGCCCACGCGCACCTGCATTCAGGTCAACGCCCACGCGCTGGCCCGGTACGCCGCGCTGTGCCAGGCCAATGGCCTGGTGCCCATCGTGGAGCCGGAAGTGCTGATGGACGGCGACCACGACATTGAGCGATGTGAGGTCGTGACCGGTGCCGTACTGCAAGCCGTTTTTGCCGAACTGCTGGCCCAAGGCGTCATCTACGAAGGCATGTTGCTGAAACCAAACATGGTGCTGCCCGGCAAAGATTCCGGCCAATCCGTGACGCCAGAGGAAGTAGCCGAGGCCACCCTGCGCTGCTTTCGCCGGACCGTGCCGGCGGCCGTTCCCGGCATCGTCTTCCTCTCTGGCGGGCAAAGCCCTGAAGCAGCCACCGAACGCCTGAACGCTATGAATGCCGTAGACGAGCAGCAGCCGTGGGAACTCAGTTTTTCATACGGCCGTGCCTTGCAGCAGCCGGTTTTACAGGCGTGGCAGGGCAAACCGGAAAATGAAGCGGAAGCACAGCGGCTTTTTTACCACCGCGCCAAATGCAACAGCGCCGCCCGCCGCGGCAATTATTCGTCGCAAATGGAAATGGTAACGGCTTAAACGTGATGCGTGAAGCGTGAAACGTGATTTGGTTTTTCACGCATCACGTTTCACGCTTCACATTCCCCCCTCTTTAATTCAGCAAAAACTATCTACTTGTCTCGGCCCGCGACGTGTGCCGGGGGGTGGGTGGCTTCTACGGCCGTGTATGAACCTCTTTCTTCTGACCCGGCTGCTCATCTTGCCACAGCCGCATCGCCAACGACGTGCCGGAAGCCAGATATTTTTGCCCCATCTCGCCGGTCGGCGAATGAGCCGAATCGATCTTCTTGATGGTTGTATCGGTTGTCATTTTTTCTCCTTCAAAAATCAGCCGCAGAGAACGCAGAGGAAAAGAGAAAATAATCTGCGAATGGTTCGACTGCGCTCACCACAAGCCTGCGAAATCTGCGGATTTTCTCTTTATTTATGCGTTTAGCTGACCCTCACTGCCGGCAGTGAACAGCGGACCAAACTCATCAGGCAGTTGGCCGCGCACATCGTCGATCTGGTTTGGCGTAACCGCCTCCGTAAGCACCGAAATCACCGCACGCGCATGGTGGGTGGCATCCGGTAAATCGACATTTTCGCGCTTCGCCACCCGCTGGAAGAACTCATCCAGCGAAAAGCGATCTGTGGTATCAGCCTGTCGCAGATAAGCCCCAATTTCTTGTGGTAACTGCGACGCCAGATGTCTAGCTTCATCTTCCACAATGCGCTCGCCTAACGTTTCCAGCGTGGCGTGAACAGCACGCACAGCCTCTCCTTGTGTGCCCAATCGGGCCCGGTCTTGTACATGACCAATAAATTCATTGTATTGCATAGGGTTACCTCCTACATGAGTGTACAAATCTTTATTTATGGTGAACAGCGACACCGTTTAAGGGACGCGTTCATGTTGTTCTTTGGCAAACTCGCCAATCATCTTTTGGTTAAAAGCCGGAATATCGTCCGGGCTGCGGCTGGTTATCAGGCCGTCATCGACCACCACCTCCTCATCCACCCAGCGCGCCCCGGCATTTTTCAGGTCGGTTTGAATAGAATGGTATGAGGTGAGCCGGCGCCCTACAACCTGCTCGGCATCGATCAGGGTCCAGGGAGCGTGGCAAATAGCGGCCACCGGTTTGCCCTCGGTGAAGAAGTGCCGCACAAATGCCAGCGCCTGCTTGTTGCGGCGCAGGCTGTCCGGGTTCATCACGCCGCCGGGCAGCAGCAGCGCGTCAAACTGGTCCGGATTGGCATCGTCCAGCTTCACGTCCACCTTAAATTCATCCCCCCAATCGACGTGGTCCCAGCCCTTAACTTTTTTCCAGGCGGGGGAAACTATTTGCGTTTCTGCGCCTGCTTCCTGTAGCGCCTGTCGGGGGCGGGTGAGCTCTTCCTGCTCAAACCCATTCTCTACCAGAATGGCTACCCGCTTGTTTTGCAATTGATTATTTGTCATTATGCCGACTCCTTGGCGCGATCTTTCAGCACCGTGACGCCTTCCCGTTCGGCGCAGTGGGCACAACAAAAGATGTTGCCATACGCTTCCACACCGTGCCCCACGATGGTGACACCACAGCTTTCACAGGTCGGAGCCAGCGCGTGGATGGCGCATTCAAAGCTGTCAAAGATGTGCGATTCACCATCCATCACAACCTGAAACGATTTATCATATTCATTGCCACATACTTCACATTTAGCCATTTTCAAACTCCTTGTGGTTCACGGCCGTTTCCGGCCATGTCCACATCTATCAAATTCCTGTAACTGCTTCTTTTATCGTCACTTCGGGCAGCGGACGGCCATGCCGGTCAATCTCCCGCCATGGATCCGCCTTTTGCCCCAGCCGCTGAAAAACATTGTTCACGGTATAGCTTTGCGAATGCAGGTCCGACCGGTCCAGCTCGTCCCAATCCAGCGGAGTGGCCACGGGCGCGCCGGGCAGCGGCCGCACGGCATATGGCACTACGGCCGTTTGCGCATACGCATTGCGCAAATAATCCAGAAAGAGACGGCCGTTTCGCTTCTCTTTGCGCACTTCCGTGGTGAATTTGTCCGGCTGCTGTGCAGCCAGTTCCTCGGCCAACTGCCTGGCAAAGGTTCGCACCGTGTCAAAATCGGTACGGCCGTCCAGCGGAGCCACCACGTGCAGCCCGCGTGAGCCAGTGGTCATCACAAACGGCGTCAGACCAACGTCTTCCAACGCGATGCGCAGCACGCCGGCCGCCTCCCGCACCAGAACAAAATCGTCGCCCGGCGGATCCAGGTCAAAAATGAGCCGGTCCGGCCGGCGCAAATGATCCACCCGGCTGAGCCAGGCGTGGGGCGTGATGCAGCCCTGGTTTACCAGGTAAACCAGCGTGGCGGCACAGTTGCACACCACCTGCGGCTGCGTTTGATTATCATCTTCTTCCACGGGAATTTGCACCCGCTCGATCCAGTCGGGGAAGTAGTCCGGGAATTCCTTTTGGTAAAACCCTCCGGCCTCAATCCCTTCGGGAAAGCGCTGCAAAGATAGCGGCCGCTGCCGCACGTGGGGCAGCATCACCTCGGCAATGCGCCGGTAGTAAGAAATGAGGTTTGCTTTGGTCAGGCCGTCCTGGGGAAAATAAACCTTGTGCGGATGCGTGATTTCCAGGGAACGGCCGTCTATTTCCTCTATCTTGTCTGTCATATTTCTCCTAAACTAACCTCAAGCAGGTTTCATAAATGAGCCTCATCCAGGCCGGAGCCTGCGGGAGGTTTCAGCTTCTAAAATTGTGCCTTTTCCACCTCAGCTACCCGTTCTTTCACGGTGACAATACTGTCCGGATTGATGGAAATGGAATCGATCCCCTCGCGCACCAAAAAGGCGGCAAAGTCCGGGTAGTCGCTGGGCGCCTGGCCGCAGATGCCCACCGGCACACCGCCGGCGTGCGCCCGGCTGATCAGGTCACCTATGGCTCGCTTCACCGCCTCATCCCGCTCGTCGAACAGATCGGCCAGCCGGTCAGAATCGCGATCCACGCCCAGGATGAGCTGGGTCAAATCATTGGAGCCGATGGAAAAGCCGTCGAAGCGTTGGGCAAACTCGCGCGCCAAAATAATGTTGGCCGGGATTTCTGCCATCACGTACACCTGCAAACCGGCTTCACCCCGCTTTAGGCCATTGTCAGCCATCACCTCAAGCACCCGGTCAGCCTCATCCAGCGTGCGGCAAAAGGGCAGCATCACAATGACGTTGTCCAGCCCAATTTCGCGGCGCACTTTTTGAATGGCGCGGCATTCCAGGGCAAAGCCGTTGCGGTACCCTTCGCTGTAGTAGCGGGAAGCGCCGCGCCAGCCAAGCATCGGGTTTTCTTCAGCCGGTTCGTAAAGATGACCGCCAATCAGATCGGCATATTCGTTGGTCTTAAAATCGCTCAGGCGCACCACCACATCATGCGGATGCTGGGCGGCAGCAATTTTGGCGATGCCCAGCGCCAGATTGTCAACAAAATAGGCAGTTTTATCATCGTAGCCCGGCGTTAATTCCTCGATTTGGCGGCACAATTCTTCGTCTTCCAGTTCGGCAAAGTCCACCAGGGCCAGGGGATGAACTTTGATGATGTTGTTGATGATGAACTCCATACGAGCCAGGCCGATGCCTTGAACCGGCAACCGCCACCAGCGGAAGGCGGCGTCTGGGCTGGCAATATTCATCATGATTTGGGTGTTTGTTTGGGGAATGTCGTCCAGGTTGATCGCTTCCTCAGTGAACGGCCGTTCCCCTGCATACACCCGCCCCTGTTCCCCTTCAGCGCAGGAAAGCGTGATGATGTCGCCGTCGCCAAGCACATCGGTGGCATTCTCCGCGCCCACAATTGCCGGGATGCCCAGCTCGCGGCTGACGATGGCCGCGTGCGAGGTGCGCCCGCCGTGCTCGGTGATGATGCCCCTGGCCTGCTTCATGATGGGCACCCAGTCGGGATCGGTCATGCCGGTGACAAGGATGCTGCCCCGGCTGAAGCGCTCTCGCTCGTCCGGGCTGTGCAACACGCGGGCTTCACCCACGGCCACGGCCTGGCCAATTGCCAGGCCGTTCAGCAGCGGGTCGCCGGCTTCTTCCAGGGTGTACGTTTTGAGTACGGCCGTATCCTTCTGCGACTGCACGGTTTCCGGCCGGGCCTGAACGATGAACAATGCTTCGCTGTTACCATCTTTGGCCCATTCGATATCCATGGGACGGCCGTAATGATCCTCAATGGCTACAGCCCAGCGGGCCAACTGCAAAATCTCTGCATCCGTCAGTACAAAAGCTTCCTGCTCCTGTGGCGAGGTGGCCACGTTGCGGGTCGAACCATTGCCCTGCCTGGTATATACCATCTTCTTTTCTTTATCCCCCGGCTGCTTGTCAATGATCGGCATCAGGTTTTCCTGATCGAGCAGGGGCTTGAACACCCGGTATTCGTCCGGCGTTATTGTGCCCTGCACCACGTTTTCGCCCAGGCCCCAGGCGGCATTAATTACCACCACGCCGGGGAAACCGGTTTCGGTATCCAGGGTAAACATGACGCCCGCGCTGGCCTTGTCGGCCCGCACCATCTTTTGCACGCCGACAGAAAGGGCGACGTCCAGATGGTCAAAGCCCTGTTCCTCCCGGTAACTAATTGCCCGGTCGGTAAAAAGGGAGGCGTAACAGTGGCGGCAGGCATCTAGCAGCGCCTCGCTGCCGCGAATGTTGAGGTATGTTTCTTGCTGGCCGGCAAAGCTGGCCTCGGGCAAATCTTCGGCGGTGGCGCTGCTGCGGGCGGCAACGTCTACTTCGGTAGTCTGGTAACGGCCGCTTAGCTCAGCATAAGCGTCACGAATGGCCTTCGCCACGTCAGGCGGAATCTCTGCCTGGCGAAAAAGCTGGCGAATTGTCTGGCCGGTTTCGGCCAACGACCGGTCATCTGCCTGCCACGCTTGAATCTGGTCGCGAATCTGGCTCTCCAGATTGTTCACCTTCAGCAAATGGCGATACGCCTGAGCTGTGGTGGCAAAGCCATCCGGCACACGAATGCCTTCTTTGTGCAGGGCAGCGATCATCTCACCCAGCGAGGCATTTTTACCCCCAACAAGGGGAACGTCATCAGAATCCAGGTCGGCAAACCAGCGAATATGTTGATTCATTTAGACCCCCCAGGGATACGTTTCCGGCGGTTCCGATGTCTTCGGTGCCAGGTGCAGCGGATGCAGCGCCTGGCTTTCCTCAATATAGAGAAAGGCGTCATAGCGATTGGGCAAAACGGTGGGGACATAATTACCTCGCTCGCGGTCGGGGTTATAAACTACCCCAATCGCGCGATGCCCCCGCCGCTGCCGGCCTGCTTCCACCGAACGCAAATCGTCCATCAGCAGCAGCTTATCGGCCGTTTCCGTCTGGAACAGCACATCTTCCCAACTGTCGGGCCGGGCCTGGGGCATCTGCATAATTTGCATTCGTTCGCCCCATGCTTCACCGGCAATGACGGTGCCACGATGGGAGCCAAAGCCCACCAGAACCACGCCATCGTCCATGTGTCTTTCGCGCACAAGCTGGCCTACGTTCACCATGTCGGCCCGGCTCATATCTGTGGCTCGGGCATCGCCAATGTGGGTGTTGTGCTCCCACACAATCGCTTTGGCCTGGGAGCCGTGATGGTCCATTAACCGGCCCAGCGTGTCGGCCATATGGTA
The DNA here is from genome assembly GCA_937967805.1 of uncultured Anaerolineaceae bacterium. Next base: position 80,830 of record CALBTC010000358.1, read on the forward strand.
GTCGCGCACGTTCCATGAGGCGGCACTGCCGCGCAGCATGGTGCGATAATAATGTTCGGCTTCGGCCACAACCCAGGCATTTTGTTCGGCATTGAAGGCTGCTTCAGGATCATCTTCCATCTCGGTAAAGACGCTGGAGCCATTGGTCCGCTGGCGTATTTCACGCAGGAGGGCAACCACTTCATCTTCGCAAGATTTTGGCACCAGCGCTGTACCCCAGGCATATTCCTGACCGTTACGGCCGTAAGGCTCAAAACAACGGTACGCCTCTTTGGCCGCTGCCAGCGCCTCCGGTTCATGCTCGCCTAAGTAGTCGGTGATGGCCGCCAGAGATTCATGCAAACTGTACACATCCAGTCCGTAAAAGCCGATCTGCTCCGTGGGAGAACTGGCACCGGCAAAGTTTTGGTTGAAATCACGCAGCCATTCGGCCAGGGCCACGACTTCCCAGTTAGCCCACATCCAGGTGGGCCAACGCCGGAAGGCATGGAGCACCTCGTAAGCACTCTGACCCTCACCATTCCCCTTAATGTAACGGTTCAGGCGATAACAGTCGGGCCAATCCCCTTCTACGGCGATGAAGGAGAATCCTTTTTCCTGGATCAGCCGCTGGCTCAGGCGCGCACGCCAGGTGTAGTAATCAGACGTGCCGTGAGAAGCTTCACCGAGCAGCACAAAATTTGCATCACCAATTTTTTCCATGAGGGGGTCCAAATCGGCGTTGGTTGCCAGGGGATATTCGATTTCCCGTATGGCATCCACCAATGATCTTGTGCGGGCGTCTGTTGTTTGTTGCAAAGCATTCATTCTTAACCAACTCCTTAACAGCTAACTTTCACTTACATTGAAGGGCAGCTTTAGGGAGCAACAATCCGGTACACCTTGCCGGTGCTGCCGCTGGGTCCGGCCGTTTCGGTGGTGAGAGCGTACACTTCCCCTGCGTTATCCTGGCCAAAGGAGAGCAGGTATTCGTTTAGACGGCCGTTTTCATTCCCGGCCACCATTAACTCCTGCCATGTCCACATGGCACCGTCCATCTCTGGCGGTGTGGCAACCAGCAGCGTGCCATCCGGCCGGCCAAAGCTGGTACTCCAGTCACCAAAAATGTACCAACCGTCCCACGCCGGCATGGCGCTGCCGCGGTAGACGTTGCCGCCAATCACCACCAGGCCCAGGCCGCCTTCAGCATTACCGTTTTGGTATTCAATGATGGGATCGATGAGGGAAACGCCGTCGGCATCCATAGCCGGACATTCTTCTAAAGATTGGTCAGGATTGGCTGTGCTGAAGCAGTGAGTTCCTTCCTTCACGTTCCAGCCATAATTGCCGCCTGCCTGCACAATGCTCACCTCTTCCCACAAATTCTGGCCGGCGTCACCAACAAAGAGCGCCTGGTCGCCGCCCATATCAAACGACATGCGGTACGGATTGCGGAAGCCGATGGCCCACACTTCTTCGGCCCCGGCCTGACTGGCAAACGGATTGTCATCTGGAATGGCATAAGCTTCGCCATTTGCCCCTTCCGCATCCACATTTATGCGCAAAATGCTGCCCAGCAAATTCTGGGCCAGGTCTTGTCCGTTGCCGCCTTCGTTCACGTCGTACCAATCGGCAACGTGGCCTGTACCCACGTCATTAGCTGCACCACCGTCGCCCAGGGGCACATAGAGGTACCCGTCTGGGCCAAAGGCGATGGAGCCGGCATTGTGGTTGCCCTGCGGCTGGTCCACCTGCATGATAATTTCTTCAGAAGCCGGATCGGCCGTGTCCGGATTGTCGCCAAAAACGGTGAAGGCAGATAGATGGCTGGTGTGGTCCCAACCTTGTGGCGCTTCGGCCCGCAGAGGAGCGCTGTAGTAGATGAAGAAACGGCCGTTTTCCCCATATTGCGGATGAAATGCCAGGCCCAACAGGCCGCGTTCATCGTACCCCTCGCTCAAGGTCACCAGCCGATCCTGAACGTCCAGGAACGGCTCTGGCAGCACCTCACCGTCAGCGGAAATAATCCAGATTTGACCAACCTGATCGACGACAAAAAGACGGCCGCTGTCATCCGGCGCGGGAACCAGCGCCACCGGCGAGGTGAATCCGTCGGCGACCAGTTGCAAGCCAACCGTCAGACTCATCTCTTCCATTAACGCTTCCGTCGGTTCTTCGGTTGGCTCCTCCATTGCTTCTTCCGTCGGTTCAGCCATTAGCTCCTCTGTTGGGGTGGCCATTACCTCTTCGGTAGGTTCAACCATCGGCTCTTCTGTCGGTAATGCTATCTCTTCGGTGGGTTCGGCCGTAGGTTCCAGAGTCGCCGTTTCTGTGCCGCAGGCAACAAGCAGAGCAATGCCTGCGATCATTATCAATATTAATAGGAAGCGACGCATACTGTTTCTCCTTGAGATCAAAAATTGCCGCTACTCTTCTACTGTATAACGATTAAGAAAAAAAGAAATGTGTAAAGGTATGTACTACACAGCCAGGCAAGATATAGGTTAGATATAAGTCGGCCATCATTTTTTCTGCCCATCTTGCTGCCGCTTCCTTTACGACTGATCCGCCGGGATTCACCTACGGCTTAAAAAACTGCATGTTTTTCTAAAAGATCTATAAACTCTGCTTCTTCCAGGATGGGCACATCTTCTTCTTCGGCCTCATCCAGCTTGGAACCGGCATCCGGCCCGGCCACGACGTAGTCGGTCTGGCCGCTGACGCTGCCCACAGCCCGCCCGCCATGTTTTTCTACAAGCTGTTTCACTTCCTCGCGGGTCCAGCGGTTTAACCGGCCGGTGAAGACAAAGGTGATGTTTTTTAACGGCCGTTCCTCCCACCCATACAAAGGATTTTGCAACGTAACACCGGCATCCAACATCTCACTGATCACGGCCCGATTTTGTTCTTCACTGAAAAAGGTGGTTATGCTGTGCCCGACTTCCGGGCCAATCTCCGCAATGTTTTGCAGCGTTTGCTCGTCTGCCGCCATTAAATCGTCCAGCTCGGCAAACTGCCGCGCCAGCACCCGGGCCAGGTGTGAGCCCACCTGGGGAATGCCCAGGGCGTACAAAAAACGGGCCAGCGTCGTTTTTTTGCTGGCCCTAATCTCCTGCCGCAAATTTTTGGCCGACTGCTGCCCCATTCCGTCCAGTGAGGCAATTTCGTCCTGCTCAAGCCGGTAGAGCGACGCCAGACTATTGATCAGCCCGGCATCAATCAATTGCTGCGCCTGCTTTTCACCCAGGCCTTCAATATCCATCGCGGCGCGAGCGGTAAAGTGGACCAGCTTCTCGCGCAGTTGGGCCGGGCAGCTCACGTTGGTGCAGCGGGCAACCTTTTTATCCTCGCTCATTACCACCTTTCCGTCGCAAACAGGACATTCGGACGGCATCTGGAACTTTTGCTCGTCACCGCTGCGCGCGTCGGGCAGTGGTTTCACCACGTAGGGAATAACGTCCCCGGCCCGTTCAACCAGCACCTCATCGCCAATGCGAATATCTTTGCGCTCGATTTCGTTCTGGTTGTGCAGCGAGGCGCGGCTGACTTCTACGCCACCGATGGGCACCGGCTCCAGATGAGCGACGGGGGTTAATTTGCCGGTGCGCCCGACCTGCACTTCAATTTTATTGACAGTGGTTGTGGCCCGGCGCGGCTCAAATTTGTAAGCGACGGCCCAGCGCGGATCGCGCGAGCGCACGCCTAACTTTTCATGGTCTGCCAGCCGGTTAACTTTGCAGACAACACCGTCGATTTCGTACGGTAGGCTGTCTCGTTCATCGGCCATTTCCCGGTGATAGTCCAGGAAATCATCAATGCTCTGGCAGAGCCTGGTAGTCGCGGCATTTGTTTTTAATCCCCAGTGGGGCAAGGTTTCGAGAATTTCTTCCTGGGTTGTGAAATCGTGTCCCTCACAGGCGGCAACTTCATAAAGAAAAATGTGCAACGGCCGTTCCGCCGTCACGTTTGGGTCAAGCTGGCGCAGCGAACCGGCCGCGGCGTTGCGCGGGTTGGCCAATGGGTCGTCGCCGGCATCGATGCGCTGCTGATTGAACTCGTTGAACTCGTCCCGGCGCATGTACACCTCGCCGCGCACTGCCAGCCGTTCGGGTAGTGGCTCGTCGTCCGTTTGGTGCAGAACCAGCGGCAGTTCACGGATGGTTTTCACGTTGGCAGTCACATCCTCCCCGGTATCGCCGTCGCCGCGGGTGGCCGCCTGGGTGAAACGGCCGTTTTCATACAATATCTCCACCGCCGCGCCATCGTATTTGGGTTCGGCCAGATACTCGACCGTCGCCTGGTCCAGTTCATCGCGGCAGGTTTCAGCAAAGCGGCGTACATCTGCTTCTTCATACACCGCTTGCAGGCTAAGCATCGGTTTGGGATGGTCCACCAGGCCAAGCGCTTCCTGCGGCTCCGCCCCCACCCGCTGTGTGGGCGAGCTTTCAGTTTGCAGGTCCGGGAATTTTTCTTCCAACGCCTGCAAGGTTTGCATCAGCTCGTCGTATTCGGCATCGGAGATGACCGGGTCGTTTTCGACGTAGTAGTGGTGGTTGTGGGTGCGGATGGCCTGGCGCAGTTTGTGTACGGCCGTTTCCGCTTCCTCTTTCGTTTCGATTGCTGCCGGATCAACTTCCGGTTTCTTATCGGTGGACATTAGCCCTTAATGACAGCAACCGGTTCCAGGCGGGCTACGGCGCGAGCAATGTCGGCCCCTTCAACCACATCAATGACTTCTTCCACCTGCTTATAGGCCAGCGGCGCTTCTTCAGCCAGGCCGGGCATGCTGCCGGCGCGAATGCGAATGCCCGCTTCGCTCAGTTCCTCTTTTAACGTTTCGCCCCACACTTTCTTTTTAGCGGCGGTGCGACTCATGGTGCGACCGGCCCCGTGGCAGGTGGAGCCAAAGGTTTGCGCCATGCTGCCGGCGGTTCCGGCCAGCACGTAGCTGGCGGTGCCCATCGAGCCGGGAACCAGCACCGGCTGGCCCGCCTCGCGGTAATTTGGCGGCACTTCTTCATGGCCAGGGCCAAAGGCGCGGGTGGCCCCTTTGCGGTGCACGCAAACTTCCTGCTGTTCGCCCTCAACCTCGTGCATTTCATATTTGCCGATGTTGTGGGCCACGTCGTACACCTGGCGCAGTTCAAAGGGCAGACCTTCTTCAGCCAGACAGCCCTCAAAGCTTTCGCGTACCAGGTGGGCCATCGCCTGCCGGTTGGCAAAGGCGTAGTTGGCCGCGGCGCGCATGGCGCCGGTGTACGCCTGGCCTTCGGGTGATTGGATGGGGGCGCAGACCAGTTCGCGGTCGGGCAGCTCAATGTTGTATTTGTTGAGCAGACCCTGGAACTGGCGCACGTAATCGGTGCAAACCTGGTGGCCGAGCCCGCGCGAGCCGCAGTGGATAAGGACAACCACCTGATTGGGCCGCAAACCAAAGGCATCTGCGGCCGTTTCATCAAAAGTTTCTGAAACGCGGTCTACTTCTAAAAAGTGGTTGCCTGCCCCCAGCGTACCAAGCTGGTCACGACCGCGATCAAAGGCGCGGTCGCTCACCTGCTCCGGATCAGCTCCATCTAAATTGCCGGAGCCTTCGGTGTGGATGACGTCTTCTTCAGTGGCCAGGCCGTTTTTCTGGCACCATTCGGCACCGTTGGCCAGCACGTCGGCCAATTCTTGCCGGCTCAGGCGGAAACGGCCGCCTTGCCCCACTCCGCTTGGACAATTTTCGTACAGCATCGTAGCCAGCTTGTCCAGGTACGGCTCAACTTCTTCATAGTCCAGCTCGCTGGCCAGCAAACGTATGCCGCAGTTGATGTCGTAGCCAATGGCTCCGGGCGAGATGACGCCTTCGTCGTGAACGGCCGTTGCCGCCACGCCGCCCACGGGAAAGCCATACCCTTGATGCACATCGGGCATGGCAATGGCGTAGCCCACGATGCCGGGCAGGGTAGTGGTGTTAATGAGCTGGTCAAAACTTTTGTCGTCTACCGCATCTTCCAGCAGCTCACGGCTGGCATAAACGCGCGCGGGCACGCGCATATCATCGCGGTAGCTCTGGGGAATTTCCCAAAGAAATTCTGTCAGTTGTTCAAAATCGTCAATTTTCATGCGGTTCGGCTCCTCTGAAAACAGCTTCACGCAAAGTCGCGAAGACCATTTGGTGCACTTGGCGGCTTGGCGTGAAATTTTCATTCATGGTGTTGAGCTTGCGCTCATGTCGTCTTCTTGAAAAATGGGACACAGTTGAACGCTGATGAACACAGATAAAAAAACTGTGTCCTATTCACAATTTAAATGTCGAAGAAGATGCGCGCCTGCCAGTTTTCGGCCGTTTGGCTGACGTCAATTTGGTGGTAGGTCACGGCTTTGATGTGCATCGCCGGTGGCTGTTCGGGCGCGTCGCCGGTGACGGTGGCTTCGATGAAGGTCGGTTCCCAGGCCACCACGTTATAACGGCGGTAAATGAGGCCGGTTGTCTCGAACAGGTAAAGCAGTTCACTCAGCCAATCGACCAGCAAACTCTCGGGGTCGTCAGCAGAGAGGGTAATTTGCCGCCATTCGGCATCTTCATCGGCGGCGGCATTTATATTTGACATGGGAGCAGACTCCGGCTGGATAAGATGAAACATCGCCTGGGCGGTGCAGGTGAAAAGGTTTTCGGCCGTTTCCGCCTCCAGCTCCAATCCAATCTCGGAGGTGTGGCCAAGTTCTTCATAGGTGCAGTCGGTTGATGGAATAGTAGGCATAAACACTCTATCCTGGGTTCAACTGCCAATCGACCCGCCAACCTGTCGCTTCACGTGCCAGGCAAACGATGCCCGAATGGTCGAATTCGACAGGCGGCTTCTCGGCGTCCTGATTCACCATCTGGCCTGCCAGCCGCGGCATAAAAGGCAGGTGCCCAACCAACATCACGGGTCGGGTTTCGCCGGCCAGCCCATTGGCGACGGGCTTCACGTCGTCGGTAGGGTGGAGGCCTTCAACAGACAAAACGCTTTTCTTTTCCAGGTTCATCAGACCCAAGGCGCTGCCGAAGATAGCGGCCGTTTCTGCCGCTCGCGTTTTGCCGCTGTGTCGAATCTCGGCCACGTCCAGGTCAAGCCGGGCAGCCAGATCAGCGATTCGAGATGTTTCGCGACGGCCCTGGGGGGTTAACGGCCGTTCCGCATCCTCTTCCTTATCTTTTGCCTGGCCATGTTGTACTAAATACACGCGGTTTTTCATTTATCTAATTCCCCTCT
>CALBTC010000359.1 GCA_937967805.1 uncultured Anaerolineaceae bacterium
TATTATCAACATCAGTTAGCCTTAACTTGATGTCCATTAAAATGGGGGAAGGTCAGTTCTCAGCAATGGATTCCCACTTTCGCGGGAATGACACTTGCCTACTAACTTCTTTATGGCGTTTTCTCCTCGCCCGACATCTTTTTTTTCACGCAATTTATGCGTAGGTGTTGCGCAGAATTGATTACAATGGAAACCGGTCAACTCTGTTCTGCCCTACAATAGGTCTATTCCTTTTAGATCAAATCTGATCCAGAATACAGTTGACAGCGATGTAACGTTAGTTTCTGCATTTCCTCGGAAAGTTCCACAGGAGCCGATGAGCTGGCAAGCGGTTTCCGGGGAAATATTACCAAAAGAGTACCAATAAATCAGGGACGTACCCATGAATAATCAACTGATTGAAAGACAAGAAGCCCGGCTTGCTGCCCTATACGAAGTAAGCTCCCAGCTGGGCAAGTCGCTGGACCTGGGCGAAGTGTTAAACCAGGTCATGGATTCCATCATCCAGCTCACCGGTGCCGAGCGCGGCTTCTTGATTCTGTACGACGCCGAACAGGGTCGCCTGCAAACCCGCGCCGCCCGCAATTTCGACCAGGAAACCATCGAAGCAGACGCCAGTAACGTCAGCAGAACCGTTATCGAGCGTGCTATTCAGACCGGCGAAGGCATCTTGTCTAGCAATGCCCAGGAAGATGATCGCTTTTCCGGCCAGGAAAGCGTGGTGGGTTACCAGTTGCGCTCTATTATGTGCGCCCCCTTGCAGGTGCGCAGCCAAACCCTCGGTGCCGTTTACGTCGATAACCGCCTCTTCAGCGGCGTCTTTGAAAAAGATGACCTCGGCCTGCTCGTAACCTTTGCCAACCAGGCGGCCATCGCCATTGAAAACGCCCGCCTCTTTACCCAAACCGATCAAGCCCTGGCCCGCCGCGTCGAAGAGCTTTCACTTTTCCAACGCATCGACCAGCAGCTCAACCGCTCGCTGGAACTCAACCAGGTGCTAAGCCTGTCGCTCAACTGGGCCATTGCCCTGACCAATGCTGCCGGTGGTTCGATTGGTTTGTTTGAGGAAATCGTTTATGAGGATACCGGCCTGTTGAATAAGCCGGCCGGCCAAATTTTGCGCCTGATGGTTTTCCGGGGCGAGGAAGAGCACAGCGAAGCCCGCTACGTGGAGCTGGACCATCCCGTTGTGCGCCAGGTCATGAAAAACGGCCGTTCCATCCTCACCCGCGACGTCAGCGAAGAAGAGTCCGTGGACGGCACCCCCGCCTGCGTCCAGTTGGCTGTGCCCATCATTCAAGACGGTGAGATTTCCGGCCTTATCACCCTGGAGACGCAGCAAAACGTAGAAATCAACCGGGAAGACATTGCCTTTGTGGAGCGCCTGGCCGACCGGGCAGCGGTGGCCATTAAAAATGCCAAGCTGTATGAAGCGATCCAGATGGCCAACAAAGCCAAAAGTGACTTCATCTCGCTGGTGGCCCACGAGCTGCGCGTGCCCATGACCTCAATTAAGGGATACACGGACTTGATGAATGCCGGGCTGGCCGGGCCGCTGAGCGACCAGCAGAAACAATTCCTGGAAGTGATTCGCCGCAACTTGACCCGAATGAGTTCGCTCATTAGTGACTTATCGGATATCAATCATATTGAAAGCGGCCGTATGAAGTTTGACCTGAAAGCATTTGACCTGCGCGAGGTGGTGGCCGACGTGGCCGACAGCCTGCGCGAGCGCATCAGCAACCGGGAGCAAACGCTGCACATCGAGATTGAAGATGAGCTGCCATTGGTCTTCGCCGATGCCACCCGCATTGCCCAGGTAATCTCCAATTTGATGAGCAACGCCAACAAGTACACGCCTGAAGGCGGCGAGATTGTGGTGCGGGCCTGGCCCAACGGCCGTTCCGCCCACGTCAGCATTCAAGACAACGGATTGGGCATCTCTGAAGAAGACCAGCAAAAACTGTTTACCCAGTTCTTCCGCGCCGAAGATAAAGCGGTGCGTGAACAGCCCGGCTGGGGGTTGGGCCTCTCGATTGTGCGCCGCATGGTCGAAGCCCAGGACGGTGAAATTAGCTTTGAAAGCAAAATAGGAGAAGGGAGTACATTTACTTTTACGATTCCTTTGGCTAATATGGAGGAAGCAGATAAGGTTAACGAGACCATTACCGATTCGTGAGGAATGTTGACATGGAAGAAAAGCCACTGGGATTAAAACTATTATTGAGTTACGAAGTTGAAGAGATCAATTTGCAGGCGTACCAGCAGTTTGTCATGCAGCGCTACGTGCCGGCTATGCAAATGATGGGCTTCCAGGTAAGCGAAGTTTGGCACACCGCTTTTGGCAGCGCGCCAAACCGGCTGGTCGGCTTTGTCTGCCGCGACCGCCAAACCCTGGACGATTTGCTGGAAAATGAGATGTGGCTTACGCTCAACAGCCAGTTAGAGCAGTACGTCACCGATTTTAGCTACAAAGTGGTGCCCTACCAGCGGGGCGTTTTCCAAATGTAAAAAAGTAAGCAGGTCTGCAAGTGGGCAAGTGGCAAGTTTTCCCCCTACTTGCCCACTTGCAAACCTGCATACTCGCAGACTCCCCAATGAAAAAACACAAGCTCCTGTTGTACGATCAAATGAGCCGCCGGATGCGGGGCAAGCTGCTGTGGCTGGGCCTGACGCTGCTGGTGTTGGCGGTAGTTGATCTGGTACGGCCGTTCCTCGGCACATACTGGTATTTACCCTGGCTGGTGCTGGGGGTGGTGGCTGTGCTGTGGGTCTACTACAGCATCTTCCTGCGGCGGGCCGGCGTGGTGGTCACGCCCGGCTACTTGCTTTTGCGCGGGCCGTTTAAGCAGGTGAAGATCAGCTACGGCCGTATCGAAACCGTCACCTCCACCCAAATGAGCCAGCACTACGATTTTGACGCGCTCAAAGCGCGCGAGCGAAGCCTGGTACAGCCTTTTTTTGGCACAGCGTGCACCTTTGTCAGCCTGAACAGTTGGCCCAAAACGCTCAACCAGCGCACGCTCTGGTTCCCCCGCCTGCTGTTTGGCGTGCGCCGCCAGGGGCTGCTGCTGGCCAGCCCCAACTGGATGCAGCTCAACCGCGACATTGAAGAAGCTCGCCGTAAGTGGCACGACGCTCGGCAGGGGAAAAAGAAAAAAGACGGCCGTTCCCTCGCCGCCCAAATCCTCGACCTTTAACTTTTATACCCCAATCGTAGCCTAAACATCACCCAGGCATACAGACACGCACCCATTTATTTGCCACAATAAAAGCTGAGAATTTGTGGAAATACGGCCGTTTCCCCCACGGCATTGGAGCGTGAACCCATGACAATAAATCGCTGGTCGACTATCTGTGAGTTTGCTGAAAAAAGCCAACACAGAGACGCGGAGGCGCAGAGAAACTTGAGAAAAAAGTCTGCGTTAATGGTTCGGCTGTGCTCAACCACTTTGAGCAGCTCACCACAAGCCTGCGAAATCTGCGGTTTTTTCAATATAGCTATCGGTTTGTTGATTTTGTTAATCCTCGCCGCCTGCGCCCCACCCATTGAACCGGTTTCCGTGACGCGGCCGGTGACTTTGAGGGCAACGGCCGTTCCGCCCACCCCGGAAACAGTATCGGCCACACCCATCCCCACACCAACACCAACCATCGCACCCACAGCTCTGCCTACTTCAGAAGTGGTTAAAGGCTGGCTGACTTACCGCAACGATTTCTATGGCTACGCCATCAGCTATCCGCCGGAAGCCCAAATTACCACCGAAGGTGTTTCTGGCTTCCCAACAGAAGAACTGCCGGAAGGCATGACAAGTACAGCCTACCGCAATCAGCTTAGAGAGACTTATCCAGGCGATATTTGTGTTTCAATCAGTTTCAGCGCCGGCAGTGTACACATTCTGGCTCCGCAAGAAAACGGCGGCAAGTATGCCAGCCCATGTCCAGGTTTGGGCATTGGCGCATACGAGCTGGTAGAAAAAAGCGAGACCGTGATGATAAACGGCCGTTCCTACCTGGCTGATGGGTACAGGGTGCATGATCAAGACGAATTTGCCACCTTCCGCAGCGAGTTCCTCAGCTTTCTTCTGGATAATGGTACCTCTATCACCTACGCAGCCGGACCCGAGTTCAGCCCTAAGTTTGACGCCGATTACGAGGCAGCCCACGCCGACTATCTGGCGACAAAAGTTCTGCTGCTGCAAATTATCGAATCCTACCGCTCATTTGCCCAACCGGAAGGCCATCTCATCACCGAAGAACCTGTTTTTGTGGGTGGCGAGGTACGGCTTGAGGGTTGGTCACCAGACGGCCGTTACCTGGTCTTTATTAGCGGCACCGATTTTTATGTCGTTGAAATCGTTACAGAGTGAGAAAAACCATGAAAAAATTTCTGATTCTACTGGTACTTGTAGCAATTCTGGCTGCCTGCCGGGCGCCAGGCAGACCCATTCCGGTAACGACATTTCCCGCCAGGGCAACGGCCGTTCTGCCCACGCCTACGCCCAACGGCAATTTTGTTGAAGTCACCAGACTTGTTACAGAGCAACTGGAACCAACCGCCACGCCCGCCCCCTGCACGCCGCTGCTTGAAGGCATGCGTCTCACCATCAGCATGGCCGAACAAGCGCGCACCATTCTTCTAGATGCCGAAGGTTTGCTGCCGGAAGATAAACCGATTGTGCTGCTGAACGGCCGTTCCCCCAACCACAGCAGCGCCATTGAACTGACATTGGCAAATCCGGTGGGGCCAGACGGCCGTTACCAGGACACATTCCACCTGGGCGAAAACGACATCGCCAACTGGTGCATAATCCGGGCCAAAACGATCACCAATTACGGCGGATGCCGATCACCGATT
>CALBTC010000360.1 GCA_937967805.1 uncultured Anaerolineaceae bacterium
AAAAATGATGTTGATGGATAACCCCCAGGATTGGCAGGAAAGAATGCATTCATTACAAATGGCTGCGGCTGAAACGGCCGAATTGATGCTCCCCGTGTTAGACTCACACGCCGTCAATATTGCCAGCGTGTTTGGCGTGCAAGATGACCCAGACGCAGCGGATAACCCATTTAAGGTTGCTCAAACCAGGCTCGTTGACCAAACTCCGGGAGCATTTCTGGCGTTGGCCGCAGAGAACCGTCCCGCGGCCGTTCCTGAGGCATTGCGCGAATTTGATAGTCGCGATTTTTACCAATTGGTCAAAGAAACGATCCAGCTCATTTACGCAGTTGATTTGCTGATCGCCCTCTCCACCTTTGCCGATGAGGGGTTCACCTTTTTTATGGAAGGGTATTACAACAAGAAGAATTTGCCGGTTTCGCCAGACGTGCCCCCGCGAACCATCATGCGCACCCTTGTCAACCAGGTATCTTTTGATCTCAGCGTCATCCAGCACGCCATCAACCAGCGCCGTCGCCAGGAGGATGGGCAAGCGATGTTGCAAGGGTGCACGTTAGCCATGTCGGACACACTGGCAAAGTGGGTCATGTCAGTGGCCATCGCGGCAGGCTATCTGCCGGAAAACACGCGGGTTATTACCTACCTGGCCAAATCGATTCGCGCCCGTTTGGTGCCTTATTCGCATACGTTACTGATTAGTATTCCTTATTCTGCTTTGCATTCCGGAAATCAACTGTCGCGCAGCTTTCTGGCCATCCCCCATGAAATTGGCCACCACCTTTACTGGAACGGAGTGCATCCTGAATCCAACTTGCCCCTGCGGGAACACCTGCTGAAACAGGCAGGCGAAGCAGGGATAAAATCTGGTGATTGGCGCCTGAACTGGTTGGAAGAGATTTTTTCCGATGCGCATGCGCTGGCTCTGTTTGGCCCGGCGGTTGTGCTGGATTTTCAGGACATGTTGGATGATGACATGTCTGAGCATTTCCGGGAAGACACCGACAAGCATCCCATACCGGAGATACGGCCGTTTATCCAAACCAACATCCTCCGCCGCTTCACCGATGAGAATGGGCTGGTTTTGTACGATCATGAGTGCAAACAGCTGGACAATAACTGGCGCAGCTGGATTAAAAAGCACCCCCTGAAAGCCAGTTTCCCGCTTATCGGCCGGAGCCAACCCATGCTGGGTCAGGCGATCCTGGATGATTTGGCCCCGCTGATCACCGTCGTCCTGGACACCCTGACCGATGTTTTGCCCACCGAAAAATATTACACCGGCATGGAAGGCTCAAATGAGTTGAGTGCATTGTTTACTGAATTCCAAAACTCTGAATTACCGGATGATGACCTCGAATTGGTCAATCTGTTTTTAAATGGGTACTCTACTGACGAACAGACAGACGCTTTCTTGGAGCGCAGTTCAGAAATCTCATTTCGGGAGCATGTCGCTACAGTTACCCACAAGAAACCTGTTGAAATAAAAACGGCCGAATGGATACAGCTTCTTCGCAGCCATGGCTGGTCCAGCGAAGGTCCGATGGGCGACCCAGGAGGCACAACTACCGGAACTGGAAACGGCGGCGGCACAACAACAGGAACTGGCGACGGCGGGTCTACTAATAGTTGATCCGGTGCCTGTACATTAAAGCTGTTTGAATTTTTCAATGATGGCGCGATTCTCAGGCACGTTTTGTAAAAAGGATTGCCTGCTCTTGGCGTCTGGAATATTGTTGGCTTGCTTCAGCAGTCGCTGATGCGCATCGTTGATAAGAGGTAAAGCGCGGGGATCATTATAATAATCTAGCAGCGTATAGCAAATCCAATAAAATCCAAACGGGTCGCCGAGGCCGTCTAATGTTTGGGAAGAGAGTTCCGCCATAACCAATTCCAGACCGGCTCGGGCTTTTTCATGTAAGCCTCTGAGGTGGGCAATGTGGACCAGACCTAACTGGGGAGGCAGCAGATGGTGTGTTTTCTGGTTTAAATTGTAACGGAGAAGCAAGGCTGCCTGCATCTTCTCTTCCGCCAACGAGAGTTCATTCAGGGCGATTAACGTTTCTGCATAGACATGGAGCGTGATCGCTTCGGCAAATTGTAGCCCCAGCTCCATTTCTATTTGCAGACATTGTTCAAAGTAAGCCCGGGCCTCAGCATAACGCTTTTGTTTTGCGTAAACTTCCCCTAAATTATTCAGGTTAATGACCTCGCGTTGTCGCTCTCCTGTTTCACGCCGAAGAGCCAATGAGCGTTGATAATATCTTTCGGCATGGTCATATTCGCCCAGCATGTGGGCGATTGTCCCAAGATTATTAAGCACAACGCCAATACCGCGACGATTGCCTATTTCCTCGTAAATGAAGAGGGATTTGTTGAGGTGATCCCTTGCCAAACTGTAATCATGTTGATGGCCGGCAAGAAGGCCCAGACTGTTCATGGTATAAGCTTCTTTGTGACGGTCGTTCAGTTTTTGGGCCATTTGCAAAACCTGTAATTTGAGCTTGCTGCTGGCCGCATAATCTCCCTGTTTTAGAGCAATGTCGCCCAAATTAAACAGGGCATCTGCTTCCATACCCCGGTCACCGATCTCGCGGTACATTCTCAAAGCCTTGCTAATATTGGCAGTTGCTTCAGCGCTGTTGCCTTGCCATTGTAAAGCGGTCCCCCAAAAAGAAAGCGCATCGGCGATAAACTTTTTGTGATTGAGTTCTTCGGCGAACACAATAGCTTTTTGGGCGGCGGCAATTTCTGCTGGATAGTTGCCGATTTCCTCGGCATGGCGGGCTTGCCGCAAAAGAATTTCGGCTTGTTTTTGTTTGTCCTGGGTTTGGTTGGCCAGATCGGTGAGGGTTTTGAGCAAGGCTTCTTGCTCAGGGCGTTTGCCCTGCCAATTGTAGATTTTTTCCTGGGCCAGCAGAAGCTCATAGCGGGTCTGGTCGTCTTCTGGTGGAGTGAGGGCGAGGGCACGGCCGTAATAATCCAGCGCCTCATTGTTTTGGTATGCTTCGCGGGCCACGTCCCCGGCCTTGTGCAGATAATCGCGGGCTTTGTCAGTTAGTTGGGCCTGTTCGGCATGGTAGGCCAGCTCGCCAAAGTGGGGGGAGAGGTCGGCGGCGTAAACTGTTTCCAGCGCCTCAACGGCAAGCTTGTGCAGCGCCTGCCGCCGGGCGCGCAGCTGCATTTTGTAGGCGGCATCACGCACCAGGGCGTGGCGAAACAGGTAGCGCAGTTCGTTGAGTGCCGCCCAAATGGCTGCCTGCTCTGCTTCGCTAAGAATGGTGCCTACATTTTCTTCATCGCGCAGCATCAGGGTCAACAGCCGCACTTCGAACTCGCGCCCCAAAACGGCCGCATGCTGCACCCCATTCTTTACCCTGGCCGTCAATCTATCTAATCGCGCCACCAGTAAGGCATGAACGTCGCGCGGCAGGACCGTTTGCTGTACGGCCGTTACCGCCCAACCCGCTTCCGTTTCTTCTAACAATTGTTGCTCTTGCAGGTAGCGTACAATTTGCTCCGTGAAGAAAGGATTGCCCTCGCCGCGGCCGGCCAGCAGCCTTTGCAGCGTAGGCGATATTGGGCCGCCAAGCAGCTCCACCGCCAGTTGGTTTAGCTCTGCCGGCGTAAGCTCTCCCAGGGCAATGGTCTGCCAGGGAATTGTGCCATTGTCGGCTTCTTTCTGCTGCTCCGGGCGGCTGGTGGCGATGAGGGCCAGGGGGTAGTGGGTATCGGGAACGGCCGTCATCGACAGCCACAGCTGCTGCAAAAATTGGCGCGAATCATCATCCAGCCAGTGAACATCTTCGATGACCAGCAGGGTGGGCTGCTGCCAGCTTTCTGCCTGGAGCAGCGTAGTGAGCGCCGTGAGCGTGTTTTCAAAGCGGCCTTGCGGCTCCAGCCGGGCGTAAAGCGAATCCGGCCAGTGCAAATCCAGCAGCGCACCAAGAAAGGAGCGCGTGCGTTCCAGCTCACGGGCCAGAGCGGGCTGAGGCGTGGCGGCCAGCAGTTGTTCCAGTTTTTGCTCAAACAGGGCTTTGTTTTCTGCTTCGTTTTGCAGGCTGGATTGGTTGAAGTAGCGTTGCAGCCAGTAGCGCAGCGGGTTGAGCGACTGGCGCAAAATCTGGTCCGTCTGGCAGAGGAAAATCTGGTAAGGGCCAAAATCAGCGGCCAGATTGCTAAAAAACGAATGGATCAGACGGCTTTTTCCTATACCGGCTTCACCTTCGATGCGTAGTGCCCCGGCAAAACGGCCGTCAACTAACGGCTGCACAAACTTTGTCAACCGGGCCAGTTCCGTCTGTCGCCCCAACATTTGCCCGCTGAAAATGGGCACGGCCGTTTCCAGCCGCCCTACCAAACGGTAGACCGGCTGCGCTTCGGCAAACCCTTTGAGCTGGTGCTCACCGGCAAACTGGAGGGAAAATTGGGTTTCGACGCGCCGGGCAACGGCCGTATCCAGCCAAATTTCCCCTGGCGGTGCGCCGGTCATGAAGCGGGCCGCCAGGTTAACGCCACTGCCGTAGCAGGTGAACTCCTCATGCAGCGGCGAGCCGATGAACCCGGCGTGGGCCACCCGATAGGTGACGCCGGCGCGAATGGCGACCTGGCTTTGCTGCCGCAGCGCCAGCAAAAAGCTCAGCGCCCGTTCGATGTCGGTTTCATGGGCGATGGGGGCGCCCCAAAACAGCAGCAGCGTACACCCCTTATCGCCAAAGTCCAGGCGGCTGGTGACGCCGCCAAACTGCGCCTGCAGCTGAAAAACCGTCTGCATAAACGGTCCCAGCTCTACTTCGTTTTGTGTCCCTGGTAGGCTTATAAAGACATTGACAATCTGGCGAAATTCGCCTTGCAGCGGCTGGTTGATGAGTTCAGGCGGGAAAAAGCGGCCGAGCAGCGAAAGGTTGGGCTTAGGCGGGGTAAATGGGCGTGCCGGAGAAAAGGTCTGGGGACGGCCGTTCAGCGCAAAGAATCCATTCTTTGGTGAAAGCTCAACCCAATCGCCCACCGTCGCTGCCAATGCCGCATCCAGAATAATCTCCCCCGGCGCTGCCTGTTTTTCCGCCAGGGCGCACTGTTCAACCGCCGTTCCGTGAAAATAAAACGCTGCTCGCTCCTGTTCGACATGGGTGAGAATGCCCCAACCCGCTTCCCCCAACGCTAATCCGATTTTGGCCGTCATTTGGAAATCGCCGTACAGGGTACGGCTGGTTGGATTTGTGCGGAGGTGATCTTGCGCCTGCCAGGCGGCGGTGATGGCTTGTTGGGCGCGGGCGGCCGTTTCCGCTGCGGTATGGATGGGAAAAAAGGCGGTGAAGGCATCGCCGGCAAAGTTGCTCACAAAGCCGCCCTGCTCAAACACAAACTGCACCAGCGGCTCAAAAATGTCCAGCATCACCGAGGCCATCACCTCCGCGCCGTGCTGGCCGTGCTGCATGAGCGTTTCCATCAGCCGGGTAAAGCCGGAAATATCGACAAAGAGACCAACGGCCGTAAAACCCCCACGATCGCGTTCCTGGGCCAGTTGGTCAAGAATGAATTGGGGAACCAGGTGATGAATGTTATCGCTGCGTACAGTCATCAGGAAGACTTTTCCCTGGCAAGCAGTTGGAACGCAGCCAACTGCTCACTGCTGCCCATAACTGCTATCAGGTCATGGGCCTGGAATTTGAAATCTGTGGCCGGGTTGGGGTGCAGTTCGCTGCTGCGCAGTACCCCTACAACCGACGCGCCGGTTTTTTGCCGAATGTTTGCGCTGCCAATTGATTGTTCCACCAAGATGCTGCCCGGTTCTATTCGGGTCCAGTCAAAGTCCAGGAGACGGGAGGCATTTTGTAACTGAGCCACATCATGGTACTCGGACCGACGCTGATAAATAGGGGCGTATAAATCGTGGCGAATGGTATCGGTATATTTTTGAATTTCCAAAGCGGGAATATGTAGATGCAGCAAAGCTTGTCGCGCCATTTCCAGCGCGGCTTCAAACTCAGGCTGGACAACCTCGTATACGCCCTGGTGATACAGTGCCTGCATTGGCTCAATGCCTTCGGCCCGCGCCACCACATCAACGTTGGGGTTTAGCTGGCGCACCTGCGCCACGACCGACCTGGTTACCATGATTCCAGGCGTAGTGACCAACACCAGCCGCGCCTGGGCTACGTAAGCAGCCTCCAACACGATTTCGTGACTGGCGTCACCGTAAATCACCGGAAAGTTCTCTGCCTTAGCCTGCTCAACTTCTCTATGATCTATCTCGATCACAACAAAATCCAGCTGCAACTGGCTCAGCACCTGTGCTATGTACTTGCCAATCTGGCCGCCTCCGGCAATGACGACATGATTAGACAGGCCCGATGCAGGTATGTTTACAGATTGCAGTGGATCGCGGGGTTTGATCCGCTTTTGCAGGGCATACAAACGGCCAGATAGCCCAGAAATGAGGGGGGTCAGCACCATCGTGATGATGGCGGTTGTGAGAATGAGCGAATAGAGATTGTTGTCGATGGAGTTGGTGCTGATGCCTACCCTTGCCAGAACAAATGAAAATTCGCCGATCTGGAACATGCTTAGACCCACGGCAATGGGCACAATGTTGCCATAGCCAAAAATACGGCTCAGCACCCCCAGAATAAGCCCTTTTCCCACGGATACGAGGACAATGATCATCAAAACAGCTTGCCAGTTGGTCAGCAGGAAATTGGGATCAAGCAGCATGCCGACGGAAACAAAAAAGAGCAGGCCAAACATGTCGCGCAGAGGGATAATGTCGCTCAACGCCTGATGGCCGAAGTCAGACTCGCTCAGCACCATGCCGGCAACAAAGGCGCCAAAGGCAAAAGAAAGGCCAAACAGATAAGTAACGTAGCCGATCCCCAGTCCAACGGCGGTTACGGAAAGCAGAAACAGCTCTCGGGAATTCCAACCGGCAACATACGCCATGAGCCTGGGCAGCAGCTTTGGCCCTACAAAAAACATGAGT
>CALBTC010000361.1 GCA_937967805.1 uncultured Anaerolineaceae bacterium
GCCCGGGCGCATCGAGTTCCCCAATTTGATCATGTACCAGCGTGACATATTGGCTCAATTCGGTATCGATCTGGTTGTTAAACCCGAACGTTTCCAGGTAGGCGATGTTGTCGGTAAGCAAACGGCCGTTTGGCGGCAGCAGATTCGAGTAAACCGCGGGGGAGAACACGATTGTTTGTGAACGGCCGTTGCGCTCAATGGTGAACGCCGTTTCCCCCTCAGGGGGTGAGGCCTGCCGATATGGAACCCCATTGAAGGCCACCAGCCGATCCCCCACCTGAATGCCGGCGGCGGCAGCGGGACTGCCCGGCTCCACCAACCAAATCATGCCATCGGCGTCAAAGGAAAAGCCAAAGCGCTCTCGATTTGTAGACAGAATGAGCGACTGCACCCGTTCGGGCGAATAAAAGGCCAGGTGGTCATGCTGGGTGGCGGCCCGCATCATGTCGAACATCTCAAAAATGAGCTGCTGTGCATCTGCCAGCGTGCTGTCGGGAGTGAGACGCGCCAGCGCCTCCGCTTCCCACGCCGCAAAATCCACCTGCTCGCGAAAGATGTAGCTTGCCTCATACTCATCGACTACACCGCGCAGATAGGCGGCGGCGTCTGGCATCTCTGGAAAGTCGACCGTCTCTAGCACCTCCAGCACAGACACGGTTGGCGACCAGCCGGAAAGCAGCAGGAATTGGTAAGGGCCTTGGGCGGGAAAGTAGCGGGGCCACGGTTCGGGATATTGCACGAACGCATGGCTTACTGTGTCGCTCTGGCTCTCCCGGAAAAGGCAACTATCACGGCCGTTTACCTGCGTCAGCTCTCGTTCATAAGCGGGCAATTCAAGAAACAGCGCCACCTCCGCAGACTCACACGCCTCTGCCTGCGTGATAGGCTCATTCCACCAGAACGCTTTCAGTTGAAGCGACCCAGCCCGCCCAGAATAGTGAAAAGAGTTGTTTGTGGACAGTTCCCATGTGGCGGGCAGCATCAACTGCACGCCAGCGCCGTGATTGACGCGCAGCACCCAGCTGTTGGCTTCGGCGGTGCGTGTTTGGGCCACAACCGTTTCCATGGTGAGCGGCGGGGGGGTGGTGGGCGAAACGGCCGTCTCGTTTTCGGCGGATGTGTGGTTCGGAAGCGCGGTGGTGGCAGCGGTTGTTTGGGTGGGTTCTGCCGTTGCTGCCTGCGCACTGGTTGCCACGGGCGCCTGCTTGATGGCGGTGAAGGTAGGTGAGACGGCCGTTTCGTCTCCACCACAACCCACCAGCCATAGTGTTACCAACAAAAACAATAAAACCGCTTGCCTTTTCATTCGATTAGCCACTTGCACTAACATACGAAGTCTCAGTAAAGAGTTTCTCTTTCGGGGATGACCCAGTGAACAACAGGTCATTTCACCGAAAACTGCAGTTCTAAAGAATCACTTTCTTCTTTCTTGTCCTTGCGATAGGTTCCACGTACACGCAAAAGATAGCTGCCAGGGCTTTGCCCAGCAGAAGACCAGCTGACGTTGGCCTCGCCAATACTGCCGCGCCCGTCTGTAGTGTAGGTACGAAACATGACAAGCCTATTGTGGAAGCTGTAAATTTCTACGGTCAAGGACGTATTGGCGACAAAGCCTGTCGCATTCACATAAAAGGTGGTGCCAACGCCACCTTCGTTGGGATTGATACTAATTCGGGCAGGTGGACCCTGCCCAAAGTGCAAAACTTGTTTACGCATGTTTCATCTTACGTTACGCTTGAAGTGCCATGCACCTCTAGGGGTTAAAGCCGCATTGCCGGCTGATTGGGGTATTTATTGGTGAGATATTGCTGTGTTTGTTCTTCTTTTGCCAACAAATCACCTATTCTGTTGCCTATTGGGTGTAAACCATATAGCAGCGTGAGGTTGTATAAATCATCATATTTTTGCACGACATAATGTTTGGCAAGCTCCCTAAAGTCTGCTTCCGTCAACAAATGCAACTTCTGGCGTGCGTTTCCTAACAAAGCTAAAACGCTCGGCTCGATGAGCTTTGGAATTGCCTCAAAAGGCTCTGTCATCAGACCATCTACCATATGGTCAAATAGCCCGTAACCTTGTTTCGGTTTTTTCAACCATTTGAATGCCCCTTTGGCCCAATAACCAACCGGAAAAACGACACGTTGGTAGCTGACAAAGGTGTGGAAATAGTTCAGCAAAAGCGTAATCATATCAAAGGTAACGTGCGTAACATCGGTTGGTGATTGCCCTTGGGCTTCTAGATATTTTAGAGCATCAATGACCAGCTTTTTAGACTGACGATCATGCAGCAGGCTGGCAACATGACGCGTTACTATACGACTGGCCGCTTTATCAACGAAGCTGTCAATAAGCCAGGAGAAATCGTGCGTTTGACCTGCGCTAAAGGCGTGCAGCTCGGCCTGAAAAAGCTGTGATTTGAATATGGCAAATGGATCGTAATTATCAAATTGAGAAGACATAGAATTACTGTTTATCGGCCGTTTCCGCCAGCAACTGTAACGACGTTAGCCGCCACGTCAGACTGCGTCTTTTCTTGGTGATGTTGAAGAACAGCGTGTCAATAGCCACCAAGCGAATATCCCGACTGACCACAACCGCATAATGAAATTGATGGATCTCACCTGGCTCAAGCTCAAAGCGGCCACTCGCCGCCTGCTCATTAGTTTGCCAAACAGGTTCCCATTCGATAATGTGGGCACCATGCAGCAAGGTAGCATCACCGCGCGCCCTAACGCGTTCTAATTCGGCGGCAGGCGGCAATGCTTGTTGCAGAGCGACCTGCCACGCCCGCAGCGAAAGCAAAACATCACCTGCATTTTGCAAAATAACCACAAGCCCAACCAGCCAGTAATCCTCGTCAATAGCGTGGCAGGTTAGCTCATGCCGAATCAGAGCGCGGGGAAAGCGCTGCCGATTTTGTACAAACAGCAGCCATGTCCAGATACTGCCCACGATAACGGCCGTCACTGTCGCCAGGTTTGCCGCAATTTCTGCAACTAGAGCCAGATTCGTCAGCATTTAAGATTACTTACGCCGAAACAAGGAGCCAAAAAAGCCTCTCATCGCCTGCGCTGCCGAGCTGCCTACAGATTGGCTTATATTGTCGATGCTTTCTTTGACATTGCGCGTTGTTTGCGCCACGCTGCCCGTGATGTCGGCCGCTTTTCGTACCCCATCGCCCACTGCTTTGCCCGCTTTTGCCAGCCATCCTGTCCACTTGGGCAATAAATCATCCTTGATCCGTGCTAAAAAAGATTTTTGGTCCTCCTCATCCAAGTAGATAGGGGCTGGTCTAGAATCGGGCTGTTCACCAGTACAAGACTCAGCCGTTAGTGAGGGCGGTGTTGTGGTGAACCTTTCAGGGCCTACTCCCATTAAAAAACCGCCTATTCCAGCATCGTTAATGCGTAAGAAAACGGCCGTAAACAGTTTGCCCAACCACAACTTTCCATCTGGCGTCGGAACTGGATGCCCCCTGCGGCTATTTGCTACAGCAACAGACGGGATTTTATTAGCTTTGCTTTGTCCGATATGTTTGGCAATTTCCCAACGGATGAGCCGCGTGCGTTCGCGTAATGTCTCCTCATATTCAATCTGGCTTACTTTGTCAGCAAAGGTGAAAACTATCACACTTTGTTCCCAAACCTTTTTGCCAAAAGCGTCTGTCGTTTGTTTAATTGTGGTCACTTCATCGGTGCGTATCCGTGTGTCATCTAGTTTGGTTACAAACCATAAGCAATCCATCGTTTTATCTGGCAGGGCTTCCTGAATCATTAATAAATAAGCTTGGTCCTTGCCACTCGCGTCACTTAAGCCAGGTGTATCCAGAACGACATAGCGCATCAACGAGTTAGGGGGTGAATTGTATTTCTCAACCTGGAGCGTGCCAGGTTCAAATCGGCTTGGCCTTGCCACTTCCTTACCCATTAAACTGTTGACAGTGCTGGATTTACCTGTACCAGTTTGCCCAACCAAAACAAAAACAAACGGCCTTTGCTGCTCATTAGCGATAATTGATTGCACATTGTCTTCGGTTAATAGCTCTTTCAGATTGAGGGGCAAATCCGTCAAGTTTGTATGCAGATCGTACTGGCGCAAAAAGATGTCCAGAGGAGCTAAGTTCTCGTCCCGGAGCTGAACGGCCGTCTGTGCCAACCGCGCAATCTCATCCTCGCCAATATACTCCAGCCACGAAACAAAATGCCCATTTTCCAGATGGTAAGCTCCATCTCCGGGAAACGCCTGACTCAATTGCACTAACTCTTCGCTGGTGTGGGCCGCACGGCCGTTGCGAAACAAAAACGGATTCAGGGCATGTATTGGTTCTTTTGCCATCTTTTACCTACGTGTTTTACACATCTTGCGATGCTTCTTTGGGAAAAGGCTGGTTGCACGCCGACTAATCCAGCCGGGCGCACCCACCAGGTAAGCCTAATTCTCCACACTCTCCAGCCACAGCGCCTCGTTGCGCTGCCGCGTGGCCGAATCTACCGGCTGATAGCCCACCAGCTCCGGAGCCACGTCTGTATCCGGCAGCAGCGCCTGACCGACAAAGGCGGCCAACGGCAAATTGTCGCGCAGGGTAGTGTCGCGGGTGACCAGAACCAGCGTCAATTTCAATGGATAGGCATCATCGTCCGTTGTGCGGCCGTCGAGCTGCACGGCCGTTGCCTCATCCGCGTTTTCCAGCAAAGCGTCAATCGGTGCAAACCCGATTGCCCCAGCCTCGCTGCTGACACCGTTCCAAATCACATCAAACCCGGTGTTAAACTGGAAAACGTTGGCAGCGCCAGACAAAGCGGCCGCATCTTCACCCAGCAGCTCATTGACCAACACCTCATAAACGGCCGTGCCCGTCGCCGGTAGAGCGCGTAAAATCGGCGTATCCGGCCATGCCGGGTTCACGTCGGCCCATGTTTGGGCAGTGGTGAGGGCGGCAATTGCTTCAGCCGTGGTCATGCTGCGCGCCCAGTCGTTTTCCTGGTTGATAGCCACAACCAGCGGCACCTGGGCTACGGTAAATTCGACCAGGCCTTCAGGACATTGCTGACGAGCGGCAGCGGCCAGCGCGGGTGAACCGCTAATCAGATCGGCCGTTCCGTCGCACAGCGCCGAAACAGCGGCGGCTTCATCCATCTCTCTATCATTCGCTTCGATAGACAGTCCGTTCAGGCTAACCTGATCAACCAGCACCTCCACCTGACCCGACCCCACGTCTGAGAAAAGTAGATTGATCTCTGTGATGGCGGGAACGGCCGTGTTGAAGGAGAAAGATACCCCCACTTTGTTCAGGCTGGACACATCAGAGATACCGACACTGCTTTGGCCGCTGGGTCTTGACCAAATCAAACTGTGTCTGACATCGCTGCGCGAACTGCTTTCCAACGTCCAGCCGGTCGCCGCCAGCTCTCCTGCCGCCAGCTCTTCATACAGTTGAGCAATGGCGTCACGGTCGCTGTCCACGGGTAGCTCAAAATTTTGGTCTAAAAAGAATTGGCTGAGCTGGGCGTCGGTGGGCAACGGAATTTGGGGAAAGGCCGTCCACGGTTCGCCAGACAGCTGGAA
>CALBTC010000362.1 GCA_937967805.1 uncultured Anaerolineaceae bacterium
CGCGGCTCCAGGGCCAGGCCAATGCACAGGTCGGCCATGCCTTCCACGCACCAGCGGTGGAACTCGTAGCCCAGCGAATTCACGTCCATGTCCGGGGCCGGATTCATGAAGTCGATGGCGTACGGCACGCCGTCGCGCACGGCAAATTCGCAGGTGTTCATGTCGTAGCCAAAGGCGCGGCACAGCGTCTGGCAGTCAGCCACGATCCGGTTGTGCAGCTCCTGTGACAGCCCCTCGGGATGGCTGTATTGGCGGCTGTTGGGATCGTAACGCATGACGAGCACCTTCTCCTGCCCCAGAACCATGCAGCGAATGTAATCGTCCCACTTAATGAACTCTTGCAGCACCATCGTCAGCAGACCGGATTGGTCATAATTGCGATACAGCTCCTCCATGTTGTGGCAAATGTACACTTCTTTCCAGCCGCCGCCGTGGGCATCTTTTAACACGCAGGGGAAGCCGCCCACGTACTCCACCAAATCTTGCCAGGGCATGGGAAAGGCCAGGTTACGCAGGCTTTTGCTGTGGTCGATGCCGGGGATGTATTCTTTGTTGGGTAAGACGGCCGTTTTCGGGCTCACCAATCCCAATTTACTGATCAGCGACGCGCCAAAAAATTTGTCATCGGCCGTCCACATCAGCGGGTTGTTGATGACGTGGGTTCCTTGCAGCATGGCGTTTTTAAGGTAGGAGCGATAGTAGGGCACCTCGTGCGAAATGCGGTCAACGATGACGGCATAGTCACATGGCTCGTTCATCTGCGTGCCGCCGATGGTAACAAATTCGGCGGTGACATCCTGGTTACGGCCGTTCACCTCCTCAATAAACGCCGGCGGCCAGGACCACTCCATCCCTACCAACAAGCCAATCTTTTTTGTCATGCTTCCCTCTCCTTATCTGTTTGCAAGTATGCAAGTTGGCGAGTGAGCAAGTAAAAGCAACTTATCACTTTTTACTTATCACTTTTCACTCACATTCAGTCGTGCCCCCCAATATACGTCAACAGCATCTTCTCCCAATACGGCCAATCGTGGCTCCAGCCGTCCCAAATGCGCAGTGCGTTGCCAATGCCCTTCTGCCACAGCGCCGTCGAGAGCTGTTCATTGTTGGCCCGCAGCCCGTCATCACGCCCTACGACTAAAATGATGTCCAGCCGGCGCAGCAGCTCCAGCCGCTTGTGGTCATGCTCGTTGGGAATGTAGGCACAAGGGTTGTTGGCGTAAATATAGCCCCCGCCGTGCCCGTTGGTCCAGCGGCTGATGTCGTAGATGCCGCTCAGGCCAAGGGTGCGGCTGACCAGGTCTGGCCGGCGCAGCGCCAGATTCACGGCGTGGTAAGCGCCAAAGCTGGCCCCCACGGTGATTAGAAACGGATTTTGATTCTTCATCCAGGAAAGCGGCAGCACTTCATTGACCAGGTAATTTTCGTACTGCACCTGCCGCCAGGCGCGCGCCTCTGGGTGCTTCCAGTGTGCATACCAGCTTTCGGCATCAACGCTGTCGACACAGTAAACTTGCAGCCAGCCCTGGCTGATATGGTGCCCCAGCAGTTGCATCATGCCCCGGTCTTCCCATTCATAAAAGCGACCCTTGGAGGTGGGAAACACCAGCACTCTGGCCCCGCCGTGGCCAAAAACCAGCAGTTCCATATCGCGCCCCAGCGACGGGCTGTACCAACGATGATATTCTCGGTTCATTTGGTTTTCTCTTCCTGATTAATCTGGTCAGGTCTAGCTACCTGATATAAAAATAACAGGACACAGATAAACACAGATTTTCACAGATTTATTGCTTTTATCTGTGCGTATTTGTGAAAATCTGTGTCCCATTTATCTTCATATTGAATTAGTGTCAGGTAACTAAAGGTCAGGTTATTGTATCAGTAATTCAAGGATCACCCTAAAATTCATATGTTTTCCAATCCCGGCAAAACGGTTTGGGCGGCAGCGGGTTACTACTAGCAGTTTGGTGGGAAACGGCCGTTTCCCTTCCAATCAACAATGTGGTAAAACGGTAAAAATCTGGAAGAACGTAATCAAGAGGAGACCCATCCATGAGCAAAGCAAAAGTTGCGGTTGTGGTAGACAGCACAGCCTACATTCCCCCGGCGCTGGTTGAAAAATACAATATCCACGTCATTCCCCAGATACTCAACTGGGAAGGCAGCAGTCTGCGCGACGACATCGACATTAAGCCCGACGCCTTTTACGAGCGTCTGTCCACTGCCAAAGAGATGCCCACCACCTCCCAGCCATCGGCGGGCGAATTCCACGAATTTTTCTCCAAAGTGGCCGAAACGGCCGATTCCATCGTCGCCGTCCTCATCTCCAAATCGCTCAGCGGCACGCAGGCTTCAGCCCAAGCGGCGGCCGGCATGATGGAAGATTATCCCATCGAGATTGTCGATTCTGAGTCGGCGGCGATGGGATTAGGCTATATGGCATTGGCCGCCGCCCGCGCCGTGGAAGATGGCGCCGGTTATAAAGAGGCAGCCGAAGCGGCTCGCGCCCTGGTGAAAAAGATGCGCGTGCTGTTTGTCGTCGATACGCTGGAATTTTTGCATCGCGGCGGCCGTATCGGCGGGGCGCAGCGGCTCATTGGCTCCATGCTCTCCATCAAGCCTATCCTGCACCTGGTCGATGGCAAAATCGAACCATTAGCTTCGGTCCGCACCAAAAAGAAAGCGTTGGCCCACCTGATGGACGTGGCGAAATCGGAAATGGAAGGCAAGTCGGGGATTAAAACGGCCGTCATTCACGCCGCCGCCAAAGAGGATGCCGAAAAGGTTTACGCTGAACTCAATGACGCTTTGCAGCCGGAAGAAAGCCACATTGTGGAGCTAAGCCCGGTGGTCGGAGCTCACGTTGGTCCCAAGGCGCTGGGGGTTGTTTTTTTCGCCGACTAAAAAGCCTCAATCTGGTAGTAGGGGCGGGCCTTGTGCCCGCCCAGCCTTGTGCCCACCCCATCCGGGGCAACCACAAGGGTTGCCCCTACAGGTGTTGTTTTTCCCCGAGATCCTCAAGATTCCACATCAATTGCTTGACGCCTCCCCCAGGTTATGCTAATATTTCTACAACTTTTGTTTAAATTGTACAAAAGTATCCGCTATTCTCACATAAGATGGCGACATTTTCACAAATGCCGCCGGCAACTGACTGGACTGCACCCAATTGGCTACCTTGTCTACCCTTCAAACACGCACTTTAGACCAGGCGACATATCGTATTCTTGCCACCATTCGCCGCTCTGGCCCGCTCTCCCGGTCAGAGCTGGGCGAGCAGTTGGGTTATTCGCGGGCCAACGTTACGGCCGTTCTCAACCATCTCCTGTCCCTCAACATCATCGAAGAGCGCGAACTCGGCGAATCGCAAGGCGGCCGTCGCCCCCGCACTTATGGCCTGAACGGCGCGCTGGGCTTTGTGGTTGGTGTGGACATTGGCGCCACCAGCATCGATCTGGCCCTGGCCGATTTTGAAGGCACCATTCTGGAGCGCCTGGATGAACCGGCCGACGTGCGCGAAGAGCCGGAGGTGATGCTGGGGCACATCGCCGATTTGATTGAAGAGTTGATGAGCCGGCAAAACGGCCGTCCTGAGCAGGTCCTGGCCATCGGTATCGGCGTGCCCGGCCCGGTGCAGTTCGATGAAGGGGTGCTCATCGCCCCGCCCCTTATGCCAGCCTGGGAATCGTTCTCCATCAAGTCATTCATGCGCCAGCGTTTTTCTGCCGCCAATGTGGTTGTCGATAATGATGTGAACGTCATGGCCTTAGGCGAAGCATCTGCCGGGGCAGG
>CALBTC010000363.1 GCA_937967805.1 uncultured Anaerolineaceae bacterium
TGAGATTGGCGAGGGCACGACAATAACGGTGTGCTGGCAGTTAGAGGAAACGAACCATGAGTGAAGAACATCCCATTCGGGTCATGATTGTTGATGATCATGCGGTGGTGCGCAGCGGTCTGGCTACTTTTTTGCTGGCCTATGATGATTTGGAACCTGCGGCGGAGGCCGGGAGCGGGGAAGAGGCTATTCGTTTGTGCGGTGAACAGGAACTGGACGTAATATTGATGGATTTGATGATGCCGGGCATGGATGGCGTGGCCACCACCCGTGCCATTCGCGAACAGTATCCGCACATCCAGGTGATTGCCCTGACCAGCTTCAAGGAAGACGATCTGGTGCAGGGAGTGCTGCAAGCCGGGGCCATCAGCTACCTGCTGAAGAATGTTACGGCCGTTGAGCTGGCCAACGCCATCCGCGCTGCGCACGCCGGGCGGCCAACGCTGGCTCCGGAAGCCACGGCTGCGCTCATCCACGCCGCCACCCAACCAAAAGAACCAGACTACGAATTGACCGCGCGGGAGCAAGAGGTGTTGGACTTGATGACCCAGGGGTTAAGCAACCCGGAAATTGCCGAGAAGCTGGTGGTGAGCCGTTCGACGGTTAAGTTTCATGTGAGCAGTATCTTGTCCAAAATGGGGGTGAACGGCCGTACCGAAGCCGTCGCCTTAGCCCTGAAAGAAAACCTGGTCACCTGACCAGGAAAGCTTCCCCGCACCTGACCAGCTTGAATGCTCCCCAGTTTCCCGATGTGGCTGGGGAGTTTTTCTTTTAAGCTGGTGCCATACAGACAGCCAGACACCGCCCGCCGGGTTTGCGCCGTTAGCCGAGGCAAATCTTGCGGTGCAGAGCTTTAACGAAGAAGCATTGGCGGAGTTTACGCTGGAGGAAACGGCCGTTGTCAAAATTTTCTATACCATTCCCAACATCGACACCTCCTACTTCGATCTCAGCCTGAAAGGATCGGATGGCGGCAATATTGTCATTCTGCACAGCGAGGATTTCCGCACCGATAAGGATGGGGGCGGCACGTGGGAGCAGCGCCTGCCGCCAGACGTTTACCGCCTGATGCTCACAACCTCCCAAACGCCTGGCACGCTGTCGGTTTATTGGGCCAGTGAGTAGATGCAAAGGAGACGAAAAATGAAACTGGCAGATACGGCCGTCATCCAAACCAACGGCCTCAGCAAAAATTATGACGGGGTTTCTGTACTGAGCGGCCTGAATCTGAAGGTGCCCCAAAATTCTATCTTTGGCTTTTTGGGGCCAAACGGTGCCGGCAAGACGACTACGATGAAGCTGCTGCTAGGGCTGATTAAACCCGGCAGCGGCCAGGGTATCGTCTTTGGCCACGATATTGTGCACGACAGCCTGGCCATTCGCGTCCGCATTGGCTACATGCCGCAGCAGCCCCATTTTTATCCGAATATGACCGCCCGCGAAACGGTGCGTTTTACGGCCCGTTTTTTCTTTAAAGGGCCGGCGGCCAAGATTGAAGGGCGCGTGAGTGAGGTGCTGCATCTCGTGGGATTGTCGGATAAAGCCGACCGGCCAGTTAAAGGTTTTTCGGGCGGGGAACGGCAGCGGCTGGGGCTGGCCCAGGCGCAGGTCAACTACCCGGATTTGCTCATTTTGGATGAACCGGCCGCCGCTTTGGACCCCATCGGCCGGCACGATGTGCTGGTTGTCATGGAGAAGCTGCGCAAATATGCCACCGTGTTTTATTCCACCCACATTCTAGATGATGTGCAGCAAGTGAGCGACACCGTTGCCATTTTGAACGAGGGCAAACTGATTTCGCAAGGACCTATCGAGCAGCTTCTCAACGGCGAGGGCCAGACGATTTACACGGTAGCCCTGCAGGGTGACTTGCCTTTGCTGCAAGCTCGACTGAAACAGGAGCCATGGGTGGAGCAAATTACGCCACAGGGGCAAAACGACCATACCACCTGGCAGGTAGCGGTTTCCGATGAAGCCGCAGCGGAGGCAAAGCTGCTGCGCCTGCTGCTGGCCGATGAACAGACGACGGTAACCGCCTTTGGCCGCAAAAAGGTGGAGCTGGAAGAGGCGTTTATGACGCTGGTGAAAGGAGCAAACAATGAGCAGTAATGCTGAATTTCAGATGGTGATGGGAAACGGCCGTTTCCGCGGCTTCAACAATTTATTACAGCGAGAAAACCAGAAGTGGTGGCCCCTGCGCAGCGCCCTGTTCCGGGTTGGGTTGTGGGTGCTTTTGCTCAATGGGCTTCTGGCGCTGTTCCTCTTTGTTTTGCCGACGCTCACCGACCCGGAAGGCAACCGGCTGTTTGAAGACAATCCGCTGCAAATGGGCAGCGAAATGTTTGTCGGGCTGGCGACTGTGGCCCTGGCCATTGGCGTCATTGTCGCCTTGCAAGACAGCATCATCGAAGAAATCCAGTTGGGAACGGCCGCCTGGGTGTTGTCCAAGCCCGTTTCTCGCACCGCCTTTGTGCTGGCCAAGTTTGTGGCCAGCGTGGTGGGCCTGGTTTGCTTAATGGTTTTGCCGGTTGCCTTGGGTGCCTATGGCTTGTTCTGGCTGTACGAGCCGGGAGCTTACACCTGGCTCAACTTTGCCGGCATGATGGCCATCGTTACCCTGCACGCCCTCTTTTACCTGACGCTGACGCTGCTCATGGGGACGTTGACCACCAGCCGCGGCGTCTTGCTGGCGGTGACGTTGGGGTCGCTGCTGGGCGGCGGCATGGTGCCGATGAAAGCGTTGGTGCAAATTTCGCCCTGGCAGCTACAGCAAGCTGGTTTGATGGTTCTTAATGATATGCCGCTTGACAATATTGTCTTGACGATGATTGGGGCCACGGCCGTTTGGTGTATTGTCTTTCTGGTTACGGCCGTCTGGCGCTTTGAAAAATCCGAGTTTTGAAACGTTTTACTGCTCTACAGTGAGCCAATAGGTGGCCGTCTCGCTGGTGAAGGAGGTTTGGGGCATGATCACCAACACGCCGCCCCCTTTGCCAATGGGAATCGTCCACTGCCCCTGGTTGAGTTCGTTTAGTGGCAGCGTAGAGACGGTGGGGCTGGGGCCTTCTTCAATGAGCAAGACGCTCCATTTTTGCGGAATCTGCCAGCCTATTTGCACAAAGCCGT
>CALBTC010000364.1 GCA_937967805.1 uncultured Anaerolineaceae bacterium
CGCCCCTGTTGAAACGGCCGTCTCGCGGTCTGTTCCAAAGGGGCGTCGTGCGCTCTAAAATAAGTTGTTCTGCTTAGTATAGTAGTCGCGGCGCTTGATTTTTATATGACTTTGGTCACGCTGACCATCGTTTTTGACTAAGAAAATGAAATTTCACTAGCACGTAACCGAACTTGGAAAGACAAAGACAAATTATGTTGGAATCATTGTGTTAAGGCACCAAGAGAGTTAAAGCGGTTGCATTTACAGGCGCCACATCTACACTTCAACCAACCGCACGTTGAACATCTTTGATGCTTGTTTGATGAAAGACGTTTCCCACAGCGCCAACAACGGTTTTTGTAAACAGGTCCTGGTTGACTGGAAAAGTGCTTCTTCTGCGGTTTCTTTTCTCTGTGAGCTTTCTCAAAGTTGCGCAAAATTCTTTTTTGCCGCCGTAAACTAACCTCAGACTGTTTTCCATCTTCGTACTCTATGAAAAGACGATCGCCTTGAACGTCTAGAACGGTGTAGGTGCCTTTCCAGTTGCGATACTTATTGCCTTTTTTAATATTCATGAATGGGTGCCTGTAACTTCTTCAGCAATCAGTTGGTAATTGCGGGAAAAAGTTTACAAACCTTTCGAATATTTACTTAATTACTGTTACTGTTACCATAGGATAGAATTAAAAAGTATCTCAAAATTGAAATTAGAGCCAAGAGCAAGTAAAGAACTAATATGAAGTTATTTACAATAGTTGGCTCATTAAGGTAATCAGGAATCAAGAGTTCTTGAAGACTCCACAGGCCGAGTAAAACACCAACAGAGACTTCTAAAAAACTACTGTTTTCCTTTATCCTTATTAAGGATATTATGAAAAAAAAGGCGGTTACTAAGAGTAAAGTAGTCAATAATTTGACTGGAAACGGCCGTTGCAAATTTATTCGTAAAACTAGCGCACCATTATTGTCTAATTCATCAGACTCTACCGAGTAATCCCATTTATTGGTATCTACTACCAAATTTACATGATGGCCGATGTCAGTGGATGACACAGTTGCCTGATTTTCATAAGTTAACTCTTGATCAATTAATGTGTAAATCTCTATGCTTGCTTGATCAAAGGGGTAAAAATAACTTGACCGAGAGTATTTTAGTGGCAAATCTGTCGTTAACAAATCAGACCAACTAAAATCGCTGTAACCTCTGCGTCTAGTCCCTCCACCTGAATAACCGAAAACATGGCAATTGTTTCTTAATTTTTTAATTGCAAGAAGTGACAGACTTAATTCAGCAGAAGGAAGGTCAAACGGAGAATTGTTGGGGATAGAGTAATAGTTTCTTGAATCTGAAGGAAAGATTTGAGGTGTGTAAATTGTAAGATTATCGAAGCATACTCTACCGGGCAATCCGTCTTCTTCATACACTTTCGGAAATAGTATGCTTCCATTTAAACTTAAATTTGCATGTTCCATGCCTATGTTGTCAATTTTCAATTGGATTAGCGGCGCATACAGATTAGTATGTTGAAGGTAATGGCTATAAAGCCTCGGTCTAGTTGGCCCCAAGAGTACGTTAATTAACAAAATAAAAAAAACAACAATCAGGAAAATAGCCGATAAGCCGAGAATTTTCCTCTTATGACTATGCCAGACACCCCAAAATAATCTGTCTATAAACAGTAAAATTGCAAGAAATATAAGAAGAGATATGACAACAAAAACAGTAAGGTTGTTGGACATTAGTGCTGAGACACTCTCTTCAGACCACGCTACCCACCGTTGAGCACGGGTCTTCATAATTTGCTATGGTCGGTGTCTTCACCGCGCCATTTTTGCCTCAATCATCAATATGTTTGGCCATCCGTAGACATCCACCAGGCCGTTTCCTCTCATTCCCTCGCCACCGCCACCACAGTATCATACCCTCCGTAATGTGTTAGCCCTGGATGGCTGTCGATGCCAGTGTAGCGCAGCGACGCGTCCTCATAGCGCCGAAAAGCAAACACCGCCTGATTCATCTGCTCTGTGTTGAACACCCGCAGCTGCACCAGCAGGTGAAAATCTTCCACTGTCAGGCCGGTGACGGTGCGGAATAGATCCGGTTCCAGTTTGGTGATCACATCCTGCAAGGTGTTCTCGCGGAAGTCGGTAAGATACATGAAGGCCGGAATCCGCGTGGCGAACTTGATCAGCTTTTCCTGCACCTGCTTCCGCTTCGATTTGAACTCTTTTTCCTCGGCGGTAAGCTCCTTCTTTTCTTTCGGTGTCAGATCGCCATCTTTGGCCTTGTTCTTGAGCCCCTTCACCTTCTCGCTCTTGTTGATGATCGTCTCAATGATGTTGTCGCCCAGCGAGCGCCACCCTTCGATGCGCTCCACGGCCGCTAACGCCTCCGGGTTGTTGAGGATGCGGCGCAGGGTGGCGTTGTCTACGTTTACCAATATGGCACTCTCCCACTTGCGGGCCAGCAGCGTGGCCGACGTGCCCGCCATCGCAATGTCCAGAATGCCGCCCGCGTCGATTTGGGTCATGTTCGCTCCGTCGTAGGCCAGCACCGGCAGGAAGGAAACGAGGTCACGTACCGCGTTTTCCGGATTCGGCTCGTGAGGCGATAGGCTAATGCCATAATCCGAAAGCTGGCGCAGGGCGCGGGTGGGGGCGAAGTCGAACACAAAGCAGACTGGCTTCAGGATTTCTTCTTCGTGCGGGTCGTCGCCGTGGGGGTTTTTGATCGACCACGGCGACTGTACGCGAAACGCCGCCTGAAAGTACGTCTCCGGCGACTGGAGGTTACGTAGCATCAGGATCGCCGACCACTGCGGCACGGTGACGCCGGTGGTTAGCTTGCCGCAGGAGAGCGTGATCGTTTTACTGTCCAGCCCGCTGCCGATTGCTTTACGCACCGGGGGCAGGGCGTCCAGGCCGATGCCTGCCGACGCACCGGCGGCGACAATGACCTCGTAATCATGCCAGAAGACGTTCTGTTTCTCCGCCAGCAGGTTGGCCATTGCGTGGCAGGCGGCGACGTTGGGCATGAACCAGAAAGAATGGTTGAGATAGGGCAGCAGGCGCACGTCCGAATAAGGGAATGGTGGCCGCGTGCCGGTCTTCAGGTACTCCGTAGCTGTGGGCATGTAGCTGCCACGAATAATGTCCAGCCATTTCTGCACGTCCCTTTTATGTTTGAACTGCGCCAGGACGCCTTTGCCGGTTGCCTCGAAAAATGAATTGAGATCGAACTCGTCGAACTCACCGGCGCTGGCAATGGCCAGCAGTTCGTCGGGCATCTGGTAGGTGAGCAGACGCATTTGCGGCATGACGGCATATGGGTTGGGCTGGTCAGGATGCTTGGTAACGAATTCGGCGCGGGCGCGCTGTTCGTCGGTGTAAGTCCAGTTGAAAATTTGCTCCTCGATGAATTCGCCGGTAGCCAGCGCCCGAAACGGTGTGCCGGAGAGGTAGAGGTAGGCACGGCTGGTAATCGGCAGGAAGTCAGCTTCGGCCTCGGATAATTCTTCAAATTCTTCTTTGAAATCCTCAATGCTGGTGCTTTTACTTTTCCGGCCGGAAAGGGTGGTGCCGTACTCGGCTTTGATCTCGGCTCTGACGTCTTCCTCACCCTCGAACAGCTCCTGCGCCGTGTCGCGCCACGCGCCGAAATGGTATTCGTCGAAGATGACCAAATCCCAGTTGATTTCGTGCAGCCATTCGTTGCGCGGCTTGATATTGCCCGCCTTGTCGCGGCCAAGCAAGTCTTGAAAGGAGCCGAAATAGACGAGCGGCGTCTGCTTTCTGATTTTGCGCGGGTCGCCGTCGGTGTGGCGGGAGAGGTATACCCAGCCGTCAAAGTCCACATGGGATTCCAGGTCGGTTTGCCACGCATCGGCGACGGCCGGTTTGAAGGTAACGACGAGCACACGTTTGGCCCCCAGCCGCCGCGCCAACTGGTAGGCGGTGAACGTCTTGCCGAAGCGCATTTTGGCGTTCCACAGGAAGCGGGGCATGGCGTGTATGTTTTCTTGCCAGATGGAGTGGAAATAGGCGTGGGTTTTGCTGACCGCCTCTTCTTGCTCGGCGCGCATGGCAAACGTTTCGTGGTGCGTGCCTGTAAAGCGCTGTCCACTGCGCAGCTCACTAATGACGGTTTGCACTTCGGCGACGGTGCATCGCATCCATTCTAGTTCCACATTTTGTAATCCCTTTTGGATAAGGGCGGCGCGCACCTCGTGGTCGCTGAAGAAGCTGCCGTCGTCGCGGATGGCTGGCTCGTTCAGTTCGATAGTGTAGTTCTTGATATTCGCCGTTTTTAGCTGTTCGGCAATGCGCTGCTTCACATCGCGAGTGGTTTGGCCCACCTTAAGCTGGCCGGCGTGCGCCGCGTCGTGGATGGCGTAGGCGTAGATACGCGGTTTGGCCTCTGGCTTGGGTGCGAGGATTTCTTCGATGGTAGGTTTACTCGTCGTCACCATTATCTCCCCAATACACAGGTTTGATTTGCGACTCGATATATTCCTGTTCCTCTGCGGTAATTCCATATTTTGCGTAGAGAGCAGCGTCTGTCCAGATGTGCTCCCATTTTTGCATTGGAACCCATGTATAGGTCGCTCTAGTAGCATGTTGAGTGATTTTCCGGAGTGACACAAGGAAACGTAAGAAATTAGTGCTTAGATACGAATAAACACTAGACGCAGCGGTTTCGGAATCAACATTGAAAAACAGAAAAGTCTGGGTGCAGACAGAAGGAGGCGATGCAATAATAGGTTTGCTGAGTACATAATCCGGCACTGTTGCACCTCCGGACCCTGCGGAAGGAATCATCACTTTCCATGTGTCGATCAACTCCGCGCTTTTTAGCACCTTGTTTCGATGGATGTATCCGACTCCTCGTTTTCCTCTTCGGACGTAGTATAGGGGGATGTCGCCAGGTTTCACGTTCTGGTGAAATCCACTAAAATTCGAAGTCCACCCAAACTCCTTATCCGCAGAAAGTATCGACTTGATTGAAGGTTCCGCTTTTGCAAGAACTTTGTGTAGAATTGATACCGCTCGGGCATCGCGGACAAATACGTCATACTCTCCTAGATCGCGAGCGATTGGGCCTACTGACTCATCGCCTCTAACGACTGTCACTTCACAGAGACCATCATGATTGGTATCTCTCAGAAAATAGCATACCCCGCCTTTTACCTCAACACCACTGAAGACGTCTTTAGCGTCTGGGTAATCTACTAATATGCGCAGAGCCCGATCATCGAGCATCGTTTTGCGGAATTGGCTTAATCCAAGCCCAGTTACCATCCAACGAGATGGGATAACCATAACTAAATAGCGAGGCTCTAATTCCTTTGCTTGTTCGACAAACATATGATAAATGGGAACATCTCGGGTGCCTCCATCACTTGCTAATTGGTAAGGTGGGTTGCCAATGATCACATCGAACTGCATATCGCCTCCAAACAACTCGCCAACTCGAGTCTTGATATCGTTAGTGTGGATAAACGCATAAGCGTGGGTCTCTAGTTCCGCACCGCGATCGAGAGTGCTCTGGCTTGCCCCACAAAACGTACACTTGCCCTTAACCCAGGTGTGCTCCAGCCGCTTAAACCAAATATTGCCCGCCTCACTGTCAAAGCCGCCGGCAATCGAATGCTTGCCGTTGGCATGCTTAGAGCAGTAGACGCTGCGCCGCGCCAGCAGGCTGGTGAGGTGGGTGATGGCAATGCCGTACACCTGCTGCGTCAGGATGTGGTTGACCCGCTCTCTGAGGTCTGGTATCTCGTCGGCCAGCCCGTCGGTCAGGCGGCTGGTGATTTCGCGCAGGAAGATGCCCGACTTGGTCACCGGGTCGAGGAAGCGCACCGTCTTATCCGCCCAGATATTCTTGCCATCGTGGTCAGCCGCCCACGCCTCGGCCACCATGTCCAACATGCGGTTGGCCAGCTCCGGCGGCGTGAACACCTCGTCATTAGAAAGGTTGGCAATGCACGACAGCACATCGGGGTTACGGCCGCGCAGAGCAAAAGCGGCTTGGGTGCTCATAGTCTATTCTCCAATACAAATCTCGCCCGCTCGGTGCGTAACATCTCATAAGGGGTCATGAAGCGCAGGTTCAGCCCGGCGCAGACGTTGGGAATCTTGATGCGCTTGGTGGAGTTGGCGGGTAGTTCGTGTGTCACTACTGTATGGTTCCCGGCAAGCGCATGGGCAATCAGGTAAAAATCAGCCACCTGCAAAAAGGTATTAATGGCCGCTGGTTCGTACTGCTGCCCCATCGCCCAGGTACTGACCGAGCCAAACTGCGTCACTACAGTTGGGCCAGTAGCGCGAAAAAGACCGCTACCATCTTGCCGTGCCCACTCCGTCAGTTCATCTGCACCGGCGGCAATCTCGTCAAAAACCTTATCTATGCTAAACACCCGCCCGTTCGCACTGTTATCGAGCAGCCATTGCCAGAACGCGGGGCAAAAATCCAGTCCATAATGCAGATTCTTGGCCTGGATGAAGACATTGGTGTCGAGGAGGTAACTCATGCGGTCACCCCCAACTCGCGAGCCGCATTGTAAAAGGTGGCGCTTTTTCGCATGCCCAACATGCGGAAGGCATCCCGGAACAACGTCTGCCCCTCCAGTGTGCTGCTGACGACGGCGCGGGCAAAACGCTTGCTGGTGCGCGCACCCAAACTGCGATAGAAATCACCGCCGCTACTGCTGCGTTCTTTCAGCGTGCGCAGTCGTTCCGCTTCGTCGCGATATTGCTGCCAAAGGGTTTCTTGGTTGATGAATCCGGCGTCGAACAAACGGCGCAAGGCGACCAGTGTGCTGACCTTGAACGCCCGCGACAAGCGCTGGATTTCTTCAGGTATCGGGTTGTCGGGCTGGTGCATTGCCTGCAGATCGGGTAGGGGCATCAACAATTCGGCCGCTACCTGATTGCACCACCGCTCCGTCTGCTGCGTGGTTACCCGGCCGGCGTGTGCGTCCGACACGCCGCTGGTGCCCAGCCACATATGAGCCAGCTCATGCCCCAGCGTGAACATTTGTGCGGATTTGCTGTCTGCGCCGTTCAGGAAAATCAGTGGCGCCAGGTCGTCGGCCAATGCGAAACCGCGAAACTCGGCCACATCCAGTTTGCGGTGGCTGTTGCTGCCCACGACGGAACTGACCATCACCATCACCCCGGCATCCTCGGCTTTGGCGATCATCTGGCGCAGGGCA
Source organism: uncultured Anaerolineaceae bacterium (assembly GCA_937967805.1). Next base: position 7,197 of record CALBTC010000364.1, read on the forward strand.
TCTGTCCACGTGGGCAACTGGCGGCGTTCCTCAATGGAAAAGTCCAGCGTGTCACGCATCTGTTGGGCGACGGTTTCGGGCGCATCCCTCGTGGTGACACTGCCGACAAAAGTAAGTGCGGGCATGCCGTGCAGTCGGGCGTAATCCCGATACCAATCCTGCCTCTGCTGGCAAAGGTAAATGGTGTCCAACAGATTGCTGCTGGGTACGGCTAGGGCTTCATCGCGCAGGGTGCGAAAGTCCGGCACTGGGAGGGCCAGTACAGGTGGTTCGGGCAGGAAGAAATAACCGATAGCGGTGTGGGTAAGCCGAGCAAATTTTTCTAGTTGCCGCAGCGTGGGTTGTGCTTCACCGCTCAGCCACAAAGGCCATTTGCGGAAGCGGGCAGTCAGATCATCGTCATGTAGATCAGCACGCTCTGCTGCCCAACGCAGAACCGCAATGGAGGCGGCAACAGTGGCTTTAGCACTCATGGGGCCTCCCGCGTTGTTACGGCAGTAGCCAGTTCGGCCACGGATTGCGGAGGGTAGGTTTTCGTCGGCTTAAAGATTTCGTGTTTACCCAAGTGGGCGAAGAGCGACCCCTCCGTACTGAAGGTGGAGGCAAGGGTGAGGGTGGCGAGACTGAAGTCGCGCCGTTGAAATTTGCCCTTGCCCAGATAGCCCCACTCCGCAAAGGTGATTAGCTCGTCGGCGTGGGTGCGCATTGTCAGCGCATCGCCGTGCACCAGGTTCTGCGCCAGCACGTAGGATGCAGCGCGATAGAGGTCGTCCGTCTCGTCAAGATTCAGGTAATCGGCAAAAATTTCCAGCATGTTATCGCGGCACTCGTCGATGTTGTCCACCAGCAGCTCGATACCGTAAATGCACATCAGCGCCAGCAGTGCATAATGCTGGCGCTCGAACTCTGATTTGCCGTACTTGAGCTCCACAGCGGCTAATTTGCGCCGCAAGATTTGCACCAGAAAGTTGCCGCCGCCGCACGCTGGTTCCAGAAAGCGGGAATCAATGCGTTCCGTCTCTTCCTTCACCAGGTCAAGCATAGTCTCGACCAGCCACGCCGGGGTGAAAACCTCCCCGTGGTCAGCGACGCGTTGTTTGGACTTGATATGGTTTGTGGGGTGATCCATTCTAAGTGGTGCTTCCTTATGGTTTCTGTGGGTTAATGTATATGTCACGAATCTCTAAATAATAGCTGGGTTTCTGCTTCAAGGTACTGGCAATACGGCCGTCTGCCTTTGAACTCACAATGACATAATAACAAATCAAAACTTTCATGACAATACCTGCTATAATCCTCCCGTTACGTCACGAAAGGCTATTTTTCAGTCGTTGGTTGTCGAGATTTCCTAATAATTTGAGTGAGCGTTATGGATGAAAATGCATTAAGAAAACAAGTAAATGCTTCGGGATTTCCGTTTCAATTGAGGGTGGAACATTTAGTCAATGAATCCTCGGACTTGCATAATTGCCGTGTGGTTGCTCGGGAGCATCCTTGGGTGAACCGCGAATCAGGGAGAGGCGGATACATTGATTTGATTCTAGAGAAACGGCCCCGAGGCGTTCCTTGGTACGTGGTTGTTGAGTGCAAGCGTACAAGGGGTGGTGGCAAGTGGATATTCTTGACTCCTGGAATGGCCCTACAACATGCGGAAGCTTTGATACTTCTTGCCCAACGTAGCGACAGACTGCTTCACTGGTTAGAAGCCCGCCTTTTTCCAGAAACATTCTTATCGTCCTTTTGCACGGTACCAGGGCAAGCAGACAAAAATACGCCTATGTTGGAAAGAATTTCTACCGAGTTGCTTGATTCGGCAGAATGCTTTGCTGAGGCACAAGTAAGTGTTGATTTTCCAGAGGTCCAGCCCGGTTTTAGCTTAAATTGGGATCGGGCAGTTTTTATACCCGTGATAATAACGAACGCTGAACTTTTAATAAATCAATTTCAACCAGGGGATGTGGATTTAGCAGAAGGGGAAATTCCAGACGGTGTTGGGCAATTTGTTTCAGTTCCATATGTGCGATTTCAAAAGAGTATCGATACTAGATTCAGCACAACGGAAGTTCCAATAAATTTGCAACAAGCTAATCATGAAAGTCAAAGAACTGTGTTCGTAGTCCATGCTCCTTCGTTTCCTGATTTTCTTCAAGGATTAATGTTCAATATGTAACTCAAACGGCTAACATCGATACGGCCGTTCATCACGAATAACAGACAATAAAAGAGCCGCCAGGAGAGTGGCAGCTCTCGGGGAGAAATTATTGTGCAAATGCCTACAATTAGTCATCATTGTCTATTCTGTTTGCACTGGTATTAGTTATCGCTCCCCAATCAACTTCGCCTGCTTCAAAATCTACCAGGCGTTCCCCGGATTTTGGTTCAGCAAGAGCTGTACCTCCTTTATAGGGGGTTTGGGGTTGAGTAGATGCGGCTTCTCTCCTTTGGTCAATGGATTCTGATGCTTGTACCTCGTACATTGGGGATTGGGCCGGTTTGTGATTTAGATTTCTTCTTTCGAAGACAATTGACCAATTTCTATAATCCTTTGAATCAAAGCGGAGCATGATTATTAACCCTTTTTTGTCATCATTGTTTTTAGTTAAATAAGACCATTCAGTTGCAAGATAGTAACCTGCTCCTACTGTTCCAAGCTCAGATAAACCAGCAACATAGAATAAATATCGATTTTTCTTTTCATCATATACCCGCTCTATAAAACCGTAATTTTCCCTGGTTACTGGCTGTAAGCCTTCGATTATCATTGCTTTGAAATCATCCTGAAATCTTGTTTGTGATCCATATGCTTTTTCTAAAAAATGAGAGGCGGAATTATAACCAGAACTTCCTAAGGTAATTAATGTAGCGGAGCTTTCGAGTTGGCTAGTGTCAGATGGCGAAGGGATTATCTGAACCTTGACATCGGACAAAAACAACTTGTTTAGTATCCCTTTTCTATCCCCCAACGAGGGGAACGGATAGTTGAAAAGATCGCGGAGTTCATTTGCAACCCTCACTTCTCCATATGAGAGTACCATTCCCTGATACGATCTTCGCACACCCCCAGAATCATATGCTCCGCCTGGCTTTACAGAGAGACTTGAAATGTAAACCACAATCTTTCTGGATTTACTCACTCCAAAAAAGTGTAATAAAGGACGTCGACGAAGGAAGACATAGGCCCATCCTACTAAGGCTGAAACTCCCAAGATGAAAATATCTGCGATTACATTGATCCAAAAATCACTCCAATTCCACATAATTCGAACCCTTTATATTAAGGTCAACTATTAACTGGGTAACAAAAAAGCTATCTGCCTGCCACGGTCAAAAGGTCCAATGGCGACTACAATTAAAATTTTGATTACCAGCTACAACAAGTCACAGCCTTCCTCACTGTATATCTGTCTTGAACCTAAACTCGTGCAAGCATATTAGCAAATCAATACTTTCGTGACAACGTGTTTGATTGTGTACGGCCGTTCGTCACGAATAACAGGCAAAAAAAAGAGCCACCAGGAGGGCGGCGGCTCTTAGAGCGGTAACGTCTATGGCATTGGCGAGGGGGAGCAAGCTAGGCTTGCAGACGTCCCTTACGCTGTCCGGTTGTTCCAGTCGCGTTTCTCTCGTGCCAGTTTGGGGGAGAAGTTCTTTGCCAATACCAAACCAGCCAGCGCCCAATCATTCTAACCAGCTTTTCTTTACAGTCAAACTTGCAAAAGCGATCGTGAAATGTAGCGGCCGTTACTTGGCTACGAACTCTTATCAACATGGTAATATATCTCTGCATTCACGACAGTTCCTGCTATAATTTATGCAGTTCCGTCACGAATCACCATAACTTCATTGCAGCCAAGTTGTTCTGTTCGATTTCCTGGGAGGATGAATCATGATTTCTTCAAAGCTTACAGCTACATTTATTTTAGTTTGCCTTCTATCAATGGCCTGTAGTGGAGAGACTTCACAGAGTGCGGATGAAGGAGCATCTGCTACGATTGATGCCCAAAACACCCGTATTGCAGAACTTAGTGACGGAAGTCCTGATAATGATATTACTGAAACTGTTGCTGTAGCAACAACACTTTCCCCCTCTGCGTCTGCTACTCCAACTCCTGAACCGATTACCCGTGTAGTTTGGCGAGAAGAAGGTTTTTCAGGAGTTTATCCCATCGCTGAAATTGGTATGGTGGTTGCTTACAGGGCGGATACCGATGCTGTGCTGGCATACAGCTTAGAAACAGGTGATATCGTCTGGTCAATCGAGGGAAAAGGACGTCTCATGGGAGCTGATAGTGACTATGTTTATACACTTCCTTTTGATCAACGCATTGACGCATATAGCTTCAATACAGGCGAATTGCAGTGGTTTTCAACACTGCCTGAGTCCGTCAGCCTTCCGGTTCAACAAGATGGCTTAACGGAGGTTTACTCGAATGAAAACTTAATACTATTTCCTGCGAGAAGCAATAGATTTCTGGCTGTATCAAAAGCAGATGGGCAGGTAAATTACTTGAATGGTAGACAGGCAGAAGTTATGGAGAATGTTATTGTTGTCGAAGGGGGGCGAGGTTATCAGGAATCAGAAGGCCCCATATGGGATATTGGGGAGCACAATAAATTACCAAATTGTAACGGTACTATCTTCATAAATTCTGATGCAGACGTTGGAACTATACAAGCTGTAGAGGTAGAAACCGGCAATGTGCTATGGACATCTCAGGTGCCGGGGGATATTCTTGAGGCATCTTGTTCTGACTCCGCAATAGCTGACTCCGTAGTGTATTTGTCAACCTTGAATTTTGAGAACGCCATATACTATTTTGTCGCAATTAATGGTCAAACTGGAGAAGTTTTCTACACCAGCGAAAATGTAAATCATGCCGGTTCCAAAACCACTCCACTTAGGGGTCAAACAAATGAAACATTTGCGGGAGAGGCTACTGGTTTGAGCATTTTCACACAAATTGGATTTGGGCTTACAGAAGCCAGAAATGTCTTGGATAATAGTATCGTGTGGGAGCGTTCCGATTATAGTTTGTTTTCCGTCATTGGAGGCTTCGAGAATATCATTGTAGGTGTTCAAACTGATCTTAGCCTCACTGGTATTGATTCCGAATCTGGTGACATTCTTTGGGAATTTAGTTACGATGACGAGGATACACTTTTGTCAGAGCTAAAACTGGTGGATGATGTGCTAGTTTCAATTCGTGTAGATAATAATTTTACGCGCAGAGAATCCAGCATCATGGATGCGAGAACTGAAAATTTGTACTTTTCATATTCTGGGGGGAGCCGAATTGAGACCTTTGGAGAAATGGGTATTGTCACATGGGATCGTTCAACAATCTCGGTGGTCAGTACGCCATAAAATACGTTGGAATTGTTGATTAATAACTTACCAATACTCCGTCTCCACGAACGTCGATGCGTTCCATGATGCCATAGCGTGCCCCATCGTAAGGGTCGTCGCCATTCAACCCTTCAGGGTCAGCGTCCACTTTCAACACATCTTCCACGCGGTTGGGATCATGCTGCAATGCCGGCATCGTTTCAATAAGCCGGGGGCACGTATCCCAAATAAACCAGGTCGGGTCAATGTTGGCTTCCGGATTGCCCAGCCGTCGCAGCATTTCGGCCGCGCCCGCCACCCGGTCCGTATTGGCAGCCTCTAGAAAGACACCCTGGTCCAGGTATTGATCGGCAATCGTTTTCCCCTGGCTATCGCCACGCTGAGCAAAAACGTCTGGTCCCGCTACAAACTTCTGGACGCTGTCAATCTCGCGACCCAACCTTCCCGTGATTCGCACAATTTCAGCAGCGTGCTGTTGCGGCAGCCAGCGGCTGGCCACGTGCTCCGCCACCGTGTAAATGTTGCGCTCCAGCTGTGTGTGCCAATAAACGGCCGTCGGATGCTGAAAGCCATAATCCAGGCTCACCCACAGGGGCCAATGTGCCGGGATGATGCCCTCATTGAACGGCCGTATCACGTGCCGCTCATAATCCCAATTGGTAAAGAACTGGCCTGCTCCCACATCCCAATCCCCATCACGCCACATTCGGCCCAGCACGCCGGTCAGTGAGAGCAGGTAAACAATGTACTCCTTGTTGAGAAACTTGTTGTCCCTGTAATTGGCTGGGATGAAACGGGTATCCGTTTCAATGCCCCGACCGGCCTGGGCCAAACGCCACGGCATCACAAACAGCCGCTTAAACCAGGCGTGGCCAATGCCGCCGGGGTTGGTGGTCAGGTACATGCGCGGCCGCCAGTTCTGCTTGCTGGTGCGCAGGCTGCCGCGCAGCTTGTTAAACTTGTCCTCGCTCAGCTGCGTCGCTTCCTCAATGACAATCAGGTCGTACTCAATCCCCAGGTACTTATCAATGTCATCTTCCCGCAGGAAGTTACCCACCAAAATCATCGAGCCATTGGGGAACATCAGCAGCCCGGAATATTCCCGGTAGTCGTGGGCCACGTGGGTCAGCGTCTTTCGTCTCAGGTCGTTAAAGCTTTCCCGAGCCGCCTTCCCCACCTTGCGCAGAAAAAGCACCTTCAAGCCAGCCACCCGCTGGCAGTCATCGACGCCTGCCTGCTCAATGGATGCGTGGCTCTTGCCTGGTCCCCGTGCGCCCCCCATGGCGATCAGCGTTGGCCCAAGTGAATAATCTGCCAACCGTGCCGCTGCATGAAACATCATCTGCTTCGGCTGCGGCACATAGCCAGCCTTTAAGAATCGGCCGATTTGCTGCCGGGCCATGCCTGCGCTGTGGGCAGCCTTCAAACATCGGGTCAATTCAGCCTGGGGAACTGAGTCGTCTAGCATCGGAACGGCCGTTTACTTGTCCTCATCGCCAAAGATGGTCGTGAGTGCCGCTTCCAGGCCGGGCAGTTCAATCTGGTCCTGCTTAACGGCCGTCTTCTTACTGGCCCGGTCCAGGATACTGTTAGCTACCAGTCGCAGCACCTTCGCGCTCTTGGTTTTGGTGAGCAAACCAATGAGAATCTGCGCCGCTTCCGGGGCAGCCTCTTGCAGCATGAGCATCGCTTCATCGACGGCCGTGGCTGCCGCATTGGTTCGCTCCGTCTGGATGGTTTCCAGAACGGCCGTTAGCGTGGCCTTCACCTGCGGCTCGTGCTGCCAATGGTCCAGCCAGGTAGACCGGGCACAGTGGCCGGTCCCTCGCCCCCACGTCATTTTGGTGTTCAGCACCTGGCTCACGGCAAAATCAAAAACTGTATTGCGCTTCTTGATGTGGTTGTGGCCGGTGATGGTAGCCAGGTGCGGCCGGGCCGCGTCCAGCCAGGTGGGTGGCGGCGTTGGGTCCGGAGTAAGAACGGCCGTTTCCTCAAGCAGGTCTTCGTTGATGCTCGCTTCGATGGTGCTTTTTTTGCTCATTTTTTGTCCGAATCACGCCGAAAGGCGCGGGCGGCTGTGCCAATAGTCCTAGAAAGTTGAAGCGCACTTTTGAGAAAGTGAGCAACTCATTATTTAATTGTGATTCGGATATCGAGGAATTTAATAGGGTGAAAGGGCTAAATAACGGATGGGTTCAGTTCGTGACGGCCAGGCGCACCAGGTGGCCAACGGCCGTCACGAACCAATAGGTTAAACGGGAAAGATAGCTACCTGGGTGCCTACGTTTTCTCGGTTGAGGTAGGCACGGCCGTCGGTGTTGAACAGCCAGATAGCGAACTCGGTGGCCATCGTTATCCACTGCTCCCAATCGGGCGGGAACCGGCCATCGTATGGCTCATAATGAGATTTGTAGCCCGTTTCGCTGACCGGTCCATAAAACTCAAAATGGGCCATTGTCCAATACGCCTGTAGATCATAGTGAACTTCAATTTCGTGCCCCTCGATGGTGAGCGTGAAAGTGCCAAGTTTGTTGTGGCCATAGATAGGGTCTTCGACTGTTAACATCAGTAACCTCGCTTTATTTGGTGCTTGCGCTTCAGCTCCTCAATCAGTTCCAGCGTGCGGCCGGGGTAGCTTTCGCGTGGTGTATACCCAACCTCGTCAAGCATGTTGGGGAAGATCGTTTGGAAAACATGCCAGTAAGCGGCTGAGCCGTCCTGGTTCAATGGTGCGGTAAGACTGGTGGCGCAAAAGAGACAGGCAAGTTCGGCGTAGGTTGCCGGTTGGATTGGTTCGCCTTCGGCCACGCGGTCCAGGATTTCCCGGCAGTGGGCGCGGTAAAGCGTCTCCGTTTTGGGTGAAAGCAACTCGCTGGGCATCAGGTGTTTGAAGGATTGCCAGATGAGATCGGCCTGGGCCGGATGGCGTTTTTGCGCCCTGGCAATCTCCTGCTCAGCAATCTCCATGTCGCTGAAGCAGGTGCTGATCACCTCGCCCAACGCTTTGGGCATGTGGCCAAGCAGCTGGGTCCGGCTGATTTTGCTGCCCGTTTCTTTGACGTCTTCTTCCGTCAAGAGACGATGGAAGAGGGCCAGGGGTAACTGGTCTGCCTGTGTTGCAGTGTGCATTGTGTGATTTCTCCTTGGGTGGATTCGTGACGGGCGCGGCCGGCACGTGGGCCGCGCCCGTCATGATTGGGTTAATGGTTGTTGGGGATTCGGGTCTTGTCCTCGTAGTAGATTTTCCACTCACGATTAAGCGCCGTGATCTCCTGCCGGTAGGCAGAAAGGGAACACTCACCAATGACCAGCAGCGTCCAGGGGTCTTCGCCCTGATCCACATCTTTCTTGGGGGCCGGCAGGTAGCCGGTGTAGCCGGTCATGTTGAAGGTGATATTGCCCCACGCCTCGCCGTAAAACAGCACGTCGTAATCATCTTTTCTTTGCAGAATGGCTTTCTTCTCGCTCTTGCGCAGCGTGATCGCCTTTTTGCCTTGGGCAGCCAGCGCCACGCGCCTGCCTTCTTCGGCCGCTTTCTGCTCGGCTTTCTCTCGGACCATCCTGGCCAGAATCCCTTCGGTTTCCGGCGTGAAGGTGATGGCCTCCATCGGGTCCTCGTCGGTGTCGATGCTGGTGGCCACGTCGCCGAAATGCGCGGCATAAGCAAAGTCGTCGGGCTTGGGCTGTCGGGTAGCGTACTCTCCGGCGCAATGGCGGCAGAGCGTGCCGATAAGCCAGCCGTCGTCCGGTTCCCAAAAGCGGATAGGACCATAGGTGGGTTCGTCCAGCTGGGTTTGCGGCTGGTAGCCACAAATGCGGCAGTAGTTGTAAGAGACGCCAACTTTGGTCAGGTCTAATTTCTTGATGGTTTGCATGTGATTTCTCCTAACGAATTCGTGACGGCCGCAGCTGCCGGCGGCGGCCTGGCCGTCATGAAAAGAAAAAGCCCGACCTCTCGGCCGGGCGGTTGATAAAAATATGATTCTGGCTGCCGCTCGCGGCAGGCAATAGGCATCGGGGATTGCTCAGTGGCGGTGAGCCTCCTTTAACGAACACGGGGAACAGAATCGTATGTAGACAGTGCCTTAATTGAGCAGTTTTTCCACCTCCTTTTGTTGGCCGCTTATCATCTGGGTCTGGCACAGAATATCCAGCCGCAGAACCATCTGCTGCAGCAGCTCAACAATCTGCTCCCAGCGGGCGCGTTCGGCCGCCTCCGCGGGGTTGTTGCTAACCAGCTTTTTTACGTCCCGGTACGGTTTGCCTGACGGACTGTGAACGGTTGAATCTTGCCAATAAGCCAGCAGCTGAACGTGATGAAACCGGCCAAATTCAAGCTCATTGGGATTGATCCCCGCTTGCAGCAGCAGCTCAAAATGTTGTTCAGGAATGACCAACAAGGGAAGCTCCAGGATACCGCCGTAAAGATTGACGATGTCGTGGCCGCTGCGGGCACGATTGCGCTCAATCCGGTTGATGGGCATTGGGTTTTGGTTTTGGTCAAACATAGGTGATTTCTCCTTTAATCGAAGCCATAACCACGCTCTTTGAGCGAGACAAAACGATTGTGGCCGATGATCAAATGGTCTAGGACGTCGATGTTCAACAGGCGTCCGGCCTGGACGATGGTGCGCGTAACGGAAATATCTTCCGGGCTGGGCGACGGGTCGCCGCTCGGGTGGTTATGAACGACGATGAGCGCCGGTGCCTGGGCGATGGTGGCCGGTCGGAGAATTTCTCCCACCCGAACGACCGAACTGTTGACGCTGCCGATGTAAATGGTGGGTGTGCCGATGACGCGGTTGCGCGTGTCCAGCAAAATCACCCGCAGATGTTCTTGTTCAAGATGCTGCATTTCCGCCATGATGAGGTTTGCGCCGTCGGCCGGGCTGGTGACGCGGGGGCGCTCCGGCCGCGAGATTTGGGCGATGCGGTGGCCCAGGTTGAGGGCGGTAAGGATACGGGCCGCTGTCATTTGCCCGATCCCCTTAATTTGCGTCAGCGCGTCCAGGGTCAGGCGGGGCAGTTCAGCCTCGCCCATTTCCAGAATGCGGTAAGCGGTAGATAAGCTGTTTGACCCGCCAATAATCAAGGCGAGCATTTCGGCCGTAGACAAAGCGGCCGGGCCTGCGCTGCGCAGCCGGTTGAGGGGCAGGTCGGCGACCGGTAACATGGCCTCCCGAATGAGCAGTGGCTGGCCCGAATTCTGACCGGCAAAATCAAAAGCGTGTTGTTCGTATCTATTTGTTTGCATGATGTGATTTCTCCTAGCGATATCATGACGGCCTGCGCTGAAGCAGCGGCTGCTCCAGGTGCAGGCCGTCACGAAAATGGTTTAGCCGTAAGAAAACCAGTCGTCGATTTCTTCCGGTGCGACGTCGGTTCGCCAACTTTTGGCTTGATTGTTGTTGATGCCTGGGACCAGGGCGTACGGTGTGTCGAAGGTGCTGAGTACTTCCTGGGTCTTGGCTGCCATAGATTCGGCAAATTGGGTGTCTACCAGTGAGAGGATGCGGTAGATACCCTTCTCGGCCCGCTTCTCAGCCACCCATTGCCAGGTACGGCCGTTGGGTGGGTCCGTTGGTTCGCCCTTCTTGCGGTATCTGGTATCGCGTTGATAAACCAGCTCGCTGGCGTCTACCACGGCCCAGCTGGTGCGGAGCAGCATCTCCTGGGCCTGCTGCCACGGGGTGCCGGTAGCCAGCACCTGCTCGTACCGGGAGAGGCGAAACCCTTTGCAGATCGCGGCAAGAGAACCATCGGGGATGCCATAATACGTCCGCTCCTCGGTGGTCATGGGGCGCGGCTCGCCAAACTTCGGCTGCCACATTACGCTGTCGATCTCGTTCGCCTTGCGCCGGTAGTAGGCGATGCCCAACTCCACAACGGGCTGGCCGTTGCTCCCCGGCCAAACGTAGATTTCGCCAACGGTGGGCAGCGGGTTGGCCCCGCAGAGGATGGCAAGCTGGGCGACGGCTCTCATGCCTGGTTCGCCCACCTGCTGGGCCATCGGGTGCATGGCCATCAGCCGGGCGGTGATTTCCCGCACGTCGTCCCGTTCACCGTAGATTTTCACCACCTGGGGCGATTCAATAACTTCTATTGCTGATTGCGTATTTGTCATGTGCTTTCGTCCTCCAGATCGTCAACGAGTTCGACAATCTCGCCGCTTTCTTGCCAGACGTGAAAATAAGGCCAGCGGCCTGGCTTTTGCAGCTCCTCGCGGACCCGTTCGCGGGCGTGGTCTTCGTCGGTGGCCAACACGCCGATGATGCCAGCGCGTCGGGTGGAACCTTTGGGATAGTAGTAAGCTCGGTATCGGTTCATGTGATTTCTCCTATGAATGGTGTGTTGTGTATGGGGGTCAATTTTTTGGATCAGCCAGCCTCGGGCTCTGGCTGCTTCTCGTGCAGCGCCTGGGCGGTGTCCATGATGAAGGTGACGGCCTGCATCGTTCGCTCCAGAACTTTGGTGCAGGCCTGAATGACGCTTAGACTGGCGGCTTCGGCATACGCTTCAATGTAGCTGTACGTCTTGCCCAGGTTGGCCTCGTACTCCATGCCTAGCAGGATGGCGAGCGTCGCCGCGCCAAATTGGGCCACGGTTTCACTGCGCCAATGCTGGCCGCGCTCTTTCAGGTTGCCCTGCCGGTCGTCGGCCAGGTGGATTAGCTCATGCAGCCAGGTATCGACGTTTTCTACCCCCAGAGAGATAAGCTCCCGGCCGCCGCGATTCGAGTAGCGGCCTCGGGCAAAGCCTTCTTTGCCGCTGTAGGTGTTGACCTTCACCCCCAGGTGTTCAGCCACCTCATACAGCGGCAGGGATTGCAGAAACGCCCGCTCAGCGGCTAAATCAGCCTCGCTTTCCAGCGGATCACCCTCGGTTTGGGTGACATCAAAGACGGCTGCCCCTTTGAAGCCGTAAATCTTCTTGACTTCTTCGGTCTCGCCGTTGGGCCTCTCTTCTTCCTCCTTTCTCATCAGGGGGAAAAGAATGTAGGTGGCGGCCCGTTCACCCTTGATGACCGAGCGGCCGACCTCCTCCCACTGGCGGAAGCCTCTGGCGTCGATACAGCCAGCGATGACGCAGGCGAACTGATTAAGCCACGACCAGTTAATCATGGGGGCAGCTCCCAGCTGGCGCTGGATATACATGGTCGCCAACGGTTCCGGGATGTTGCCTGACTGGAAACGGTCAATGATTTTGGCCATAGTTTCATTGGCCCTTTGTTGGCCTTTAGAGATTTTCTTGGTTGTCATGGTGTGATTTCTCCTTGTGCGTTCGTGACGGCTTGCCGCCTGGCCAGCGGCCTGGCCGTCATGAAACAAAAACGCCCGACCTTGCGGCCGGGCGGGAAAACAGGATTACGAATCTGACCTCGCCGTCAGCGAGGGCAATAGGCATCGGGGATTGTTCGGTGGCGGTGAGACTCCTTAAACGAACACGGGGAACAGATTCGTAAACCTGAGACGGGGAATAACTAAACTAGATTGGGTTGCTTCGTGACCGTCCGGCGGCTGCCGGCCGCTGCACCCGTCACGATTGGCCGGCTTTCGCCTGCTGCTTCATGCGGAATTGGTTCTGCGCGATTTGGTCATAAAGCCGCTCGTACTGACGTCCCTTGTTGCGGCGTCTGGCCTTCGCTCGGGCCTCGGCCAGAATGCGCTCACCCTCCGGATCGGATTCGGCTTCAGGTAGCGTCGTTTCCACCGGTTTTGGCTCAGGGACCGTTTCATCCGCCTGGGCCTCATCCCGCTTTTTCAGGGCGATCTTGGTGGCCAAAATGTGCTTGCATTGGGGCTGGCCATAAATGAGTGGCGCGTTACGCTTCTGGTAATCAAAGCATTCACAGCTGAACTTGTGTCGTCTGTCCGGCACCGGTGCGCCTAACGCCGGTTCTTCCCAAAAGAGGCGGCGTATCGTATAGCCGGGTTCTTCGGGCCGAGACCGGACTTTGGCAACGGTCACAGATTTCCCCCATTGCGAGTAATCCGTGACCTGCGCATCTTCCGGCAGCAGCTCGACGCCGTTGCTTTCAAAGATGATGGCCGCTTTCCAAAGACGGCTGGTGGCCTGTGGAAAGCGTTGGGCCGCGGTGTAAGCTGCCTGCATGATGGGGGTTTCTTCGCGAGCCTGCTTGAAGCGGCCGCTCTGGTAAACAAACGTGTTGGTATCCGGTAAATGATGTATAATTTGCATGTGATTTCTCCTTGCGAATGTCCACATTCGTGGGGCGAAAGAAAGGGATTGGCCCGTCCGCCAATCCCTTTTATTTTGCCTTCGTTTGTAAAAGCTTTTTGGTTGCATCAAAAGGGAATATCTGCCGCAATTTCCTCGGGCGTCTCCTCCTTGGCCGGGGCCGCGGCGTTCTGCGGTCGGCTGCCGATAAAGCGCATCAAACGGGCGTTGATCTTCAACCCGGCGCGGAAGTTGCCGCCGTTGTCTGTCCAGGTGTCCACGATGATTCGCCCTTCGACCAGAACGAGCTGGCCTTTGACGATGTGCATGGCGGCATTGGTCAAACGTTCGCCCCAAAAGGCCACGCTGAACCAGGTGGTGACATCCTCGTCGTTGATATGTTCATTGACGGCGATAGAGACATTAACGACGGGCGTGCCGTCCGGCAGGTAGCGCATTTCAGCGTTTCGGCCTGCATTTCCAACAATGGTGATATTTTGATGTGACATGGTTGTTCTCCTTGTAGAACTGTGAAATAGGGATAAAAAAAGCGACCTTTCGGCCGCTGGGTTAACTTGGTATCCAGGGGATGTCATTCGTAGAGGGCAAAGGTAGATCGTCCGGCCGGTTGCCCTCTGCCAGCCATTGGCTCACGTTGCTGATTATTTGCACGTCTTCACTCGTGAAAATGTCGTCGGCTTCAAGGGTGAATACACCTTCAGCAAATTGCCGGAGCGCCTGCAAGACGTAAAGGTGCCTGGAGTTGGTCATGATCCAGAGCCATTCTTGGTAAGTCCAATGCTTTTGATTCTCAGGTTGAACCAAATAGATATTAAGCGAGGTGTCGTGTTGCATCTGATTTCTCCTTGTTCTCTCGTAACCACGCAGCTGCTGCCATGATGACGTCGATGTGGCATGGTCCGGGTTTACACCAACAGACTAAGGCAATATTGGGCTGATTGATGATGTGGGTCAGGGCGTCCAAAACTTCTTTGTTGCCTGCCTTGATCTGCTCCCATAACCAGCGTTTGTAATGAGGCAGCGTTTTACCTCGGCCACCAAAATCCTTGACCTTGAACCGATTGGCCAGGGGCGACCGGGGTAGCTTGAACCGCCTGTTTTCTCGTCCGACGTATAGCCAGTTGCCGGGAAATGCTTGGTCCAGCGCCGCGATACTTCCGTAATCTTTGAAATTGATGGCCTGTGGCATGTTGTCTTTCCCTCCTTAACGGTCTGCTTTGGCAAACTGCATCTTGTTCTGCACGTAGTATGCTGCTCGGGCAACAACCTCTGCTGTTTGACCGCTGGGGTATTGGTCATCTACCAGAACCGTTTTCTCGTCGATGACACGCAGCGTATTGATAACTCGCTCGTTGCCCCTTTGGATTTGTCCCCACAACCATTTGCGGTAGGTCGTCTTTTTGAAGTAAGCCGGTTTCTGCAAAGGGCAGCCTGGCATCCCGTTGCGC
>CALBTC010000365.1 GCA_937967805.1 uncultured Anaerolineaceae bacterium
ATCTGGTGTAGCTCTCCTTGCAACGCATGCCGTCGTCAATAGTGTAGCCCCGTTCGTTGAGCAGGAGGACGTAGCGAGAACGGCCGCCTCGAATCGTTGCCACCTTCGTGGGATAAAGCAGCTCCAAAAAAGGGAGCGCGTCGGGGCCGGAGACGATCATCTTGCCCAGCGTGCTCACGTCCATGATGGAAACGGCTTCGCGCACGGCCCAATATTCGCCGTCGGGATCGCCGTAGGTCCAGGGCCGCCACCAGCCGCCGCTGCGCTCCATCTGCGCCCCCAGGCGGCGGTGTTCGGCGTCCAGGGCGGTACGGGCCACGGCGGGATGGTGGGCGCCGGCCGACACCTCGCCCATCGTGAGCTGCCGGGTGACGGGGCGGGCGGTGAACGAGGGCTGCAACGTTTTGCCTTTTTCCAGCAAAAAGCTGCGCAGGTAGGGCAGGCAGACCGAGCCCTGGCAGGTGCCGGTGCCGGCCAGCGTGGCCCGCTTCACCAGCTCCATTTCGTGGAAGCCCTGCTGCCAAATCGCCTCTAAATCGACAACGGAAACGCCTTCGCACGGGCAGATGATACCCGCTTTGGGGCAGGGGGGAATGTCGGAGTCGCGGGCGGCGCTGCCGACGGCGCGCACGGGCAGTTCGTGCCCCATGCGCAGGAGAGCGTTGCGCGGATGCAGCCCCAGGCCGACGACAGCCGTATCACATTCATACCTGTGTTCCTGCCCATTTTCATCCTGGGTGATGACGGTGTGGAGACGGCCGTTTTCGCCTTCAAAGCGCACCAGTTCACCGGCGGCCAGCTCACATTCAACTCCGGCAGGGGGCGTGCCCACGGCGACGACGCGGCCTAAATCGAGACCGGCCTGGGCCAATTGTTCCGCGGCGCGGCTGGTGAGCAGACCGGCCAGCTCGGAGCCCGGCACGACCCGCTGAATTTCGGCGGCGCCGGTGGCGACGATGATTTCGTCGTGGGGATGGACGTGGAGCAGGCCGTCGGTGGTGCGGGCCACAACTAGCGGGCCGTTGTAGATGCCAATGGCTTCCTGGCCTTGGGCGGCATCCAGGGTGATAACGGTTTTGCCAGCGGCTTGGGCCTGGGAAGCGGCCGTTTGGCCCGCTTCACCCGCGCCGATGACGACTACGTCGCAAAACAGGTTGCGGGCGGGCACGGCGGGCCTGGCGCGATCTTCACTTGGCAGGGGCGGGTACTTTTGTGTGTGGTGCAGCTGCACGACGGTGCCCGGTTTGGCGGCCGTCTGGCAGGTGCGCACGTAGCTGACGCCGTCGACCGTGGCCAGGCAGTTGTTGCAGTCGCCGCCCAGGCAGAGGCAGCCGCCGCCGGTGGGCTGGAACCCGGCGCGCAGCAGGGCGATGAGCAGGGAATCACCGGGTTCATAGGAAATCGGCCGTCCATCTACAATCAGTCGCATAGGGGATTTTCCTTCAAGATCGGTTGCGTTTAGGGAATCGTGGGTATGTTACCACTTTTGGCGCAACGACGCGATGGTTTTTTGGGAGGAGGAAAGTTATAAACGACAAGATCGAGAGATCATTTTTTGATAATTCATAAAGATTCGACTACTTTTAATCTAGGCACAATCTGCTTCAAAACGACTATGTCTTCTTCTGATATTGCTCTGTCAGTTACAAGTTTCTCTAGATTTCGTAAGCCAGCGACTATGCTTAGGTCGCTTGTCCAAATAAGTCCCCTAATGTCCAAGACACGCAACATATGTAGCGGTTCCAACGGATCTAAGGTCCTGATGTTTTTGCAGCCACGTAAGCTCAGAAATTCGAGTTTATTTAGCCTAGAGATTGGAGAAATATCCTCAAGCTCTTTGCATTCACTTATCGTCAAGGTTTTTAGATTATTGAGATATGAGATATCTTTTAAATTGTTTAGGTTATTGCATTGATGTAAAGATAGTTCTTGTAGATTATATTGGTGTTCGAGGGGGCTTAAGGAGAACAGCTCACTATTTTTCTCTATTATTATTTTTGTCAGCCCACTTAAGTATTTGCATCCTGAGATGTCAGTATCACCTTGGAAAATCAATTGAGAGCAATTAGAGTATACTTTTTTGGCAAACTCCTCTCTATCGAATGCCTGCCAAGTTTTCGTCAATTCTACTTGCACAGTTTTGCGTGTATCGGAAAAAAAAGTCGCTAAAGCATCAATCGCTGCTTCTCCCTTTATTTCTTTTAGAGTTCGGATGCAAAGTATTGAAGTTTCGGCTTTATAATCATCCTTTGCAACCAGATATGGGGCGACAAGTTCACCTGCTGATGCCAATTCTCTAGTTCTATCAAGAGAATCGGGAGGAATCAGGTCCGCAATACGGCTGTCAAGCTTACTCTTGACTTTTGGATCAATCTCAACGGTTGCCTCTAAGCAAGCAGCCGCTAAGAAGTAAGATGGAGCATTTCGAATATACTTATTATCGCCACGTTCAATTAAACCATTTATTAGATCTTTACGTCCCTTTGCATCTGCGATACCAGCAGCTAAGATGATTACCTCTCGCCATTCTTGGTAACCAGAATTTTTAATGAGGGCACCAATATCTCGCTCATCTATAGCAGCTAATGCTGCAAGGTATTCCAAGAATGTACGATGAACAAAATCAATAACACCGATTTCTGGTTCATGTACAATACCACTACGTTCAATCAGGACTTGATAGAATTGAGCAACAGTTAGTTTGTCATTGATACCCTGTAACATCTTGATTCCGATATCAAATTGATGCTCGGCTTCCTCCCGGCTTGCCTGAGGTTTGTTGTTCCTTAGCATCCAATAAGCAAGCCGTTGAAGTAAAGCTTGCTTTTGAGCGAAATCTAGATGTGAATATTGGCTTGTAATTTTTCGATGCTTATCTCGCCCTTCGAGTAACATTCGACAAGCTGCATCATATAATGCGACTCTGCGTGTGGGTAAATTTTGGAATTTATCTCGATGTAATGCACATAGCATTGCACAAAGTAATGGATTAGTCGCTAAATTACGTATTGAGCGGTTGCTACGAAAAGTCTTTTTCAAATTTTCCTCAAGGCTCGTCAATTCATCTTTTTGATCTTCGTCTGCGATTCCTTCTCGAACTGCGCTATGCCAACGAGTGACAAAGTTGTCAACAGTATTAAGATTCATGGGCTGTAGCACAGCTGTAGAGAATTCTCTTGAGAGCCAATAAGGTGTAACCGCATAGGGGCGTGATGTAATCACATAATTTGCTTTTGGGTAGTTCTCCCAAAGATCTACGATCCACTCACGAACTTCTTCGCGTTTTTTATTTGGTAATTCGTCCACCCCATCAACAAGAACAATAGCTCGGCCACTACGAAGTAAATTGCTTACCCATCCCTGAGGCATTTCATCATAAATGTTCATTGCTAAAATCTTTATAAATTCTTTTGGTGTAGGTAAATTGCTGTGAGCAAACTCTCTTAGTCTCACAAAAAAAGGAACCCGATTTTTCCAATCCACTAGGTCATCTGCAAATGAGTTTGTTGCGGCATTAACTGCAATCCATTGTAATAGAGTCGTTTTACCAGAACCCGGAGGTCCCAGCAGTAACAATCGATTTGTTCTCTTCAATTCTTCCTCAATAGTTACATAGTCGTATCCACGATTTGCGCCAAGGTAACGTTTTCGATTTACCATCAAGGTAATATATGCTGTCGATAAACCATAACTTGTGCTAGTCCGAGATGCTTCAAGGCCAAAAAGCTGAATTTTTCCTAATTTCCGTTCTACATTGCGACGATATTCGTATTCAAAGTACTCAGTAATTTGGTTGCTATTTGTGCGCTGACTTATTTCTCTGATGCTTTGTACTGTTTGAAGAATTTGCGTTGCTATGCTTAATAGCTTTCTGTCTCGCTTTAATAACTCTGCGAAAGTCTGTTCAGAGAAATTCGGCAAACTTGATGCAATATCGATAATGCATTGGCTGCATTCTTTTAAAACACGATGAAAAATGTGAGATTCGTTTGCTGTAAAGTGGCGCGAGTGATTTTCAAAGTCAATTAAATACTTAGCAAATTTGTTTGGATCGAGATCATTTTTCGCCAAGAGAGACGAGGAAATCTTTGCCTCAGTTAGGGTCTTAGACACAGCTATTATAATAGCCTTTGATGAAGCTTCATCTAAATGGCGCGCTTCATTTTCAAAAATTGTCAATAAACTTTCAGCTACTCTTTCGCCAATGTCAACAAATTGACGAGCAGCTCGCCTTTGAGCAATAACATCATCCGTTTTGCCTCTGAAAACATCAATGAAATCAGCAACTGCATCTGTTGTAAAGTTCGGTGCCAAATTTGCATCATTGAGCCAAATTGCAAGTATTGATTTTGTAATGGCCGGCCCCAATTTCACCAGTAATGTTTCAATCAAAGACATATGATTTTTCCCGATAATTATTTTCGAATACCAAAAATTCAAAACTTTCTAATAGTTAATTTTAGTTGGTATGAGCTCCTAAATCTTTACAAAATGGCAGATGCCTGCATAGGTGCAGTATAAAGTTTTGGTTTAAGTTTAGCAATGCAGAGTAAATAGATTGCAGGCTGTAACAAGTGGGGGAGTAATGTATACCAAACGTGTACGGCCGTTTCCAGCGTGTGCTTGAGGTGGTGTTGGGAAACGGTCGTTTGCTTTGGTCTGGATAAGGGATGTTGAATGGGTACGGCCGTTTCCAGGGCGTGCTTGAGGTGGTGTGGGGTTTAGGCAAAAAATTTCAGAGCTTGTCAAACTCCTCTGGCTCAACATCTGGCGCTTTAGCCAGAACAGCCAGCATCTTTTCGCGACTGCCTCGTTTGGCCCGCTCTTCCAGATAATCGATGGCTTGCAAAGCAGCTACTTTTTCCGCCAAAGCTAACATGACAAATTGATTCATCGAGACACCTTCTTCTTGGGCTAATTCTCGCACTTGATTATGAAGGGTCTTTGGAATACGTAAACTCAAGACGTTGCTCATGGGATTTCTCCTATTTCTTGCAAGAATGTTTTGGGGTCAGAGATTTTAATGCCGAATCTCTCTACACCGGCGAAATCTTTCTTATTATACGTAATAATGTAGTCAACTTGGGCCACAACAGCCAGGTCTAAGATGAATTCATCATCCCGATCTGGTAGGAAAGGCCGCCACCTAAAGTGAATCTTTTCATGGTGGGTTGAAAGGGCACAAAAAGCGTCAACCAAATCGGCGACATCATCTTGGCTCAAACCTAAAGTTGTTCTGTTCCTGGCAAGGACGTCTTCATATTCAAGAACAAGTGGTATCGACAAATGAATTTCAAACAATCCAGTCCCTACCAGAGAAATTAACTTGGCTGATGCGCCTCGTTGTGATCGCTGGGCGGCAATTATGACATTCGTGTCAATGACAATGTTTGGAACTTTCACGTTGGTATTGTATCCGATGGCACATTTGCAATCAATAGCTAGATTTCCTGGAAACGGCCGTTTGCAGGGTGGTGGTTAGGCTAATCTTCCCAGCGATGGTCAAGTGGTTTGGCTTGGATAATGGGTGTTGGATGGGTACGGCCGTTTCCAGGGCGTGCTTGAGGTGGTGTGGGGATACGGCCAATCTTCCCAGGGATGGTTAATTGCTTTGGTCTGGATAATGGGGGTTGAATGGGTACGGCCGTTTCGCCGGTTATTTCTGAAGGGTGTGCTTGACGTGGGATTGGGAAACGGCCGTTAGGCCTAAAATCTGCCCAGAGCAAGCTCAAATTGCCAGAAATTGATTGATCTTCGCAGCCATTTTCTTCTGACTTTGTTTTTGGAACCGTCCAATGAATGCCTGGGCCTGTTTTTTCGGCAATGTTTCTGACAAATCAATCAAGACGTGTTTTCCGTTTTTTTGTTCAAATACCATCATGAGCGGCGCATCCTCGACATATCCCAGGGTCATACCAAGCAATAGTTTGGCGGCTAAATTCAGATTCTCCTGCGTTAAATCTGAATCATTGTATGCGCCGTGAAAAATGTGTGCTCCGTCTGGAATCTGAGAGGATAACGTTGGATTATCTAGTTCCTGGTTTAAAAAATTGGATAACCGATCTAGATTTTTATCCGTGAGGTTCGTGTCATTATTTGCTTTCATCATAGTCAGCCTCATACGCTTCGCGGTAGGTTTGCCAAAACTGCTTTATATGGGCGATTGCATCATTTAAGGCAAGGTTTTTGTTAACGGCCGGTTGCGCGGTTTTCTTTTGTCCACCGGAGGGAAACAGTACGTCCCGATGAAAAAAGCCATGTGCTTCGTCAAATCGTACAATTGCCCGCCACTTGTCATCAATGTAGGCTTCGTATTGAATTACGACAATTGAGATGACCCGCCCACCTTCTGTTATGAAATGTATTCGCAGGCGGTCAAGCCCAGTTGCAAAATCTTGTATCCAGAACTTCTCACCCATGAGCTATTGTAGCATAACATCCCAAAACTCATACACGACTTGCTCTGGCCTGGGCAAAGGGTGTTGAATGGGTACGGCCGTTTCCACGGCGTGCTTGAGGTGGTGTGGGGATACGGTTAATCTTCCTGGGGGATAATTGTTCTGGCTGGATAAGGGGTGTTGGATGGGAACGGCCGTTTCCAGGGTGTGCTTTAGGTGGGGAACCTGGTATTACTCTTGCCAATCTAAAGAAGTTAGCTCGCCGGCATGATGCCGATATAATCCAAGCCCTTTCCGTGAGGCGCGAATTACAGAACCCATGCGCTTTGCCTGGGTATTAATTTCTGGATGTTTTAGAACGCGACGAATAAAAAGTGCTGCTTCGTATTTATCCACATCCAAATAAACAAGGCAATACCCTTGATGACACAATCTACGATCAAAAAAGTCAGAATCGCGGGTAAAAAATGTGGGGCGGCGCAACTGGTGTAATAAAGGAATTATTTCATCGTCCTGGATTCCCTTTCGGCCAGTATCATAGCCAATCTGACGAATAGAGACACGCCAACTTAGCAACAATTCTCGTTGGTTTCTGGGGATGTTTTCATCGAGAATGTTCACGCGGGTTCTAAAATGAATTCATCCGAATGTTTCAGCAGAGCCTGAGTTGCCAACTGGACCGCTTCTGCGATGGCCTCTTTTGTAATGCTATCATGCCATTCTTCGATAATTGTTTCCCAGGCCATGCCACTGGCAACCTGTTCCAAAACGTCTGCAACAAAAATGCGCGTGCCACGAAAGGTTGGTTTACCATGGCAGATTTTTGGATCAGCCACAATGTACCGTCCCAGGATTTTTGCTTTATCATTTTTGTCCGTCATATTTTTCTCTCCAAATATTTGCCGTTTAATGAAAAGCCGATTCACATATCCCTCACCAGTGGGTCAATCAGATCATCTGGAATTCGATTGCGTTCAATGTATTCGTTGATTTCTTCCTGATGCTCACTGTAGTAGCTCAACGCATCAAATACTTGGGCCAATGTCAGGTGCGGCAATAAGCTTGGTATTTCCTCTGGCAAAACACCTTGCCGCCATGTTTCTACAATGGCCCTCACTGGAGTACGCGTTCCATTAATGATCGGTTCGCCGCTCAGAATTTTGTCATTCCTAACAATATATCGGTTTTCTGTAATATGGATCATGTTAGTAACCCCATTTGGATTGTCTTCTAAATGCCTGTCGATTGAGGTACATTATAGCAGAAATGGTCTAGTCAGAAGATAGGGCTATAAAGTGGCGGTGATCTGGCCAATCTTCCTCGCGAGGGTCAATTGTTTTGGCCTGGAGGATGGGTGCTGGAGGGGTACGGCCGTTTTGCCGAATATTTTTGGCAGGATTTGGTGACAATCATCACCTGTCAGAGATGCGCTTGGCAACTGGTTGCCGGGTTCTAAATTAGATATTGTTCCGGTATGCAGGCGTTAACAACCTTTTTCGAGAATAATCTCACCATCATCTACTTCTTTTATGGCCTGGCCTTCTTTTGCATGGGGCTGCTGGTTTGGGTTGAGTCGCGGCAGGCTTCCACTTTTCGTCTGGCGCAGGCGATGGGACCGCTGGCCGGGTTTGGCCTGCTGCACGGGCTGCACGAATGGTTCGAGATGTTCCAAAGGCTGGGGGCAGCCGGCGCAGCCAACATTCCCGCCTGGCTGCTGCTAGAAGAGGTGCGCATTGCTCATCTGGCACTCTCGTTTTCGCTTCTGATTGTTTTTGGCATTCGCCTCATTTACCTGTCCCGCGGCGAGCAGGCGCAGTCTGAAAAGCTACACGCCTTTCTTATTGCCGGATCGCTTCTTGGCATCTGGTTGGTCAGTTTGCTGCTTACCTACTTAACATACCAGCCGCCGGCCGAAGAGTTTATATCGGCTGTTGACGCGCTTTCCCGGTACATTTTGGGCATACCAGGGGCAGCGCTGGCGGCCTGGGCTATCGTACTGGAGCAGCGCACATTCCAGCGGCTGGACATGCCGGACACAGGGCGCGATTTGCTGCGGGCGGCACTGGCGCTGTTGATCTACGGCGTGTTTGGCCAAATTTTCCCCCGCGCCAGCTTTTTGTTTCCGGCAAATGTTATTAACGCCACGCTGTTTGCCCAACTGTTTGGCATCCCCGTTCAGCTTTTTCGCGGTGCAATGGCCGCTCTGGTTGCCATCTTTATTGTGCGGGCGCTGCGCGCGTTTGAGATTGAACGGCAGTTGAATCTGGCGCGGGCCAATGAGGCCAAAATAGCGGCCCAGGAGGAGGCGTTGTTCATTCAAGCACAAAGCCGTCGCGAAACGGAAAAATTGAACCAGGAGCTGCAAACGGCCGTCCACGATCTTTCCCTCCTTTTTGATCTTTCGCGCAGCCTGTCGGTAACCCTGGACCGTGACGAACTGCTCAATCAGGCAGTCCAGCAAATCTGCGACAGCCTGTCCTACGTGCAAACCAGCCTGGTTGTTTTACGAGCGCATCCGGAAAAGCCATTGCGCTGCCTGACCTATGCCGGGTACGATCGGCTGCCCCAACGCGGTACACCAGCCTGTAATGAAGGTCATGTACTCACGACCTATATGCTCAATAATGGACACCCTGCCATTTTGCACGATGGTCTTGTAGAAACTTTGCCGGAGACATTGCTGGGCACCGCGGGTGACGAGCAGACATTATTTATTGGAAATCAATTGCTGGGCTTTCCGTTGGGGGACGTTGAGTCAGTGGCCGGCGGACTCATTTTAGGCTTGGAGCCAGAAATTAAGCTCAGTAGACGCGATTTGTCGCTGTTGGAGACGATTGCCAGCCAGCTCACTATCGCCATTGAAAACGCCACCCGCTACGGTGAATCGCAGGCGCGAGAGACGCTGCGCGGCGAACTGCTGCATCAAATTGTCTCGGCCCAGGAGCGCGAGCGACAGCGCATTGCCCGCGAGCTGCACGACGGCACCGGCCAGACGTTGACGGCGCTGGGCCTCGGCTTTGCCGCTGCCAGCGAGAATGTGCAGCACGATCCCGCTCTGGCGTCTTCGCAGCTGGCAGAGCTAAAAGTGATGAGCACCCAGGCGCTGCAAGCGCTCCGTGATCTGATTCGGGATTTACGGCCGTCTCTCCTCGACGATCTGGGGTTGGTTCCCGCATTGCAAAGCCAGGTACGATCGTTTGCCGAACGGGCTGGCGTGCAGGCAGATTTTGTGCTCAACGGCCGTCGCCAGCGTGTGCAGCCGGAAATCGAGACGATTGTTTTTCGCATTGCCCAGGAGTCGCTCACCAACGTAGCTAAACACGCCCAGGCCGGCCAGGTAACTGTCGAGATCAGCTTTACAGATAATTTGCTTTGCCTGGAAGTGCGTGATGACGGCCGTGGGTTTGAACCGCCAATTGTGTTTGAATCCGTTGGCAGTGGGCAGCAGGCCTGGGGGCTGCTGGGGATGCAGGAGCGGGTGGCACTGGTTGGTGGTACCTGTATGATTCACTCAGAGCCGGGGCAGGGAACGGCCGTTCAGGTCTCCATCCCCATTACGGCCGTTTAATTTTTTTTATCCGCAGATTTCGCAGATTAAAAAGCAATAAAATCTGCAAAAATCTGTGTAATCTGCGGATGATTTATCGGGAGGCAAGGATGCCTAAAATCAAGCTGGTGTTAGCCGATGATCATGCCGTCGTTCGGTCCGGGCTGCGGATGCTGCTGCAAGCCCAGCCGGATATGGAAATTGTGGGTGAGGCAGAATCCGGCACACAGGCATTGGCCCAGGTGCGCAACCTCCGGCCAGACGTCATCCTCATGGATATTCAGATGCCGGGAATGAACGGCATTGAAGCTACCCGGCAGATTAAAGAGGCGTATGCGGATACGGCCGTGCTCGCCCTCACCATGCATGAAGATGACCAATACTTTTTTGAGATGCTTCAGGCAGGCGCCTCCGGCTACCTGCCCAAGCGGGCCGCGCCCGATGAACTGGTGCGCGCCATTCGCACCGTGAGCAGGGGTGAGGTGTTTCTCTACCCCTCGTTGGCTACCCGGTTGGTGCAAAGTTATGTCGGTGGCGATGCCGGGGAAGATTCGGTGGCCCTGGTGAGCGATCTGACGCCGAGGGAAAGAGAGGTGCTGGTGCTCATCGCCGAAGGGTTGACCAACCCCGAAATTGCCGAAGAGCTGGTGATCAGCGTCAAAACGGTGGATCGCCACCGCGAAAATATTATGCGCAAGCTGAACCTGCACAGCCGGATCGATTTGGTGAAGTATGCCCTGCGACAAGGGTTGATTGGGTTGGAGGAGTAGGGAAGGGGAGTGAAAAGTGAAAAGTGAGAAGTAACCCTCTTTTCACTTCTCACTTTTTACTATGCTCAAGCCAAGGAGGGATTTGCTTCATAAAGTGGGCAGGTTAGACATTTTTCCGGGAGCGCGCCTTCGGCCTGGGTTTTGGCCAGCCAGCAGGGAATCATTTGCTGTTTAAAGCCTGGGCAATCTTTGCGCAGTTCAGGCTTACATTTCATGATGGACCAGCAGCGGTTGCCGTTTTGGGCAATGATGTTTTTGGCTACGGCCGTTCCCCCACCACTTTCCTCTGCTTCCGCCTCCCATCGATCAACCATCCAGTTCATGGCGTAACCGATGCCCAGCATGAGGGCCAGCGGCAGCAGGCAGCGTAGGGCAAATAAGAGCGCCATCGTGAGCGTTGCTTGTGATGCGTTCATGATAATCAACCTTCAGGTTTCAGGAGGAGTGAGCATCCTCAGATGCCAACGGCTAAAAATAGGACGCATACTTCGGCTTTGCTCAGTACAAGCCTGAGGATGCTTGCTCCTCCTAATTGTTTTAGTGAGAAACGGCCGTCACCGGCTCGCTTGTCACAGGGTCCGCCACGTCATCTGGGATCGTGCTGTGGTCGACAATGCCCAGGTAGCGCACGCCCAGCGTAAAGGCCAGCAGTCCGTAAGCAATCACGCCCAGGCCTACCAGCACTTCAATCAGTGCCGGACGGTAAGCCGTGTAAAGCGGTTCAATTTGCGTGGGCAGGTAGCTAAAGGCAACCATCTGCCCCACGATATTGGTATCCCAACGGTAAGCCACCAACCCACCGACGGCTAAGACCAAAGCCAGCAGGTGCAGCCGCGAGTGGCGTCGCAGCCGCCCGCTCACCAAAATCACGCCCGGAATCAGGATTCCCAGCAGCAGTTCGCCAATCCAGAAGTTAAAGGCGAGCGACCCGCTGGTGAGAATGTGCAGTCCTTCCGTGCGGCCAGGTTCCAGCGTGTATTCCATCCCCAGCGTGTCCCAGAAGCGCAGATACAGGTAGCCCAACAGCATCCAGCCAATCACCTGAGACACTTTGTCCAGGATGTCGTCGCGCACGTTGGCCCGCTCGGAGAAGAGCGCCGCCAGCTTGGAGGACAGGACTGTCAGCGCCAGGCCGCCAATCACGGCCGAAACAATAAACAACACGGCCAGGCTGGGCTTATACCAGATGGGCCGCGCCTTGAGCACGCCGTAAGTGGCACCCAGCGACGATTGGTGCAGCAGTGAGAAGGTAAGCCCGGCCACGGCCAGCGCCGGCGCAAATTTATGGATGTGATGCAGCCGGTCTGCTATTTTGGGCCAGCGTGACTTAAACCAGCTCGCTTCGCCAAAAATAGGGGCCACTTCCAGCATCAGCACCGTGAAGTAGAGGATGACGCACATCGTGACTTCCCACAGCGGCGAGTGAATGTTCCAAAAAGCGACGGCGTGCCAGAAGCGATCAGGTCGGCCGATGTCCATGAACAGACAGAGCATGGCCATGCTGTAGCCGAGCAGACCGACGAAGACGGCCGTTCGCGCAATCGGTTGCAGCTGTTTCCACCCCAGCAGGTAAACGGCCGCGGACAGGGTGAACGCCCCCGCACTCAGGGCAATGGCAGACAGGTCAATGCCAATCCACAGGCCCCAGGGCACCAAATCGGTAAGATTGGTCACAACCAATCCTTGAATGAGAACGATGATGCCGGCGGCTGCTCCGGCGGCCATCAGCAAGAGCAGCAGGCCGACCCACAGCGGGAATGCGGCAGGGTGCAGCTTGATTTTTTGGGTCATGGTCATGTTCATGATAATTCTTCCTTCTCTTCACGGCGGGCGGGTAGATAGTAAACACGCGGATTTGTGCCTAAATCCCTGCGCAGCTGCGTAGACGGATATTTAGCCAACGCTTTGCTCACCGGAGATTCCGGATCGTTTAAATCGCCAAAGATGCGGGCGCCGACGGGACAGGCGGCCACACAGGCGGGCGTTGCCTGCCGGTCAATGCCGGGCGTCAGCCCTTCAGCCAGTCCACGATCGATGCGGTGGAAGCAGAAGGTGCATTTTTCGGCCACGCCGCGCGGACGGCGTTCCACTTCCGGCTCGCCCCATTCTGGCACGGCAGAATTTTCACCTGTATGTGTTTCCCAATTAAAGGTTCTGGCGCCGTAGGGGCAGGCCAACTGGCAGTAGCGGCAGCCGATGCACTTTTCGTAATCCATCATCACAATGCCGTCCGGCCGGTGGTAGGTGGCGCTGACCGGGCAGATGTCGACACAGGGGGCATTTTCGCAGTGCATACAGGGCACCGGCGCGTACACCGGTTCGCCGCTGAGCGGCTCCAGCTCGATCATCCGGTTCCACGGTGCCTCTTCGCGGGTGTCGTTGTGCGCCTGGCAGGCCAGGCTGCATTCGCCGCAGCCGACGCATTTGGCCTGGTCGATGACCATCGCCCAGCGGTGCAGGCTGGATTCAACCGGTGCCGCAGATGGGTTCCGTTTGGCGGCGATGGTGATGGTGGTAACGGCCGTTCCCACCGCAGCCAATTTGATAAAATCGCGACGTCCTACTTTATTGTTCATGGCTGCCTCCATCTTTCTGGTTGCGCAATCTTTCCTGCCATTTTTCCAACCAGGGCGAGCCTACCAGACCAAACGCCATACCAATTAGCGAGGCCAGAATGACGAAGTTATAAGAGCTGCTGGCAGAGGGCTCCGGCATGACAGCGCCGCTTGTTGCCCTGCTGCCCGTCAAAAATCCTGCTTCCATCACCACTTCATCTTCCTCAAAAAGGCATGGGCTTTCGGCCGATACGTTTGCCCCGGCAGCGGCCGTTCCAATGTTGCCGGCGGCTAAAAAGCCAACCTGGGTTTCAACTTCATGTGCCGGCGACATGGCCGAAGCATTGGGCTCGTGCATTTCCTGGCTGTGGCAGGCGGTGCAGGTATCTGAGCCAACCGAGAAGGTATGGGAAATCTGGCTGTGCCCGTTGCCTAATGGATTGCTTTTGGTTTCCAGGTGGCAGTCGGTACACAGCAACCCTCCGTCGGCGTGGGCGGTGTAGTTAAAGAAATGGGACTCTTCTTTGTGGCAGGTGCGGCAGGTATCTTGCATACTGCCCAACTTCAGCTCATTGGTGTGCGGATTGTGGCAGCGGGCGCATGACAATTCCTCTTGCCCGTGTTCACTGGTTTCCCATTCGGCAAAGGTGTCTACGTGGCATGAACCACACAGCCGGGAAGAGATGTCGGTTTGCATAATTTTTTGCGGATGTTCCGCCGGGTCGGATGGATGACATGTGGCGCAGGCTACGCCTTCTGTTTCGTAGGTGCCGGTTGCCGGATCAAAGCCGGTGGTGTGGCAGCTAAGGCATTCTGGCGGATTGCCCTGCTCGGTCCAGGCGGTTAGAAACGTCTCGACCACGCTGGCGTGGCCGTGGGCGCTGTTTTCCCATTGGGTGGTCACCGTCTCGTGGCACTCGCCGCAGTCGTCGGAGCCGTAGGCTTCCGGCGTTGTTTGCGCCTGCGTCACAGTAAAGGTGATAAATCCCAGCAGCAGCGCGAATGTCACCCCTATCATGATTCTTTTGAACATAGGATGCTCCTTGAAAAACGGATTCTTAACGCAGAGACGCAGAGGCGCAGAGGGAAAAGGCATCTGGTCAGTGCGGTCTGATTCATCATGGTTCCAGTGTAGATGAGGGGAGTGTGGACGTAAATCAGGTGTGAGACGGATTTTTGTATGGGGAATTTACCCCATGCCAAAATGGGGTGTTTTGGGTGAGAATTGCTGCCGTGAGGGAAATTTCGCGGCAAAAAAAACGGGCAAACCGGCTTTTGCGGGCCGGTTGTGGGGGATTTTACCCAGGGCAAAATGCTGGGATTACCGAATAGACGGCCGTCTTCCCAACCTCTATGCTTCATACATAGCGACGTAAACCGAAAAAAGGTTTTCAGAGAACCAATAAGCAATTCGCGGTTTACGTAAAAGCAATCGGCACAACTGTTGGCAAAAGCAGGTGTGTATGGAGGTTTAAGATGGACGTGTTAACCGGGGTTTTGATTATTCTCTTATTATTTGTAGTCCGCTTCGCTTTGCCTTTTGGGCTTGTTGTGGTGGTTGGTCGCCTGACTGAACGATTTGCCCGGAACGGTGCGTAAATATTCTTTCAACATGATGCGTGAGGCGTGAAACGTGACCGGAAAAATTTCACATCTCACGCCTCACGCTAAATTAAGGTGGAGCGAGCATCCTCAGATGTGAACGGATGGTGCAGAACCCATTCCGCATCTCAGGCCCGTCCTGAGCATCGTCGAAGGGATGCTCCGCTCCTCGCACATTTGAAATCTGTTAATTGACGGGCATTGTTTTTAGAATATCCCTGAACTCGTCATGAGTGATGTCCGCCGCAACTGGCAGCAGGGCATCCGGCTTGGTATAATGCCGCGCTCTATGGTATAGCCTTCAATTATGCCATAAGTTGAACCATAATGATGAGTGATTTCCCGGATTTGCCCCAGGCGCCAGACGACGAACGGCGCTGCCCCTCTTGCGACACGGTTGTTGCCGCCGATGCCACCCTTTGCTTGATGTGTGGCGCGCAGTTGGAGCCTCTGGTTCCTCCGCAAAAAGAAGCCTCTCCCGAACCAGAGGTCGAACCAACGGCAGAGCAGGAAACAGTCCATTCTGAGCCGGCGGAAGCGGCCGTTTCCCCCACCACCGTCTCAAAATCAGAGGTAACACCTGAGATACCCACCTTCAAACGGGTAGCCCCTGCGCCGACAACGGCCGTTCCAGACGCACCAGAAGTCGTAGAATCGGTCATGCGCGAACGGCAGACGCCGCTGGTTTTGGCGATGACGGCCGTCTTCTTTGCCATCATTGTGGTCGTGGGTGGGTTGATCTTGCAGTATCAAAGTGGGGAAGTCAGCATGGTCATTGCCCCCTCAGCCACGCCCATTCCGGCCACAATTACCTACACGCCTATCTGGACGCCGCTGCCTACCGAAACCAGCCCCCCAACGATGACCCCCACCATAACGCCCACGCCGGCACCCACCGACACGCCGCGCCCGCCGCGCACCCACACCGTCAGCAGCGGCGAAACGCTCATTGGCATTTCGCTGCGCTACCGCATTTCGCCGGAGAGCATCGCCGCGGCCAATGGGATCGATACCAACACGCAGGTGCAGCTCGATCAGGATTTACTGATTCCCTGGCCAACGCCCACGCCGCCGCTGGAGGTGATCGCCGCCAACATTAATGGCGAAACAGTCATTGTGGACCCCACCGGCTGCGATTTATACCAGGTGCAGGAAGGAGATTCGATTGTAGGCATTGCCAGCCGCTTTGGCGTGCCGTTTGATTTGCTGGCTCGGGTGAACCGGATCGACGATCCTTCATTGCTCCAGCCGGGCGATCCGGTGTGCATTCCACAAATTATCTATGGCCAATCGCTGCCGCCAACGGCGGGACCGTCTCCCACGCCCACGGAAACGCTGCCGCCGCCCGGGCCGCAGCTGCTTTACCCGGTGGCCGGCACCGTGGTTGAGTCGTTGGATGAGACGATTTTGCTGCAATGGACGGCCGTAAAACCGCTGGCCGAAGATGAAATGTACATGGTTGAACTGACCAACATCGACGATTTAGACAGCTTACCCTGGCGCGGCTTCACCCGCGCCACCGCTTTCCGCGTGCCGTCCTCCTGGCGGCCCACCACACCGAAACTGTATGAGATGCGCTGGCGTGTCAGCATTGTTCAGGTCACCGGCACGCGTTCCGATGGGCTGCCCATTTACACTTTTGGTGGTTCTAGTAGCGCGGACGCGTTCTTTAGTTGGCAGGGGGCTGTACCCACGGCAACGCCAACTGCCACACCGATCCCTACAGCAACTGCCACACCTTAGGGTTCGTTTAGGCTTTGTTTGTAGATTGGTCCAATCTGCCAGGCTTGTCCTGAGCATGACCGAAGGATTGGACCAATCTAATCCATTAGCGGAGGGATTTATGCGTCCTTTTTTACGAGTCAGGCAAGTTATTCAACTGATGCGCTTCTTGCCTTTACTTGTTTTGTTGGTGGGTTGTGGGTCGCTGAGCGAGACGGCCGTAGCCCCAACACCCACGCTTCCAGCCACATTTACGCCATTGCCCTCAGCAACCCCGCCATTGCAGCCGACAACGGCCGTAAGCCAGGCATCAACTCCCGAGGCAAGCGAAGGTGAAGTTGACGAGTTAGTGGAAGAGGCCATTTTCATTTCACAGCCTGGTCCCGGCTCCAGAATTGTCAACAGCCCGCTTCAGGTCACGGGTATCGCTGATCCCACGTTTGAGCAAAATCTGGTTATTCGCCTGCTGCTGGCCGATGGCACCGAACTGATAGAAACACCTACGACGATTCAGGCAGAGCTGGGCAATCGCGGTCCGTTTACCGTGGATGTTCCATTTACCGTCAGTGGCGAACAGCAGGCATTTGTTCAAGTTTATGCCACCAGCGCCCGCGATGGCGGCATTACGCATCTTGCTTCGGTTGGACTCACACTGGCCGATTCAGGCGAAGAACAAATCGTGACTGTTGAGCCTCATGCCGAACGAATACAAATCAGCCAGCCGGCATTGCGGGAGACGATTAGCGGGGGAACGGTCACCGTAGCCGGCGAGACCCTGGCCAGCTTTGAGCAAACGTTGGTGGTAGAGCTTTTGGGTGAGGCAGGCGAACTGCTTAGCTCGCAGCCCGTCATTGTGAACGCGCCAGATTTGGGCCAGCCGGGGCCTTTCAGCATTGAGCTGTCATATGAAGTTGCAGCCTCTATGCCCGGCCGCGTGGTAGTGCGCGATCCTAGTCCTGCATTTGGTGGCGATGTTCATCTGGCCAGCGTAGAGATCACGCTGGCACCCTAATTGGATGGCGTAGGCACCACAAAAAGGGCCTTGCCTAAGCTGCCAGGAATGCTGAGGGCTGCAATGATGCAATTTCATCAGTTGAACGCGATTTCGGGCAAATTGCGGTTGAACCGACTGACGACAATCGTTAAATCATCGCTGAGAGGACGGTCATCAGTAAACTGCGTCAGCTCATTCCGCAGCGCCTGAACCAACTCCCGGGCCGGTTGATCGGCTTGCTGCTGTACCAGGTTGGCCAGACGTTCTTCACCAAACTGTTCCTTTTGACTGTTCATTGTTTCCGTTACACCGTCGGTGTAGAGCACAAGTAAGTCATCGGGATGTATGGCTACGCTTTTGGTCTGGTGGAGGAAGCCTTCCACCAGGCCAATGGCCGGCCCGGTTGTGCTTAGCCAGGTGAGCGGCAGTGTGCCGTTCGCCTGGGTACAGAGCAGGAGCGGTGGATTGTGACCGGCGTTGCTGTAGTGCAGCAGCTGTGCGTCTGACTCTAGCCGGCCCGCAAAGAGGGTAACAAAACTGGAAAAGTGGATGTTGTGTATGAAAAAACGATTTAAATGGTTCAGCAGATCTGCCGGTTGATTATGCAGCGGGGCCAGCGTCCGCAGCGCTGTTTGTAAGCTGGCCATGATCAGGCTTGCCGAGACACCATGACCGGCCACATCGGCTATTGCCAATCCAAAAGCCCCATCCCGAAAGTGAAAGAAGTCAAAAAAGTCGCCACCGATGATGTGTGAGGGCTGGCTGAAAACGGCTACATCCAGCCCCGGCACGCTTGGCGCTTGCTGCGGCAACAGCGCTTTTTGCACCACCTGCGACAGTTCCAGCTCGCGCTCTAGCTCGCGCCGCTCTTCGGTAGAAAAGTGGTCGAGACAAATGCAGGCTGTATAGTCCATTTCTAGCAAGGTGGTTTCAACGTAGCCGCGGCACAACTGGCAAACCCCGATTGTTTCATCTTCCACCCGTTCCAGAGCGGCGCTGATAACGTGAAGATGTTCTTCAACCGCCTCGGTTTCAGTTGTGCCCAGGCAACATTGTTGCTTAGCTGGTGGTGTCTCTTCCAACAGCTCAGTTATTTGCTGCTGCTTTTGGCGTAAACTGATTCGAAATTTGTCGAATTCATAAGTTGTCATGGTGTCACTCCCGAGGCGGAATTATACCATGAACAGATGTTCTGATTCAATCCCTCTGTGAACCAAAAGCCAAATTGCTACTGCAGAAAGGGATTCCACTGTTTTTCTTGCCCGATGGTGGTGGTAGGACCGTGGCCGGAGAAAACGGCCGTTTCATCCGGCAGCACCATAATCTTTTCGCGCAATACTCTCATCAGCGTGGCGTGGTCGCTGCCGGGAAGGTCGGTACGGCCGATGCTGCGCTGGAACAACACATCACCGTCGAACAAAACGTTTTCTCGGCGCACATAAAAAGAGACGTGCCCCGGTGCGTGTCCTGGCGTAAACAAAACTTCCAGCTTTAAATTTCCCACTTCAATGACGTCGCCCTCGGCCAACATCTTGTCTGCGGGTGGTGGTGCGGGTAGTGTGAGGTTGAAGCTGGCAGCCGCCTTCGGCGCATGAGTCAGCATCTCTACAGCTTCTGGATGAATGTAAATGGGAACGTTGGTTGCTTCTTTTAGCTCGGCCAGCCCGCCAACGTGGTCAAAATGCGTGTGGGTGAGCAAGATATGGGTGATGACGGCACCCTGCTCGCTGGCGATTTGGGCGATGCGACGGCCGTCCCAGGAGGGATCAATCACGGCCGCTTCCATCGTCTCCTTACAAATAGCGAGATAGCAGTTGGTCTGCAAAGGTCCAAGCGGTAGCTGCAAAATTTCGATCATAACTTTTCCTTCGTTCATTGAAAATATTTAACCGCAAAGAGCGCAGAGGGCGCAAAGGTTTTTTTCTTATCTTTTTTGCGTTTTTTGCGTCCTTTGCGGTTCACTCCTCTTACTGATGAAAAGCTGCAAAATTAAATGTTGCGCGTAGCCATTATGGTGGGAAAGGCCGGTAAATATTGCTTGGCGCGCCAGGCCAGGTAGATTATTTCGGCCAGGACGGCCAGGGTGAGGGCGACGGCAGCGGTGGGCAAGCCGGGCCATTGTCCGGCCAGACCAATGGCTAACACGATAACGGTGACGATCATGTTTACCACCATGGCGACGTTGACGGCCGTCGTTTTACGGCCGTTTATCAGCAGCCCACGCAGCCACATGCCAATGACGGTTAGAGCCGGGAAGGGTAAGAAGTAGATCAGGCTGTCCTGGGCCAACGTGCCAACTTCGGCCGTCATGTCCTGCACGCCAAACAGGTAAAGCCGGGCCAGTGGACTGAAGGTGAACAACGTTATCGTCAGGCCAACGATAGCCGCCAGCGTCAGGCTGAAGCGGCGAATGGGGGCATAGCTGTCCGGTCCCTTGGTGAGGGCGATGACTGCTTCGGGCAAGGCCAGGGCAGCGGCACGGGCCATGAGCATAATCTGGAAGATGACCGGCCAGGCGGCGAGGGATTGGGTGGGGCGGTCCAGCCGGGCCAGGCTGAACGTGACCAATGGTTGAACCAGCAGCACCATCACGGCCGTTCCCGCCAGCGGCAAATGGAACCAGAACAAATCGCGGTAGGTGAGCGGCTCCTCATCCGTGATGATCGTTTCACTCAGCTCGTTTTGCAACAGCGGGCGGATGGCAATCGTGGCGTAAATCGCTTCGGCAATGACGCCGGCCATCAGGGCCGTGGTGCCGTTGACCACGCCCGGCAAATCGGTCAGCATGGATAGGCCGATGACGGTGCCGCCGGAGGTAAGCAGGCGAACGGCCGTACCCCAGGCCATTTTACGCGGCTGGTTGAAATGAATCAAAACGCCCTGCAAAAAGCGCCGCCAGGCGATGGCTGCGCTCCAAAAAATCATGATTTGCATGCCGGGCTGTACCCACTCGGCCACCTCATCTGGCGTCCCCAGCCAGGTGCGTACTACCAGATCAAACAAGGGGGTGAAGGCGATGGCGATGGAAACGGCCGTTAACAAAATCATCCAATGCAACGTAAAGCGGCGCACCAAAAAATAAGAAGCGCGGTCCTTCACCAGGGCGGTGGAGGTGGCCAAAAGGTTGATGATGGGGCTTTCTATGGTCACCGACAGGCTGACAACGATGCCCTGGGCTGCCAGCATGATCACCTCGTTAGGCAGGCGGTTAATGGCGGCGCTGACGATAGGGCCTTCGGCCGTCATAAGCAGCCAACTGGCGAACAGCGGCAGCCAAAACCAGAAGATTTCGCGTTGTTTCATTCTGGACCGGCCACCACGTTGTTGGCCGTTAACGTTTCGATCTCCCGATTCGTATAGCCAATCTCTGTCAATATCTCAAAGCTGTGCTGACCCAGCGCGCTGCCGCTAAATTTGTAGTCCGGCTCGTGGTCAGATAGCTTGATGGGGGAACCAACTTGTTGTTGTGCTTTATCTTGCATGGGCACTGCTACAATCATGTGGCGCGCCAGGGTTTGCGGGTGGGCAAGGGCTTCCTCGGTGGTGAGTACGGGCTCTACGCAAACGTCAAGTTGGGCAAAAATCGCCTGCCACTCGGACATGGTTTTGCCCGATATGGCGCGCTGGATTTCTTCTTTAAATGTCTGTTGATGGGCCGCGTCAAAATTGGTGCCGGGTTTAAACAAATCTTCCCGGCCAATCGCCTGGCAGAAGCCGTGCCAAAACTTAGGTTCAAGTGGGGCGACGGAAAGGTAACGGCCGTCTTTCGTTTCATAAATATCGTAAAAGCTGCCGCCGTTCAGGAGTTCGCCTTCGGGCTGTGGATTTTCGCCACCGACCAGCCATTTGGCCGCACCGACGGCATTCCAGGCCAGCGCCCCGTCGTGCATGGCGATGTCTACCTGGCCGCCTTCGCCTGTGCTCATCCGGCGGATGATGGCTGCCAGCAGGCCAATTACCAGATGGAGCGAACCGGCACCGACGTCGGCAACCTGCATGGGTGGGGGCGGTGGGGGCGTCTGGCTGGATTGACGGCCGTAATAACTCAACAGTCCAGACAGCGCCAGATAGTTCAAGTCGTGCCCGGCGCGGTTTTTGTACGGGCCGGACTGGCCGTAGCCGGTGAGCGAACAAAAAATGAGCGAGGGACATTCTTCTTTGAGCTGCTCGTAGCCCACGCCCAAACGCTCCATTACGCCAGGACGAAACTGTTCCACGATGATGTCATATTTTTGCCGGGTGATAAGCTGTTTGATGATTTCGGGGGCTGCGGCCGTTTTCAGGTTGAGGCCCAGGCTGCGCTTGGAACGGTTAAGCAATGAATGCTGGGCCGATTGGCCGTCGGGCGAAAAGGGCGGCAGCAGCCGCACCAAATCGGGCCGGTTGGGTGCTTCAATGCGGATAATGTCTGCGCCCAGATCGGCCAGGATCATGGTGGCGTAGGGGCCGGGTAAAAGCGTGGAAAAATCGAGAATCTTGAGGTTATTGAGTGGTGGTGTCATTATCTTTGTCACACAGAATCACTCAATCATACCTCCGTTGGGGCGCATCGGCATCTATTT
>CALBTC010000366.1 GCA_937967805.1 uncultured Anaerolineaceae bacterium
TGAATTTGGCACTGTATGAGTTGGGTCTGCCGCTTAACTTGTTGAATCGGCCGTATGACGTGGTTGATTACCGCCCGGCGGCTGCACCTGTGCGTACCTGGTCGCTGCCGCAAGAGACGCCGCGTGACGAAGTGGGCACGGCCGTAATCCCCTTAGCCGGCGAAGGCGGCGGCGCTTTAGCCCCCGGCGTCTATCTGCTCACGCTCGACGCGCCGGAAACCAATGAGGAGGTGCGCTTCTGGCAAAATCAGCGCAACCTGCTGGTGGTGGCCGACACCA
This sequence comes from uncultured Anaerolineaceae bacterium, assembly GCA_937967805.1. The sequence continues at coordinate 280 of CALBTC010000366.1, forward strand.
ACATCGTGGTCAAAGAGATGTTTGGCGCGGTGCACGTCTGGGTAACCGACTTGCAAACCGGGCAGCCGGCCGCTAACCGCAATTTAACGCTGTACAGTGAGCAGGGCGTGTCGTTGGGCACGGCCGTTTCCGACAACAGCGGGTTTGCCCAATTTGACTACAATCCAACCAACGGCTTCCTGGAAGGCGTTACCGTCGTCAGCGGCCGTCCGGGGCAGGCGGGCTTTGGCATCGGCAGCAGCTTGTGGGATGAGGGTGTGATGCCCTGGCAGTTCGACATCCCGGCCACCAGTGGCGACGAAATTGAAACGCTGGCCTACATCTACACCGACCGGCCCATTTACCGCCCCGGCGATACGGTCTACTTCAAAGGCATTGTGCGCGACACGAATTACGGCCGTTACACTCCACCGTCCGTCACCAGCCTCGACCTGCGCCTGGGCAGCTTCTCCTTCTTCGGCGGCGAGTCGTTTGAACGCACCATCCCCGTGGAAGTTAGTCCTGACGGCACCTTCAGCGGCGAGTACCAGCTTCCTGAAGATTTAGGGCTCGGCTCTTACCAATTCTTCGTGCAAAGCGGCACCGTCGAAGCGTTCCGCCAGTTTACCGTGGCCGAATACCGCACGCCGGAATTCCTGGTGACCATGACGCCTGACGAGCCGGAGCAGCTGCGCGGTGAAACCGTTTCCGTTGAGCTAAGCGCCGAATATTTCTTTGGTGGTCCGGCGACTGATTTGCCGGTGGAGTGGACGGTTTATGAAGAAGCTTACCAACCCACGCCGGAAGGTGGACCCTATTACAGTTTTGGTGATGCGGCCCGCTTTTTGTATAAAGACCCCGGCCTGTTTGGCGGCTTTGGCGACGGCAATGCCTTTGGCAGTTTTGTGATCAACGGCAGCGGCCGTACCGATGAAAACGGCCGTCTGCTTATCGAACTGCCCGCCACACTGCTGCAAGAGGTAGACGAAGGCAGCCGCGCCATCACCGTAGAGGCGATGGTGCTTGATCTGTCTGAGTTCCCCGTCACCAGCCGCACCGAAGTTGTGCTGCACGCTGCCGAAACGTACGTAGGCGTTGCGCCCGACGACTTCATTGGCCGGGCCAACAGCGAATCCATCGTAAATTTGCAAACGATTGATTGGGACGGCCGTGCCGTGCCCAACCAGCAGGTAGACGTTGTCTTTTACCGGCGCGACTGGATTCCCAACCGCAGCCAGGATTACGGCATGTACTACACGCGTTGGGAGACGGTTGATACCGAAGTGGCCCGCGCCGGCGTCACCACCGATGCCCAGGGGCGTGCCGCCGCTAGCTTTACGCCGGAAGAGGGCGGTACCTACATCGCTGTAGCCACCGTTACTGACGATGCCGGGCGCGCGCAGTTTAGCAGCACTACCATTTGGGTGGCTGATGCCGGGCAGATAGGCTGGCAGATCGACCCGCGGGATAAAACGATGCCGCTCACGCCCGACGATACCAGCTACGCCCCCGGAGACACCGCCCGCGTGCTGATCCAGTCGCCGTTTAACGAGCCGGTGCAGGCGTGGCTCACCATCGAGCGCGGCCAACTGCTGGAGCAGCGGGTCATCACCGTAGACGGCAGCAGCGACGTGCTGGAGATTCCCATCACCGCCGAAATGTCGCCCAACGCCTTTGTCACCGTCACGGCTATCAAAGGGGTGGATGACAGCAATAATCCGTATCCTGAAATGCGGCTGGGCATTGCCGAACTGCCGGTTTCCACCGAGCAGCAGGCGCTGACCGTTACGTTAACGCCGCAGCAGGATACGTTTGGTCCGGGAGAAACGGCCGTTTACACCATCAGCGTCACCGACTACCAGGGCCATCCCGTGCAGGCAGATGTCTCCCTGGCGCTGGTGGACCTGGCCGTGCTCACCCTGAAAGATGACAACGCCCCCCACATTTTGGAAGCGTTCTACGCCGAACAGCCGTACCGCAGCCGCATCGGCTCCGGCCTGGTTTTCTCCGGCGAGGGGTACCCTATCGAGATTCCGGTGGAGCAGCTCGGTCTCGGCGGTGGCGGTGGTGGTGAAGCGGCCGATTCGGCCCTGGCGCGCAGCACCCGCGACGAAGACGGCGTGCGCCAGGATTTCCCCGACACGGCGTTCTGGCAGGCCAGCCTGACAACTGACGCCGACGGTCAGGCCACGGTGGAAATTCCGCTGCCGGATAACTTGACTACCTGGCGCTTGAGCAGCAAGGCGGTCACGCCAGTCACGCTGGTAGGACAAAGCTCGGTTGATATCGTCACGACGCTGCCGCTGCTGGTGCGCCCTGTCACGCCACGCTTTTTCACGATGGGTGATGAGGTAGAGCTGGGAGCGATTGTGAATAACAATACAGGGGTGGAAATGGAAACGGCCGTCAGCCTCGAAGCCACCGGCGTTGTTTTGAATGGTCCCGAAACACAAACCGTCACCGTGCCCGCCAATGGGCAGAGGCTGGTGCGCTGGCCCGTCACCGTGGGAAACGTGGATGGCGTTGATCTGACATTCCGTGTGGAAGGCGGCGAATACACCGACGCCACCAAGCCGACCTTCAGCGATGGCGGTGACATCCCGGTGTACCGTTACACGGGCGACGATGTGGTGGCCACTGCCGGCCAACTGGACGAAGCAGGCAACCGTGTGGAGGCCATCTTACTGCCTCCCGGCGTCGATCCGGCGCAGGGCGAAGTGGCCATTACCCTCAGCCCGTCCCTGGCGGCGGCGCTGGTAGACAGCATTGAGTTGAACAATGAGCTGGACTACTCAACCCTGTGCGCCTACGCCGTCACCGACCGGCTGCTGCCCAACGCTGCCTTGCTAAATCTGGCGCAGCAGCTACCCGCAGCCGACCTGGACGCCGCCGATGTAGCCGAAGCGGAGGCCATCGTTAAGTCCTCCGTGGCCCAACTGGAAGAGCTGGTTTTGGCCGATGGCGGCTGGGGTTGGTGCAGCAGCGTGGATAGCGATCCCTGGCTGACGGGGTATGCTCTGTTTGGCCTGGCGCAGGCGCGCGAACTGGGCTACCCGGCGCGGGCCAGCGTTCTGGAAAACGCGGCCAACTATCTGGTGGCTCAACTGGTAACGCCGTCGCCGCAGGTGACTGCTTTTGAGGTGAACCGGCAGGCGTTTTTCCTTTACGTGCTGGCCCAGCTAGACGCCGGCATCGTGCCCGACCTGGACCGGCTGGTGGAAGAAAACCGCAGCTTGCTGGACCCGTACGCCCGGGCGCTGGTGGCACTGGCTTATGCCGACCTGAGCGTGACGGATGATCGCGTGACTACACTGCTGAACGACCTGAACGACAGTGCCGTGGTCAGCGCCACCGGTACCCATTGGCAAGACGCCAGCCACGACATCCGCAACCTGAACAGCGACGTGCGCGGCACGGCCGTCGTGCTGCAAACGCTGGCGCAGCTCGATCCGGAGAATCCGCTGCTGCCGGGAGCAGTGCGCTGGCTCATGAGCAGTCGCTCAGCCCAGCTTTGGGCTACCTCGCACGAAACGGCCTGGACCATCTTCTCGCTGACGGAGTGGATGGTGGCCAGCGGCGAGCTGGATGCCAATTATGAGTACAACCTGGACGTGAACTTGCAGGAGGTGACAGACGGCCGTTTCACCACCAGCACCGTCACCGACAGCCGCAACATTTCCTTGCCGATTAGCGATTTATTGCTGGAAGATGCCAACTTCTTTGAATTTGGTCGCGGTGAAGGAGACGGCCGTCTCTACTACACCATGCACTTAGAGAGCGCCATCGACATGAACTTTGTCTCGCCGGTAAACCGGGGCGTCTCCGTGGAACGCGTCTACTACGATGCCGAGTGCGATCCGGAAAGCGAAACCTGCGAGCCGATCACCGAGATTGAAGCCGGGCAGCAGGTGCGGGTGGTCCTTACCATCATTGCCGAAAACGATCTGGTCTACCCCATGATCGAAGACCCGATTCCAGCCGGAACCGAGGCGCTTGATCCGGGGCTGAACATCAATTCGCCCACGCAAGGCGGCGAAGTGGACCGGGTTGATGAAGAGTACCGTTACGGTTACTGGGGCTGGTGGTTCTTTAACCAGATTGAATACCGCGACGAGCAGGTGGTGTTCTTATCAAACTTCTTGCCCGCCGGCACCTACCAGTACAGCTACTTCCTGCAAGCGACCATTCCCGGCGAGTACCAGGTGCGCCCCACCTTTGCCCGCCAGACGTTTTTTCCGGAGGTGAACGGCCGTTCGGCCGGCATGGTCTTCACGATTACCCCATAAACGGTAATCCGTTATCTGTAATCGGTAATCCGTTAACGGATTACCGATTACCGTTCACCGTTTTGTTAATTTTTTAACAGTTCCATATTTTTTCACGTCGCCTTAACTTCCTATTGCTCTGGAATGTTTAATATAGCAAGGTAGCAGAAATTTCGTTAGAAGTAAGCAATAGTATGGTAGGATGTAAGATACGGCCGTATCGTTCGGTGCAATGTATTGTTAGGCAAGGTGGCGTGTATGGAAGCGTATACAGAAGGTCATTTCACCGTTGGTGAACAGCAAATTCATTATGTAGAAGCCGGCAAACAAGGGCGGCAAATTGCCCTCCTCATTCATGGCTGGTCCAGTTCCTGGTATGCCACTTCGCCGCTTTTAGGCCAGTTGGCCCAACGCTTTCACGTCATTGCCATTGACCTGCCCGGTTACGGGCAATCTCCCCCGTTAGCCGAAACTACCACCATTCCCAAATATGCTGACCTGTTGGCCGATCTCATCGGCCAGATTAGCGACGGTCCCGTGGTGCTGGTGGGGCACTCGATGGGCGGCATGATCAGCCTGACGCTGGCCCTGAGCCATCCCGTTTTAGTGGAGCGCATGGTTTTGTTGAGTCCCACGATTAGCGGCCGTTTGTCCACCGCCATCAACTTATTTATCAGTCCTATCACCATGCTGGAGCGCTTCGGCCTGGGCAGTTTGGTGGTGACGGCCACCGAGCGGGCCTTTGTGGGGTTAACGGACCGGCTAATGCGGCCCGTTTCGTTTGCCGAGCGCACCGGCATCACCAAAGCCGATTATGAGCGGCTGCGCATGGACGCGCGGCGGCCGGGCCAGGGACGGGTGCGGGCTGAATGTTACCAGGCGATGTTGGACAATGATTTAAGCGGCCGTTTAAGTAAAATCGAAACGCCTTCACTCGTCATTTGGGGCGCGGAAGACAACACCGTGCCGCTGCGCGACGCTGGTGTCGTGGCTGACGAATGGCCTGCCGCCGATTTGCGCATTCTGCCCAAGGCCGGGCATTGGCCCCAATTTGAATCCCCCGACGTCACGCGCCGCATGGTGGCTGCTTTCCTCGGCCTACCACTGCACAGCAGCGCCCTCTTTAAGCCGGTGGAAGAAGATGAGCTGGCCCAGATCAATGAGATTGCTCAATTTCTGGTCAATTCCGATGTAGGCAACGATTTAACATTGCCGCAGCGTACCCGCCTGGCCGCCCAATGCCAGGTGCGCGTTTTTGAACCGGGTGATCTGATTGCAGAAGCCACCGAGACCAGCGATGAGTTGTTCATAATTCAGAAAGGATACGTGGAGGTCTGGAAAGACACCGAAAGCGAATCCGGCACGCATAATCATGACAAGATTGAGCATGTAGCCAACTTGCGCGCCGGGCAGATTACAGGTGAGCTGGCCATGCTGGACCGGGGCGGGCGCAGCGCCGACCTGATTGCCGGCAGCGAGGGAGCCACGCTGCTGGTGCTGAGCCGTCAACGGCTGCTGGCGTTGGTAGAGGACGATTCGGAGCTGGGCGCGCGCTTCTTGTGGAATATGTCTACGGCGATGTCTACCCGCGTGCGTTTTGTGCTGTGGCAGCTTAACCAGGAGCGGCGTCAGGGGGTGGCGGAGCAGGAAGCGGCGTTTGGCAAGCTGCCAGTGAGGGGCTAGAGAAAAGAACGAAATTTAGTGTGAAGCGTAAAGCTTTGACCCGTTGAGTGTCACGTTTCAACCTTCACGTTTCATTATCCGTTTGTCACTTTTTCCTTACCTGAATATCACCCCATATCAATGACATTTGCCACCCGAATTTTCTCGCCAAAATGATTACACTTTAGCCTAACTTGGGAGAAAAAATCATTTAAATTCCCCGGCCTAAACTGGCAAATTCTCAGGAGAGACGCCATGTTAACCACAGATGATCTAATGACAATTGATCCGGAAACCGTTACTCAGGATACATCACTGCGCGAAGTGGTCACGGCCATGAACCGCGCCAACGTCCGCCAGATTTTGGTTGTTGATGGTAAGAAGCTGGTTGGAATTGTGACTGACCGCGATGTGCGCCTTGCCGTCAATTCGCCATTGACTGCTGAAGAGCCGCTGGAACGACTTGAACTGTTGAATGATTTCTCCGCGCAAGATTGTATGACGCCAAATCCACGCTGCGTCACGCCGGAAACACCTATTCACAAAGTGGCCGAGCTGCTGAGCATGTATAAATTTGGCGCGCTGCCCGTGGTGAAAGATGACGAGCTGGTTGGCATTATCACCGTCACCGATTTGCTCAACCAGATGGCGTTGATACCTGAACCAGAAAAATAGATATCCTCCTTACGTTTACGCATTTTGCGTACGCATTTTGCATAGAGAGTTCTAAGAGAGCACCGGGTGCCAACACGCCCGGTGTTTTTCTTTTGGGGTCGTGGTCTGGTGAGTATTTGCTTAGCAGCGGTTTAGTTTATGCTGGTTATTCACTGGTTAATCCTTACAATGGAATCATGTCTAGATTGAACTTTTTCAGTTCCGTGCCCAAAGCACCATCTAAAACACCCCAATCTTTTATCCTGCCACTGCAGGAACCTGTTACCGTTACGCGCTCTGAAGATGATATTTTGCTCTTGCAGTGGCAAGAAATGGCGGAGCGTACTGTGGTTTATGTAGGGGTTGATCCCCAAGCAGTGGTGGAGATGGTTCCAGTGGTGACGGTGGGGCAGGCGCGGGAGGCGATGGTGGCCGGATTGAACTCGGCCGTTCGTCACTACTTCCGCTTAGAATTCCAGGGTGGCGCGTGGGACGGCCGTTCCCTAATAGCCGCCGAACGCGTGCTGCCCCTGCAAAAAGGCGTGAACCTGCGTGACGCCGGCGGCTACTACACCAAAGAGGGCCAGATGGTGCGCTGGGGCCGACTTTACCGCTCCGGTAGCTTATCTCGACTAACCCAGGCTGACCTGGCGTATTTGCAGCGGTTGAACATTAAGCTGGTTAGCGATTTGCGCACGGTGGATGAGCGGTTGAAGCAGCCTGATCGGTTGCCGGACGTGCCTGGGTTGGTGGAACGGCCGTTGCCCATGGAAAGTGTCGATCGCTGGGAAAGGCTGCGTGGCGCATTCACCGTCTTCTTCCGCAAGGGGCGAATTGATGATTATTTGCTTGGCGGCTACAAGCGGGTGATGATTGATGGCAACGCCCACGTGATCGGCGAGATTTTCCAACGGCTGGCCGACCCGGCGCAGACCCCGGCACTTATTCACTGCACCGCCGGCAAAGACCGCACCGGGTTGGTGGTGGCCCTGCTGCTGCTCACCCTGGGCGTACCGGAAGAAACGGTGCTGGCCGACTACACTTTGAGCAACCTGTTTTACACGCATTTTCGTGCCGATCTTGCCGCCGATCTGAAGCAAATTGCCCCGTGGGGCGTCTCGATGGATGATTTGCAGGATTTGTACCTGGTGAAGGCCAAGACATTGCAAGGCGCGCTGAATCATTTGCGACAAACGTATGGCTCGCTGGACAATTACTTGCAAGATCAGGCCGGTGTGTCCGACGAAACCATAGCCCAACTGCGACAAAACTGGCTGGTAGACGGCTGATATGATTTTCAAAACATCGTGTGACTTGTATGGAAGAAACAAACTGGAATGTACTCCAAGTTTTACCTGAAGCAATTGTTATCGTTGATGATGCGCATAATATTCAATTTATGAATTCAGCAGCGATTGCGCTTTTCGGCGTTTCTGATGTCGCGGAATTTATTAGCAAACCACTCTCAAATTTACCTGGTGCTGCGGGTCTAATGACTTATGAAAAACGAGTTGAGTTGGTTAATGAGGTAAATAAGTCAGCACTTAACAAAGTTCCTGATCCTGAGCCAGACGATGAGCAAAGGTGGATTGGTGGGCCAAAAGGTAAGCAATTCTATTTCTTTGCCATACCATTTCATTATGCTGACCATTCAAAAACCGGTTTTGTCATCCGGATCAATGATATGACTAATGAGCGGAAAGCCATCAGTTACCTAGCGGGTTTGCCATCAGATATGTTTGCACCTTTGGAAGGCATTCGAGGTTTTGCGGAACTTCTCTTGTTGGAAGAATCCTTAACGAAGGAACAACGTGAATTCGTAATGCATATAAGCATGACAGCCATAAGCTTTTTGAATTGCGGAATGACATTCTTGATTTCAATGAGCAAGTCAATGCTGAAGACGAAAATTCGATCTAGTTGAGCTGCCCATAATATTCCATTATGTTCCACGTTACTCTCATTTCTACCTATGATTTAGGCCACCAGCCGTTTGGGTTGGCGTCGCCGGCTGCATGGTTGGCAGAGGCGGGGGCGGAGGTGACGTGTGTGGATGTGTCGTTACGGCCGTTCTCCCCCCAAACCGTGCAAAACGCCAACCTCGTTGCCTTTTATCTGCCCATGCACACCGCCACCCGGTTGGCCGTAGGGCTCATCAAGCGGGTGCAGCGGATCAATCCCGAAGCCCACATTTGCGCTTACGGTCTGTATGCGCCCGTCAACGAGGCGTATTTGCAGCAGCTCGGCGTGCAAACGATTTTGGGCGGTGAATTTGAGCAGGGATTGGTTGATCTGGTAACGGCGCTGCGCGACGGTCAATCGCTGCCCAGCCTGCCTTCGGTTTCGTTGTCACGGCAGCAGTTTAAACGGCCGTCTCGCCAAACCTTGCCACCCCTCACCGAATACGCCTACCTGGACACGCCCGCCGGACGGCGCATCGTCGGCTATACGGAAGCAACGCGCGGCTGCAAACATCTGTGCCGCCACTGCCCGATTGTGCCGGTGTATAACGGCCGTTTCCGCATCGTGCAGCCGGAAGTGGTCCTGGCCGACGTGCGCCAGCAGGTGGCCGCCGGGGCGCAGCACATCACCTTTGGCGACCCCGACTTTTTGAACGGCCCCGGCCACGCCTTGCCGCTGATACAGGCGCTGCACGACGAATTCCCCGATCTCACTTATGACGTCACCATTAAAATTGAGCATCTGCAAAAGCAAGCCGATGCCCTGCCCCTGCTGCGCGATACCGGCTGCCTCTTTGTAGTCAGTGCGGTGGAGGCGGTGGATGATGGCATCCTGGACATTTTGGACAAAGGACACACACGCGAGGATTTTGTCCAGGTGGCCCAGCGTATGCGCCAGATTGGTTTGCCACTGACGCCCACCTTTGTCACCTTCACGCCGTGGACCACGCTGCGCGGCTATGCCGATTTTCTGGCGTTGATGGCCGAGCTGGACCTGGTTGAAGCGATCAATCCGATTCAGTACGCTATCCGGCTGTTGATTCCTGAGGGGTCGCGGTTGTTGGAATTGGATGAGGTGCGGGGGTTGGTACGGCCGTTCGACGAAGCCGCCCTTGTTTATCCCTGGAGCCATCCGGACCCGGCGGTGGACGCGCTGTACGAAACGGTTTTCAAGCTGGTGAAAGCTAGCCAAAGCGCCGGCGAATCGCGCCAGACGCTGTTCAGGCGCATCTGGCAGGCGGTGATGGATTTACTGCCGGAGGCGGAGCGGGCGTTTTGGGCCGAACGGCAGCCCGTCCTTAGCAAAGCCGTCCGAGCCGTGCCCACCCTCAGCGAAGATTGGTACTGATGAGCGGAGCCCTTTACGGAGCAGTTTGCTTCCGACCTGGTATAAAACGGTAATCGGTTATCGGTGAACGGTAAACCGAGGGAGGGAGGCAGCCTCTTGGCTGCCTCCCTGTTCCAGTTTATTTGCCGTCGTGGATTTTGATATTGCCGCCGCCGATCACCTGGTCAAACCCGTTGTCATAGACAACAATTTCGTTGCCACCATCCTCGTACCAAATTTTGATTCTGAAGGTATCCTCTTCGGACGGATTCTTGTTATTGCCATCTGTTGCCCAAATCATAAATTGGAACGATTCACCATTAGGCGCCAAAGCACCGTTGATGGTGCCGGACCCTTTGTATTGGGCATTGGCGCCGCCCTGGTTGACGACCAGCCATTCATAGCTGTCTGAATGGAAATTCAGGTTACCGGCGGAGAAGTTAAACTCTGTGTTGCCTGTAGGCACGTTGGCGCCTTTTTTATATTTGGAGACAAAACCAAAGTTTGCTTTACCTTCCGCTCCGGCACAAAGGGCATCCAGCTGGCACCAACCAGGCTCTGACCAAATCCAGCCGCCGCCGGTGACAAATCCACCTGAGGGATCGTAAATCACGATGAAATCTTCGGCCGTATTTGAGCCAGTGTCACCATCTTTGTCGGTTACGGCGACCCGGACAGTATAGACGCCCGGCTCTGTGTAATTGAGCGGTGTGCTGCAACTGGTTCCGGTCACGTTGGTGATGGTTACATCAACAGCGAAGGTCACGCCATCGTAATCCAGGTCGAATTCGCAGGTGTAAAACTCATCCAACGTTCCGGCCGGATCGCCAAAGGTGACAGCGACAGTGTAGGATGATTGATCATCTAGTTCGACTGGGGCGAGAGGCACTGTGATAGTGTCTACGGTGGGGGCCACATTGTTAACCGTGAGGGCAAAGCTGGCCTGAGCCGTATCCTGGCCATCATCGACAAAAATGGTGACGGTCTGGCTTTGCGCCGGGCCGTCTGTGGTGTTGAAGCTCCAGGAGTAGGTGCCATCGTTATTGTCGTTGACAATGCCCACGGAAGCGGTTAGCGTGACGCTGCCGCTGTCGATATCGCTAAAGGAGCCGCTATTAACGGCCGTTTGTCCCTCATCCACAACCACAGCTGCCTGATCGACGGTGATTTCTGGTGGATCGTTGACGCAAACCACATCGATCGTCACGTTAGCGATGTTGGAGTCATCGGTGCCGTCGTTGGCGTGGTAGGTGAAGCTGTCGCTGCCGCAGAAGTTGGGGTCGGGTGTATAGTCGAATGAGCCGTCGCCGTTGAGGGTGAGGGAGCCATTGGAGGTTGTGGAGTCGAGAACGGCCGTTAACCCATCCCCGTCCGCATCCGTATCCCCATTCAGCACGCCGGGAGCCGGTTCGTTCAGCGTCGTGTCTTCGTTGGTGCTGAATAAATCATCATCCGCGACCGGTGCATCATTGACGCAAACCACGTTAATCGTCACGGTGGCGATGTTGGAGTCATCGGTGCCGTCATTGGCGTGATAGGTGAAGCTGTCCGTCGCGCCGCAGAAGCCGATTGCCGGCGTGTAGCTAAAGGAGCCATCGGTATTGAGAGTGAGCGCGCCGTTGCTCGTAGTCGTATCGAGAACAGCCGTCAGGGTATCTCCCGTGTCCACATCGTTGTCGCCGTCGAGCACACCCGGTGCTAAGACGTTAAGCGGCACGTCCTCATCGGTGCTGTAATTGTCATCGTCAGCAACCGGTGCGTCGTTGATACATGCCACGACAATCGTTACAGTGGCGACGTTCGAATCGGCCTGACCGTCGTTGGCGTGGTAAGTGAAGCTCTCCTCGCCACAGAAGTCGGCATCAGGAATGTAGTCGAAGGAGCCGTCGCTGTTGAGTGATAGAGAGCCGTTGCTGGTTGTGGTGTCGAGAACGGCCGTTAGCGCATCCCCATCTGGGTCGGTATCGTTGCCCAACACCCCAGGAGCTGCCACGGTCAAGGCGGTGTCCTCGTCGGTAGTGTAAATGAGAACTTCGTTTGGTGGTGTGTACTCCTCCAAGATATCCAGAATAGGGACACCAAATCCTCCCATAGCATAAATCTTCCCATTGGTTGCTGCAGCCACCGCAGGGGTGCGTGCGGTAGGCATGCTGGCCCGGGCAATCCAAGTGTCCGTCGCAGGATCGTATTCCTCCACAGTTCCAAGAGAGCTGCCGTTGAATCCACCGATGGCGTATATCTTCCCATTACTTGCTGTAACTATGCCCGGCACATTGCGAGCAGTCGGCATGCTGGCCCGGGTGGTCCAAGTGTCCGTCGCAGGGTCGTACTCCTCCACCGTAGACAAAAAGCTGCCATTGGTTCCACCAATGAGATAGATCTTTCCGTTACTGGCTGTAGCCGCTCCCGCCCCCACACGCGCAGTAGGCATATTGGCTCGGGTTACCCAGGTGTCGGTTGCAGGGTCGTATTCCTCTACGGTAGCCAAAAAATCGGAGCCAGTTGTTGTTCCACCAAATACGTAGATCTTGCCGTTACTTGCTACCGCTGCCGCGACGGCATTCCGCGCAGTAGGCATATAGGCCCGTATCGTCCAGGTGTCCGTTGCAGGGTCGTATTCCTCCGTCGCAGCAAACACAGTCCCACTCGCTTGTCCACCGATCACATAGATCTTTCCATTCATAGCCTCTACTACACCCGGGCTATTCCGCGCAGTAGGCATGTTGGCCCGTATTGACCAGGTGTCGGTTGCAGGGTCGTATTCCTCTACTACAGCTGAATAAGTTGGGCCATTGCTAATCCCACCGATAGCGTACACCTTGCCGTTGCTCGCCCCAACGGCTGCCATACTGTACCGTCCTGTGGGCATATTGGCCCGAGTCGTCCAGTTGTCTCCTTCGTCTGTGGTTGCAGGATCATTCACCGCCACCGGCGCGTCGTTGACGGCGTTCACGGTGAGGGTCACCGTGGCGATGTTGCTGTCTGCCGTGCCATCATTGGCCATGTAGGTAAAGGAGTCGCTCCCGTTGAAGTCAGCAGCCGGAGTATAGCTGAAGGATCCATCAGTGTTCAGGGTCAGAGACCCATTGCTCGTGGTCGTGTCGAGAACGGCCGTCAGCGCATCGCCATCGGCGTCGAAATCGCCGTCAAGCACGCCGGGCATCGCGACGTTCAACGTAGTATCCTCGACCGTGCTATAGCTGTCGTCGTCGGCTACCGGCGGTTGATTGGGCACCGTGGTGGCAAAGCAGGCTGAGAATTCCGATGTGTTGTTGTTGACATCCGTCGCTGTTGCCGTAACGGTATCACCAGGCGTTGCTGGCGGGAATGTCACCGAAAAGGATGCATTACCACTAGCATCCGTCGCCACGTTTGTGGTGCCCATCACTAGTTCGCCTTCGCCAAAGCCAGATGGATCGCAGCTACTGTTGCTAAAGAATTGTAGAGTAAAGGTGCTGTTGGGAACACTGTTCAGTGTGCCAATGATAGTCAAGCCGGAGGCATCGTTGTTAACCGAAGTAATGACAGGAAAGTTCTGTAAGTCATTAGCACCGGTATCACCATCATCGACATCGTTGGTCGTCACACCGCCAGTACCCAAATCAATGCCCAGCCCCACGTTGTTGTAAATGTCATTGCCAAGAATTAGGTTATTCGTAGAGGTTGAACTTGGTATGGCGATGCCAGCGGCTCCACTGTTGGCGATAATATTGCCCGCACCAGTGGATGTTCCGCCGATGATGTGATTGCTGCCTGAAGAAATGCGTATCCCGTCGCCGTTGTTGCCCATGGCTACCGTGCCGGTGGCATCCGTGCCAATGTAGTTGCCGGACACGGTCGCCCCGGATCCAGAAACAAGTACGGCCGAGACGAAACTAAACGTCGAGCCATTGCCGCTGATGACATTACGCTCGGCCGCGTCGTTTAAGCCATCGGCGTTGGTGCCCAAACGCACATCACCATTAATTTGCAGACCCCATTGCAGATTTCCTAACGGGACAGAGCCGGTTATATCTGTGCCTACAAAGTTGCCGGCAATAACGACGTTGGTGGCGTTGGTGGCATTGATGCCGTTTACCGTATTGCCGCTGATGACGTTTCGCTCTGCCACATCGCTGAGCCCGTCACCGTTTGTGCCCACGAGCTTGTCGGCACCGGAGAAACTCAATCCGCTGCCATCATTCGGCAGAACGGCCGTGCCGCTGGCATCCAGCCCGATAATATTGCCTGCGATAACGCCAGTGACGCCAGATTGTAGTGAAACACCGCCTAGATTATTTCCGCTTATTAAATTACCTTCAGCCCCATCACCAGTGCCATCTCCATTGGTTCCCACGGTAACATTTGCACCGCTGAGACCAAGCACACCAGTTTCGTTCGCTAATGCCGTTGCGCCGGTGACGTCTGTGCCGATATAGTTGCCGGCAATCAAGGCATCATCGCCCCCGTTAATGGTAATACCGCGGAAGTTGTTGCCGCTAATGATGTTGCGTTCGAGCGCGTCACTGAGGCCATCACCGTTCGTACCAATGAGAGCGTTGTCGCCCCCCAAATAAATACCCGCTGTAAAAACATCATTGAAGGTTGCATTGCCAACGGCCGTTGTGCCGCTTATGTCCGTGCCTATATAGTTGCCAGCCATAATTGTGCCATCTGGCCCGCTGACGTAGATGCCGGCCCCCGGATTGCCGCTAATGATGTTTCGCTCTTCAACATCACTGATGCCATCCCCGTTGGTGCCAATACGTGTATTATCGGCACCGAAGAGCAGCATAACACCGGCCTGACCCAAATTTGGTAGGGCACTGGTGCCCGCAGCGTCGATCCCAATATGATTGCCCGCTACAACATTCCCTGTCGCGCCTGTGCCCGTGATAGAAATGCCACGGCTGCTATTGCCGCCAATGACATTGCCTTCGAGGGAGTCGTCAATGCCGTCTCCATCCGTACCGATAATATTGTTCGGCGCGCCATCAATATATACGCCTATCGCCGTATCGGCCGCCAAACTGCCATCGTTCCCCAGGTAGCTGCGCGTGATCTTGTTGCCGGACGCGCCGGCTCCTTCGAGCAGAATGCCCCAAGAAAAATCCTGGATCTGCAGCGCGCGCACTTCATTTTCTGCCGACGTAATTTTAAGCCCGCGCACAAAGCTGCCGGTCCCTGGACCGTCGAGGACGATGACCGGCGCGCCGGCGTAGCCAGGGGCAGTTGTGCCGTCAATCAGGGTTCCCCCTGAGGAGTCAGTCAACGTTGGCAGTTGAAATGATTGATTGATTGTCCCTGCCACCTGGAAGGTGATAGTGTCCGGCCCAGGATTATTGTTGGCGCAGACGATCGCTGCGGCCAGCGAACCTGCACCAGCATCGTTCAGATTTGTCACCGTACAAGGCAGGCGAATCTTAGCCAAGAAACCATCCGCAGTACCACCCCCGTATGTCTGTTCAAAAGCACCGGACGTTACCGGAAAGTCAGTTGAGTTAGTGGCACCGGCTACATAGACTTCATTGTTGTCACCAACGGCAATCGCTCGACCAACTTCAACAGCAGCACCGCCATTACCACCGAGGAAAGTCCCATAGATAATATTCGTCCCGACAGTATTCATCACCAGGAGGTAGGCGGAGTGCCCGTTTAGATCTGATTGAAAAGCATCACTTGTGATTGGTAGATTCGAAGAAAAGGTCTGGCCCGTGATGTAAGCGTTTCCTGCACTGTCGACGTCAATTGCAGTTCCATAATCATTACTTGTTCCTCCTACAAAGGTTGAATAGCTAACGTTGCCTGTGGGGTCAAACTTGGTAATGTAGGGATCGTGTCCGCCATTGTAAGTTGTGTCAAACGCGCTCGCGGTTGTCGGAAAATCTGTGGAAGTGGTAAGCCCTGTCACATAGGCGTTGCCAGCAGCGTCCACGGCCACACCGCCGGTTATTGGCGAACTCGATTCATAATTGTTGCCTCCAAGATAAGTCCCATAAACAAGCGCGGTACCGGAAGAATTGAGCTTGACTAAAAACGCATCAGTTGCGCCGGCAAAGGCGGATTGGAAAGCTCCGGAAGTTACTGGAAAATCCGGTGAATCTGTAAAACCATTAATCAGGATGTTACCTGATGAATCCAAATCGGCTGAATAGGTGTAGTCGAGACCGCTACCGCCGATAAACGTTCCATATAAAAGTGAGCTACCAGTGGCATCAAATTTTACCGCGAATAGATCTTGACAGACTGTACAACCAACCGAGTTAAACGTTGGATCAAAAGCACCAATTGTCGTAGGAAAATCATTGGAACTTGTATGGCCTACTACGTGTGCTTGCCCAAGCCCATCAGCTTTTACGGACCATGCCCGTTCGCTGCTGCTACCTCCCAAGAAGCTAGCATAAACAATGCTTGACCCACTGGATGAAAGCTTGAGGACAAAACTGTCGCCACCAGCAGAAGTTACATCAAATGCACCAGTCGTGACCGGAAAATCAGAGGAGGAAGTAAAGCCTGAAACGTAGACATTACCGGCTGCATCCACATCAAGTGCGTCGCCTGCCTCTTGGCCGGCACCACCGATGTACGTCGCAAAAACAAGGCTTGTACCCGAACTGTCAATCTTCGCGACATAGATGTCATCTGAACCGTCTAAAGTAGTGTCTAAAGAACCAGCAGTAACAGGAAAATCAGTACTGGAGGTCTGACCCGTAACGTATGCGCTTCCGGTTGAGTCTACATCCAATCCAAATAGCTGCTCTTGGTTGATGCCGCCAAGGTAGGTTGCGTAGACAAGTATGGGATCGATAATGAGCGGAAGATTTTTATTATATTCCCCAAGAGCAAAACCAACTTCTCTCTGGCCATAGAATATGTAATGCCCTATGACTTCTACCCGTTCTCCCGCAATTTCCTGGTATATGATTGGTGCCTGCTGAATCACTTTTTCGTGGCCTACTGACAGAACGATATTCCCTTCCTTATCAATCTGTAGATCATCGACGCCGTCAAACCTCAGACCAATCAATCCAGGATCCGCACCTGGTTGGACGACAAAATCATATTCAAGCTGGCCCTGGTTGCCGTAATAAACTAGGTCTATGCCGGGGTAGACTTCCTCATAGCGCACTTTGGCGTAGGTGGGAACATCAGTTTGCCACTTGGCTGGATCGTTCCCGATAAAGTAATTTATTTTTCCGGGGAGTTCTTCCTGGCCCAAGGCTTGTGGGTTGGGGTTTGCGCCGATGAGCTGTAAACGGACAACGCTGGCGGCGCCGGATTCACCTTCTAATGGCTTGTTTAAAACCATCACAGCTTCGTCGCCGGCGAGGTACATGGTGTAGCCATTGCCGCGCGACAAAAACGTCACGTCGCTGTCTACCTGACCTTGATTCATCTCAAAACTTAAGGGCAGATTGCCAAAATTGTCCACAAGTAGGGAGGATCCTGCCGATGATGCGAGCAGGCTGCTGGCTGCGTGCTCGTGGTTAAAATAAGACCAATGTGAGGAAGTGAAAAATATTAAGGTTGTGATTATGAGCATCAGCCCTAAAAATAATGTGAAGAGCTGCTTATTCATCGATTTGGTTGGTTTATATTCTGGCACGTACATTTAGGAGGTCCTC
Source organism: uncultured Anaerolineaceae bacterium (assembly GCA_937967805.1). Next base: position 17,732 of record CALBTC010000366.1, read on the forward strand.
CCTTCCTTAAGGAATAAAGATGATTACATTCTAAAAAGCACCCCCTCTCCTAAAAAACAATGAGGCTCACAAATTTTTGTGAGCCTCGTTGTGAAACATTTGATTATGGTGAATGTTGTGGGCCAGGGATGACCTTGTTGTTGCCGTCTGTTACCCCATCATAAGGTATATCATAGCCGCGCACCTTGTTGTTGGTGACGCTGTTGCCACTGCCCCAATCACCAATTCCGTAATCATACGCACTGTTGGGATGATCTGCGCCTTCATCAAAAACGCGGTTGTTATGAACAACACCGTTATTGGCGAAGAAGTAGATACCGATGTCGGCATTGCCGCGAATATTGTTCAGGCTGACGTCTGCGTCATCGGCAAGATACACTAGCACGGCCGTTGCCGCAAAATTACTTGTGCCCATCCACTGGTTGCCATCTATGTGATTATGCTGCACGCTCCCCGTCGCGCCGAAGCCTAATTGTACCGAATTGGCTGCCAGGTTGGCCTGCGTAGCTGAGGCGCCGACGTCATTGTGGTGGATGTCAACATTTACATCACCATTGGCGACAATTCCGGTCTTTTGGTAATCTGCCAGCTCATTGTGAGCGATTTCTACGAACTGTGTGTTGGGATGTGTGCCGTCAAACGGTGCATTTCGCACCTCGATGGCAATTCCTTCCTGGCAGCCGCTGGCACCCTGGTTCAACCCCATGACGGAGCTGTGCTTGATTGAGCCGGAAGCGCCTTCAAACATGATACCCCTCAGGCGGTCAGCCCCGCCGTCGCACACGTTTGCCAGACCGCTGACTGTAACATTCAAATTGATCACATGCGCTGTTGCACCGCCATTGGCGACCACAGCACCCTTAAAGTGATCCGCCGGGGGATCAACGGCCGTTATTGTATTCCCGGCCCCATCCAGTGTAAAACCGTCTGGAATGGCAATCGTGCTGTCTGTTGTGCAGTCACCATCCAGCGTCATGGTGCTCCCTGTGATTGTAAACGTACAGCTTGTAGCAGCCCCTGCCTGACTTACGCCAAACAGCCCTGTCAGGGCAATAATCAATAACAATACAACTACTTTTTTACGGTTCATTTTTCTCTCCATGCATATGCTACTGCGATCAACTACATTCTGATAATTGGGGAAGGTTTTATCAAAAACAGAGCCTCCTTTCGCCTATGGGATAGAGAACAACAATCACATCTGCGAATAACCGTAATGAATGCAAAAGAAAGTACAGTTATGAGTAAAAACTATTCGGTTTAGTCAGGATGATTTCAAGGTTATCGGCACTTTGGCAATTACACAAAGAGTCACTTGATGTTTCACTTTAACATATCGGCAGGAGGATTTCAATACTTTTGGCAAACCAATTTGCTAACTCGGTGGTTTATCCGTTACCATCGGCAAGTTTTTGCGCAGCCGGGGAGTGGCGTAAGCGGAACATGGCCCATATGCCCACGACTGGCCCGATGGCCAAAAAGGCAAAGGCGTAGCGCCAGGTCACGGCCGTTTCCAGCGGCGGCACCATACGAATCGTAAACAATGTCAGCAAAAAGCCCAGGCTGGTTTGCAGCGTCAGGGCCGTGCCCACGTATTCGCGTGGGGCCAGCTCGCTGACGGCGGCGGAAAATTGGGCCGAATCGGCCACGATGGCCAGGCCCCACACCAGGCAGACTATAGCCAGCAGCAGCGGATTGCCGCCAAACAAAAAGCCCACGCCCACGGCACAGGTGCCGGAAATAAGCAGTGAAGTGATGGTGATGGTGGTACGGCCGTAGCGATCGGCCAACTGTCCGGCCAGTAAGCTGCCCAATCCACCAATAGCAATCACGCCAAATGCCGTCAGGCTGGCCCAAACAGGTGAAACGTTGACGGCCGTATAGCTGGCCAGCAAAAAGAGCGACACCCAGGACCACATGGCGTACAGTTCCCACATATGCCCCAGGTAGCCCAGATTGGCCAGCAGCACCTCTCGCTGGCGTAAAATGTGGCCCACCTGCCGCCAGTTAAACGGCGGTGATGGGCTGCGATACGGTCCTTCGTGCACAAACAGCGCGCCAAGCAGCCCGCCAAACAGCGCCAATCCGCCGGCCAGATAAAGCACCGGCTGCCACGCCTCCACGCCGCCAAAGACGTTGAGCAGATGCGGCACGGCGGAACCAACCGTCAATGCCCCTACCAGCAGGCCAATGCCCAGGCCGCGATCTTTTTGCGTCCAGGTGGCCATGATTTTCATGCCCACCGGATAGACGCCGGCCAGCAGCACGCCGGTGAGAAAGCGCAGCAGCAGTGCCAGGGCCAGGCCATTGGCCAGGAGGGGGATGAGCAGCGTCGCCAGCCCGGCCAGCAGAGCAGAGCCGGTAAACAGCCAGCGGGCAGGCAGCCGGTCCGCCAGGTTGAGCGTGGCGGAGCCGAGCGCGCCCACCACAAAACCAATCTGCACCGACATGGTGAGCCAGGCGCGGCCGCCTTCGCTCAAGGTCCACGCTTCAGTGAGGGCGGGCACCACGGCCGAAGCGGAAAACCAGACGGCCATTGCCAGCAGCTCGGCCAGGGAGAGCAGCAGCAGGGTGCGCCATTTTTGGCGGAAACCAGGGGTTGAGGCGGTTTGCGAGATCATGGGATTCACCTTTTTGCGTTATTGGCTTGTATTGTAGCTGGAAACGGCCGTTTTTGTTGGGAGCGGCACTTACAACCGTTAATGATTGGTCAATAAGCGACCGTTGTAAGGCTAAAAGCAGATGTTTTAGGCTAGAATAGCAGCATGTCTGATTTTTGGCGGCGTAAGGAACTTTATTGGATTGTTGGCAGCCTGGGGTTTCTGGCTGCGATGCTGCTTGCCTGGGAGTGGGCTGTTTTTGAGGCGTCGGTGTGGCAGGAAGGGGTGGGGGGAACGGCCGTGCTCGACCGCCTTACCATGGACCCCATCGGCAACACGCTGGCCATCATTGCCCTGGTGAGCATGGTGTGCGTGGTGGCCCTCACCGTTTACCGGCTCAATAAAAAAGCAACGATTCCGGTTTCTGGCTGGTGGGCCATTCCCCTGCTGGCGCTGATTGGGTTGGGCATTATGCTTCACCTCTCATCTATCCCCGAAACCAACATTTGCTACCCCAATGGGGCCTGCCAGATTATTCAGCAGAGCGAGTACGGCGAAATTTTAGACGTTCCGGTTGGTGTGTGGGGTGCGCTGGGTTACCTGGCCATCCTGCTAACCTGGAGCGCCAGCTTGCTTGGGTCATCCCGATTGTTAAGCGTCATCCCCTGGGTGCTGCTGGCCCTGACGCTGCTGGGCGTGCTGTTCTCTCTTTACTTCACCTTTTTGGAGCCGTTTGTTATTGGCGCAACCTGCCCCTGGTGCCTCACCTCCGCCATTTTGATGACCATTTTGTTTTGGCTGAGCGCGGAAACGGTGCAGAGCTTGCGGTTGGAACAATTGCTTTTCGGTTGAGCGAAGGAAATCCTTGCTTTAAACTGGCTGTGATGAAGCGTTCAGGAAATATCCAAGAGAGTAAAATGCCAATCGATTGGAAAAAAGATAGCCAGAGTTTTGATGGGGTCGCTGAACTTTACGAAACTTATCGTCCTAGCTATCCTGTTGAGTTGATTAATGATGTTGTTACTTTGTCCGGCATCCAGCCAGATGGGGAGATTCTGGAGGTTGGCAGCGGTACCGGCAAAGCCACGCGCCTGTTTGCCCAACGAGGATTTTCAATTCTGTGCCTGGAACCAGGCCAAAACCTGATTGACATAGCCAAGGCGCAGCTCAACGACCACCCACAGGTGCGGTTTGAGCGGAGCCGATTTGAAGAGTGGGAAGCCAGACAAAGAAAATTTGATCTGCTCATATCGGCGCAGGCGTTTCATTGGGTGCCACTGGAAGTGCGCTTTGTGAAAGCAGCCAGCGTCTTGAAACCTCAAGGCCACATTGCTCTCTTTTGGAATATGTATCCTGGAGTGGATGGGCCCATCAGGCATGATTTAGATGAGATTTACCGCCAACACGCTGCCGAATTGGCTAAAGAACATGTTCCACCCGAACAACTGATTCAGGAGCGGACTGCCTCATTGAAAGCGGAGAAACAGTTTGAAAACGTAATTGTCCGTACCTATCGTTGGGCAGTCCAATATAAAACGGAGGCGTATTTGGGCCTGTTAAATACGTATTCGGATCATCTTCGGCTGCCTGAGCAGCGGCGTCGGGCACTTTTCGGGGCGATTGCAGAGCTGCTTAAACAGCACGATGGCCTGATTGAAAAGCCGTATCTGGCAGTTTTGTACATGGCGCGCAGAAAAAGTGGAGATGCGTGACGAGAACTGAATCACGTTTCACGCATCACGTTTCACTTGTTTGAGCAACGGCCGTTCTTATCTTCGTCTCGCTGGTAAGCGTGCGATGCACCGGGCAGCGATCGGCAATTTCCGCCAGGCGTTTAATTTGCACTTCGTCTAACTCCCCTGCAAAACTGATTTCACATTCGATAATATCGACCGGAGACTTGCCCTCTGTTTGGCAATCTTCACATTCATCCGCCGCCACTTTGCGGTGGTTCATGGTGAGCGTGACGGTTTCGACGGGCCACTTTTTGCGCCGGGCGTACAGGTGGACGGTCATCACTTTGCAGGCGGCCAGCGAGCTGAGCAGCAGGTCGTAGGGGCTGGGGCCTTTGTCATCGCCACCGGCGCTGAGCGGCTCATCGGCCAAAATGTGGTGGTTGCTGGCCTGGATTTCTACTTGAAGGTTCTCCAGGCTGCGGGCGGTTACGGTCATGAAGGTCTCCTTGAAAAAAGATGTAGACGAGGAGGCTGCTCCTCACTTTGGCGCTTGGTTGGTCAATTTTTAAAAATTGACCTACGTTAGTTGGCTAAGGTGCTGGGCTGCGGCCGTATCGGTGAGCCAGGTAAGCGTGCCGTTGACCGGCTGAATGCGCTGGGCGGGCAGCATCTCCGGCCGGTGCGGGCCGTACAGCACTTTTTGCAGTGTGTCAGCCTTGCTGCTGCCGCTGACCAGGAAGATGACGTGCCGGGCGCAGTTGATCACGGTTGGCGTGAGGCTGATGCGCTGGGCGGGACGGCCGTCATAATCTGCCGTCACGCCAACGACCCAGTCCGGCTGCTGTACGGACGAACTAGGGAAAAGCGAAGCGGTGTGCCCGTCGCTGCCCATGCCCAGCAGCACAACGTCCAAAACCGGCGTTTCCCCATTGCCGGCAAACGCTTGCAGCTGGTGGGTGTAGTCGGCAACGGCCGTTTCCATGTCCAGCTCACCACAGGCACGATGAATGTTTTGCGGCGGGATCGGCACTTTCTCAAGCAGTACCTCGGCCACCTGACCATAGTTGCTGCCGGGATTATCTGGCGGCACCAGCCGTTCATCCCCCCAGAATAGGTGGGTTTGCTGCCACGGTATTCGGTCACAAAACGGCCGTTCTGCCAAACGTTTATACACGCCGGTTGGCGTGCTCCCGCCACAAAGCGCCAGACTAAAACGGCCCTCCTGCCCTACTGCTTCTTGTGCCAGGGTGGTCAATAACCAGGCCGCGGCCTGGTTGAAGGACGCACCGTCTTTGTAGATGTGCAAGGTAAAGGGCTTACTCATGCAGCAAGTCCAGTCCGCCCCAGGCCGCCCCCAGCAGTGCCGTTTGTGGATTACAGATCACTTGCAGCGGCATCTTGTGCAGCAGGTTGGTAAAGCGTCCCTTGTCGGCAAACCTGGCAATAAAGCGATCTGTTTGCAGCAGATTGAGCATACGGGGTGGAATGCCGCCACCTAGAAAAACGCCGCCGGTGGCCAACACTTTGAGGGCCATATTGCTGGCTTCGCCGGCCAAAATATCGACAAACATCTGCACGGTGACGGTGCAAATTTCGGCGGTCTTGGCCAGTCCTGCTTCCACAATGACGGGCGTTGGGTCCTCGGCCTGCTCAATTTGCTCGCGCAGCCAGTCGGGTTCCGGGAAACGGCCGTCTTGCCGCCAAAACGCATACAAATTGGGAATGCCGCTGCCGGAACAGACGCGCTCGAAGCTGACGTGTTTGTATTTTTTCTGTAAAAAGGCCAGCAGAGCGCATTCATCCGGGGTGGTGGGGGAGAAAGAGGCATGCCCTCCTTCGGAGGGATGGGCCTGGTAGCGCTGGCCGTCCCAAATGAGGAATGCTTCACCCAGGCCGGTGCCGGGGGCTATCACGGCAATGGCGCCGCCGGCTTCAGCCTGGCCTTCATTGATGGTGGCCAGATCATCGGCTTGCAGATGGGGCACGGCATTGGCGATAGATTCCAGGTCATTCAGGAGGCGCACCTTGTTGATATGGTGCGCTTTGCCAATTGTGGCCGAGTCGATCAACCAGGGTAAGTTGGTAATTTGGGAACGGCCGTCCACAACCGGTCCCGCGACGCCAAAGCTGGCCGCCTCAATGTCCACATCTTTGTCTTGCAGAAATTTCGCGATGATCGCTTCCAATGAGGGAAACTTGCCGCTGGGGAAGGTGTGCAAATGCAGCGGATGCAGTGGCGCATCGGAAACTGCAGTGGAAAAGAGCGCCAGCACCGTTTTGGTGCCGCCGACATCACCAGCTAACAACATTGCTCCCCCTAGGATTCAACCTTGACGCCACGCCAAAAAGCCACATGATCTTTGATGTTGCTGGCAGCCGCTTTGGGAGAGGGATAGTACCAGGCGGCATTTTCATTTTTTTGTCCTTCTACTTCAATCGTGTAGTAGCTGGCTGTTCCTTTCCAGGGACAGACGGTCTGGTGATCGCTTTCTTTAAAATATTGGCGATTAATTGATTTCTGAGGAAAGTAATGGTTGCCTTCGACCACTTCAGTTTGATCACTTTCGGCCAGAACAACATCGTTCCAGATTGCTTTTGCCATTTTTTCTCCTTGTTTCGTGCTGAAGCAGCTCTTTTACATTAATCAATCAACGGGGAGTTTGCTTCAGCCTGGCTGTTTCGCCGCGTCTATTGCAAATGGCTGCTATTTGGCGAAACAGGGGTTTGTTAAGGGTGGATAAGTAAGGGAAACAGCCGAACGTTCCAGATTCCAGAAAGGAAGGATTGCCGTATTTTCATTCAGTTTCGGCCGTTTTTAGCACATGCAGTAAAGCGTCATATGCCTCATGACAATCCTGACAAATATCGAGATGGTTCTTTACAAGAGGCATTAACTGCTTGGCTTCTTCATCATCGGCAACCAGTTCTACATATTCATCCAGCAGAGCAAATACCTCGTCGCAGCAGTAGGCATCTTCAGTAGTTTTTTCCAGGCGCTGCATCAGCTCAACCAGGCGTTCCTGGGTGAGCGATTCCGCGGATACTGCCTGGTCCGGTTCAGCCACGGTTTGCCGGGAACGGCTAAATAAATTTTTGATCTGGTTCCAAATAGTCATAATCAATGCACATATGTCTTATTCTAAAGGTGATTCGCTCTCTTTGATGGTTTTGTTGCGGTAGTTCTTACCTCAATGTCCCTTTTGCCGCGGCGTCCCGGTTAGTCGAACACTTGTAAGATGTCGGCCGGCGTGTAGCCATCTTGGGCCAGGCTTTTTTTCAACTTTACACGGGCGTCGTGCAGCAGTTTGTAAACGGCATTGGGCTTCATCTGTAGCTTATCAGCTATCTGATTGGTCGATCTGCCACGAATGACTGAATCGACCAGGGCCGTGCGCTGCCGCTCAGTTAAATCGTTTTCAATTAACTTTTGCACGTATTTCAGCAGTTCGGCACGAGCGGTTCTGTTTTCTGGTGTGGGCGCGTCATCGGCTACGAAGCTGGGGGTATAGTCGCCGCTTTCTGTTTCGGTCAGGCTGTTTAGAGAGCTGTCTTGCCATCGCTTGCGCCGCAGCTCGGTGAGGGCAACGGAGATAGCAATTTTATGGGCCCAGGTGGTAAATTTGCTGCGCCCGGCGAACGTGTCGATATTATCCAGCACTTTTAATACTGCTTCCTGAGCAAAATCTTCTGCCTGGGTGTCAAATTCCGGAGCGGGGGTTTTGACCTGGGCAAGTAAACCACGGCGGAGCCCATTGGTTAATAGCTGGCTCAGGTCGGCAACGGCCGTTTCATATTGGGGATGTTCTGGCCGAAGCTCAACCAGCCATTGTTCATTCGTTCTTTTGGTAGTCACGTCACTTATTATACAGATATTTTGGGTATGTGGCTGGTAGGTACGCCGATTCTAGTTATTATATTGCTGCTTATGTTACCAACATTCAACGGTGTTAGGAGAGACAAAGATGACCAACAAAGAAAACAATGACGCGTCAATCATCATGTACACGACAAGCTGGTGCTCTGACTGCTACCGGGCCAAATATTTGCTCGATGAATATGGAGTGCCTTATGTCAATATTGACGTTGAGGAAAATCCTGAAGGCCTGGCGTTTGTGTTGGGGGTGAATAATGGCAAACGTATCGTGCCTACGATTGTTTTTCCGGACAAGACCATTTTGGTAGAACCCTCAAATGCGCTTTTGGCAGAGAAAGCAGGCATTGAGCTATAAAATAGCTGCAAAATGGCTACAAATATAATGTAAACTGCAAGGTTTTGGTCAAAATGACAGTGTGATCGTAAGTCAGTTTCGTTATAATACCCGGCATTATTCAGGCTTTTACTATCATGTGCCGGAGAGACTTTTTAACAAGGCGTAGGCACCTGGAGTTTCCGACCGACTCACAGATGATGGTATAGCTCAGTAGTTCGCAGGAGATATGACCGAAAATGAAAGAGTCTATGTCGATCCAAAAGTTCAACGAGTTGTTAAAAGCCGGTAAGCCCGAAGATTCCTTGCTGGCCACCTTGCTTCAATTGACAAAAGTAACCGATCACAAAGATTTATCCGAACTTCGTAAGACAGAAGTTTGGGGCTGGTATTGGGACTGGTAGTCAATTGATGAGGGGGGATTGGTTTTACCGCCGTATCCCCTTCCCTTTTTCCCTTCTCTTCCTGATTGTGTGCAGGGGTCGGCTGCACACAATCGAGCATTTTTCCTCATGACTGATGATACCCAAATTGGAACCTACTTTTTGCAGCAGCCGGAGGTTGCCGCCTGGCCCGAATTAGTCGAAGTGTGGCACCATTATGCGCAAAACGCGCGTTCCTGGCGGCTGCCGGAATTGGCTTGCCAGGCCGTTGGTGGGGTGGTGGATAGCGTAGTACCGGTGGTGACGGCCGTTGGCTGCTGCCATATCAGCATTGTGCTGGTGGATGATATTTTGGATGACGATCCCAAGGGATTGTACCGGCGGTTGGGAGCCGGCGTGGCGGCCAACCTCGGACTGGCCTTTCAGTCGGTTGCGTACCAAATTGTGCAGCAAGCGGCTGAGGATTTGGGGTGGGAAACGGCCGTAAAACAACACATGCTGGCCGAACTGAGCCGTCTCAACCTTAAAACCGCCCACGGCCAGCATCTGGATGTCCAGGAGATTCTTAGCGAAGAACATTATTGGGCTACGATTGAGGCGAAAAGCACACCGTATTACGGTGCCGGTTTTTACCTGGGCGCGCTGGCAAGTGGTGCCGGTGCAGAACTTGCGGCCCAACTACGCCAGTTTGGCCGCCTGATTGGCAAAATCATTCAAATCAGCGACGATCTGGCAGATGTATACCAGACGCCTGCCTCGCCCGACTGGCAGCGCGGAACGGGAAACTTAGCCATTTTGTATGCGCGTTTGGCGACCCATTCAGACAAAGTTCGGTTTGAACAACTACTGCCGCAGATTGATGATTTGGCAGCATTGGAAGAGGCGCAGCAGATATTGCTGCAATGTGGCGCTGTGAGTTACTGCATCTACCATTTGTTACAGACGGCCAGGGAAGCCCGAGGGATTTTAAATAAGTGTGGCCTGGAAAACCGGCTGGTGCTGCAACAATTTTTAGCCGAGCGCATTGCTCACCTGTTTGAGCTAATGGAAACCAGCAACATGCCTTTACCGGCAGAACTGGCCGCCGAACTGCTGGATTAAGTTACATCTGGTGGTAGGAATTTACTAAGATGATTCGGTTACGGCCGTAAATCGATACCCGGTGCCACGTTCCGCCACAATATAAGTTGGCTCGTTGGGATTCACTTCGATTTTGCGCCGCAGCCGGTGGACGTGTACGTGGAGCCGGTCTTCCTGGGCTTCTTCCATGGGCCAGATGCGATTGAGCAAAAAATCTGTGGTCACGATGCGACCCGCATTGCGTACTAAAATGTACAGCAGCTTCGTTTCTGTGGGGGTGAGCGAAACGGAGTCTCCATCCACTAAGGCTTCCCGATTAGGAAAGTTCACCATGAGCCGGTCATCAATGCGGGTGGTGGATTCAAGCGTGTAGCTGTAGTCACCCATGCGGCGCAAAACGCGGCCTACCCGAGCTTTGAGCTCTTCCGGGTTAAACGGCTTGACGATGTAATCTTCGGCGTACTGTTCCAATCCCTCGATGATGGTTTCTTCGGTGTTAACGGCCGTTAGCATAATAATCGGCATATCGCTAAATTCCCGCACTGCGTGACAAAACTCAAAGCCGCTCATGATGGGCATATGCAGGTCCACAATAGCCAGGTGGGGCATGCCATACCGATTGATAAGCTTGAGCGCATCTTGCCCAGAAGCGGCCGTCATCACCTCGTAGCCCGCCTGTTCCAGCGTATGCTGCACAATGCGTAAGGTGAAGGCATTATCATCCACGGCAATGATTTTTTGCGATTCAATTGGGGAGTCTATCATAGGTAGTTTCTTTCTTGTTTGGTCAGATGTTTATTCTTTCTCTTTGTCAGAATTGCAGAAAGTATAACTGAAGACGGCCGTAAGATAAAGGCAAAAAAGGTGTGAATAGTACTAATATGGCCCTTGCTTTTCGAATCGTTGCTCCGCGCCCCATTTCTGTTAGAATTTTATATAGCTGTAACCATTTGCAGTTATTCGGTGTATGAAGCACCTGTTTAGCGACGAAAAATCAAATATTATTCCCATGATTTTCGCCCGAAAAAGAACCCTTTTCCAGAGTTGACATACCGTTGTGGAATATGTTCTAAAATTGATAGCTAACTTTGCCCTTGTTATCTGCATGTGTTATAACAGAGATGGTAAATGGGAACTATTTCACAAACAGTTTGTGAACATTAAAAGATAACTTCAACAGGAACCCACAGACGGTGTCAAACGGTTCAGCGGCGCTGTTCTGTCGGGTTTTTATTATCGGCTGTAAACGAATCCCTTTACATCCCATCTTATCGAGTGGAGGAAGGACACCTGTGCAAAGTGAATGGCAATTTATCGTCTTGTTTGTGCTGCTGGCTCCCATATTCCCGGCGGCACCAATCATCATTAACCGCCTTCTTGGCCCACAAAAACCAAACCCGATTAAGCAGCAAACCTATGAATGTGGAGTAGAAACGGTAGGCGATGCCTGGGTACAGTTTAAGGTCCAATACTACATTTACGCCCTTGTTTTTGTCATTTTTGATATCGAAGCCGTCTTTCTTTTTCCCATTGCTGCCGCCTACGACCGTTTAGGTCTGTTTGCCGTGGGGGCCGCCATTTTGTTCATCATCCTCCTGGCAGATGGCCTGGCCTATGCCTGGGGTCGTGGCGTTTTGGAATGGGTTTAAGGGGAGTAAACAATGAGTTTTGACCTTCTTGAGTTTTTATCAAGTATTTTTGATTTCACTGCCGGAGAATATTTAGCCGGCGTTTGGGGTGATGCTCCCTGGGTAAGCGTCGTCCTAGATATTATTGGCATCTTGCTAGTGGCTACCGGTCCTTTGCTGGCCGTTTTTGTGGTTGGCTGGGTAGAGCGCAAGGTGTTGGCCCGAATGCAAGACCGCATTGGCCCCAACCGGGTAGGCGGCAAATATGGCCTGCTGCAAATGGTTGCCGATGTGGTTAAGATGATGACCAAGGAGCTTCTTGTGCCGGCCGGGGCCGATAAGATTGCTTACTTCCTGGCACCTGGTTTGGCCGTTGTGACTTCTGCACTTTTATTTGCTGTTTTACCGTTTGCCCCTGGTGTGATTGGGGTCGATCTGAACGTGGGCCTGTTTTATGTTTTGGCTATAAGCTCTGTTTCGGTTGTGGCTATTTTGCTGGCCGGTTGGGGCTCAAACAATAAATATGCGTTGTTGGGCGCATTTCGGGCCGTGGCCCAGCTGGTTAGTTATGAAGTGCCCATGATTCTCTCTTTGCTGGTGCCTATCATTTTGGCCCGCTCTCTCTCCACTGTGGATTTGGTCGAAGCCCAAACAATCCCCTTTATTGTCTTTGCCCCCATCTCGGCCCTTATCTTTTTTGTCTCGTCTCTAGCAGAAACGGGGCGTTCTCCCTTTGACCTGTTAGAAGCGGAATCTGAAATTGTAGCCGGTTTTCATACCGAATATTCCGGTATGGTGTTTGGTCTATTTATGGCCGGTGAATATATGGCCATCATGTTTATGTGCGCCCTGTTTTCTACGGTTTTTCTGGGCGGTTACCAGTTCTTTGGTCTGGAAGATCTGGTGCTGGCCAACGGTTTTGCCATCGGTCGCGGCCTGGGGCTTCTCTTTTTGCTGCTTAAGTCGGCGGTTATCTTCTTCCTCTTCATGTGGATACGGGGCACGCTGCCGCGTTTCCGCATTGATCAATTGTTGAACTTTAACTGGAAGTTCATGGTGCCCTTGACTTTGGTTCTGTTGCTGTCGGTTGCTTTGTTGGATCGCCTGATTGTGGACTATCTACCGGGTGTTGGCGAGGCGGGCCGAGCCGGCATTCATTTTGCCAGCAACGTTGTGATTGGCTTTGCCGGGTTGGAAGTAATGCGCCGTGTAGCGCGGCGGCAGCGGCAGCAGCAAACGGGCAACAGGTCTGTTTTGGCATTTACCGAGGATGAAGGGGCACCCTTCACGGCAGCCGAAACAGAGCCAGAGCATGATTCTCATGAACCGGTGCCGGCCCATTAACGAGCTTTTACAAACAGGAGTAGGCTTGTGACTCTTGAGCAAGTAGTTTTTATTCTGGTCAGTTTACTGACATTGGGAACAGGGCTTATTGTGGTAACCAACCGCAATCTGTTTCATGCCGCCCTGGCGATGATGGCTTCGTTTTTTGGCGTGGCCGGGCTGTACATTTTGCTGGACGCCGGTTTTTTGGCGGCGGCTCAGCTGCTGGTGTACATCGGGGCGATTTCGATTTTAATCATCTTTGCCATCATGTTGACGCGGCGGATGATGCAGGCGCGGGAAGCACCGTTTAATTCGCAGAGTGGGTTGGGGTTGTTTACGGCCGTTGCCACCTTTGCCCTCCTAACTGCCGTCATTACCCGCTGGTGGGGGGTGGAAGCTGTAAGCGGCCGTCCCGATGTGCCTGATTCTGTTTTGCAGGGTGCCGTGGTTGCGCTGGGCGAAGCGTTTGTCAGCGCGGGCGGCTACGTCATTCCGTTTATCATGGCTTCCGTTTTGCTGCTGGCGGCGCTGATAGGCTCCATTTACATTGCCTGGCCCACTGAAGCTGCGGAGGATGAAGCATGATTCCTTTATCCTGGTACCTTATTGTTGCTGCCCTTTTGTTTTGTATCGGTTTGTACGGCGTTGTGGCCCGGCGCAATGCGGTTGCCATTTTGATGTCGGTGGAATTGATGTTAAACGCCGTCAACATTAATTTGGTGGCGTTTTGGCGTTACGGCTCGGTGCTCAACCCAGATGCACCACCGATTGGTTGGGCCTGGGCTATTTTTGTGCTGACTGTGGCTGCGGCGGAAGCGGCCGTTGGCCTGGCCCTAATCATCTCTATTTACCGCCGCCGAGATTCAGTTATTGCGGAAGAGTTGGATCTATTAAAGAACTAAGGACGGTAATCGGTGAACGGTAAACCGTGATCGGTAATTTTGTTAAGTTTTTACCGATTACCGAATACCGACTACCGCTTGCCGAAACAACGGGAAGAGTTTCGCCTTATGTCACAAGAAACATTACAAACTTTAACCTGGCTGATTCCGGCTGGTCCCCTGCTCGTGTTTTTCTTGATTGTGTTGTTTACCAGGAATAATCGTACCTTGAGCTGGATGCTGGCCTGGGCCGGTGTCATTGGCGCGCTGGTATTAAGCTGGTTTGTGGCTTTTGACTTGATTGGCACATACCTGAGTGACGACATCAGTCATCCTCATGAGCTGCTTGAGCATCCGGTGCAAATTGCTGACACAGTTGATTGGTTGCCTATTGGCGATTTTGCCAATGGCACCTGGCTGGAACTAGGCGTTTCGGTGGATCCGTTTACGGCCGTTATGCTCATTATGGTGCCGCTGGCTGTCTTCATGATCTTCATCTACAGTGTCGGTTACCACAATTATGGCAAGCCACGCGGCACGGTGCTGGGCACGCCCAATCACGGCAAGGAAGAGCCGCTGTTCTCCCGCTTCTTCGCCCTAATGAGTTTGTTTGCCGGGGCGATGCTGCTGTTGGTCGTGTCAGACAACCTGCTGCTGCTCTTCATCGGCTGGGAAATTATGGGCTTCTGCTCTTACTCGCTCATCGGCTTCTGGTATGCGCGTGACTATCACCTGAAGCCGGGAGATATTCCCCATATCTCCCCGCGCCGGGCAGCGATCAAAGCGTTTATGACCACCCGCGTAGCCGATGTGATCATGCTGTTGGGCATCGTTTACTTTTACAGGGTTTTTGGTACGTTGAACTTTAGCGAGGCGCTCAGCACCGAAAGTTTAGCAATGGCCGCAACGTCGGCAAAGGTTGGTCTAAGCGGGCTGGGCATCATGACCTTGCTCATTTTTGCCGGCACGGTGGGTAAATCGGCTCAGTTCCCCCTGCACGTCTGGCTGCCGGACGCTATGGAAGGCCCAACGCCCGTTAGCGCCACCATTCACGCCGCGGCCATGGTTTCTGCCGGCGTCTACCTTATTGTGCGCATTTTCCCCCTAATTTCTGTGGCTATTGAGGGCACTGGGGTTGGCTGGGTGATTGCTGGAATCGGCGCGTTTACGGCGTTGATGGCGGCAACGATTGCCGTGGCTCAAAATGACGTCAAGGGCGTGCTGGCCTATTCCACCATTTCGCAGCTTGGCTTTATGGTGGCAGCGATTGGCATTGGCGCGTACATTGCCGCCGCATTCCACCTCATTACCCATGCATTTTTCAAGGCGCTGCTTTTCCTGGCGTCTGGCTCGGTGATTCACGGCATGGAGCATGGGGCAGAGCACGTGCATGACCACCATACGGACCCGCAGGATATGCGCTACATGGGTGGTTTGCGTAAAAAGATGCCCATCACTTTTTGGACGTTTCTGATCGGCGGCATGTCGCTTTCTGGTTTGCCGCTGATAACTGCCGGCTTTTGGTCTAAGGATGAAATTTTCGCAGACGCCTGGTTTGTTTGGAATAATGACGGCAAGGTGATTGGCCTGATTGTGCTGATCATGCTGGCTGTAGCCGCATTTTTAACGGCGTTCTACACGATGCGCCAGATTAGCATGACGTTTCTGGGCAAGCCGCGCACGCCGCTGGCGGAGCATGCCCATGAGAGCAATGGCTTTATGACCTTTCCTCTCGTCATACTCTCTATTTTTGCAGTCGCAGCCGGCTGGTTTGGAATCCCCGACAATTTTTTGGGTACAGAAAAGTACACTGTGTTTGTCAACACCTTTAAACATTTTGTCGGCGCAACAATTGATGAGCAGATTGCCGGACTTTATGATTTGGATTTGGTAGCACACAAAATTGAGGCGCTGCCGTGGAGCTGGGTGCCGCTGATTGTTTCGGTCACTGTGGCTGTGGGTGGACTTGTGGTCGGGTATTTGGTTTACGGCCGTAAACCGCTAGAAAAAGAGCAACAAGACCCGTTGATACGGCCGCTTGGTCCCCTGCACACCTTCCTGCAAAATAAATGGTATTGGGATGAGCTGTATCAACTCGTCTTCATCCGTCCTACGGTTTACTTCTCCGAGGTGGTGGTGTTTGAGGTGATGGACAAAGGCATCATCGACGGCATTTTGCACCTGGTGGCCCGCGTCTTTTACGGCATTGGCGAATATGCCCGCCGCTTTGAGCTGGTAGTCATCAGTGGCGGCGTCGATTGGGTGAAAGATCAATTCCTGGCCATGACCAAAGAAGTGCGGCAGTTGCAAACCGGTAAAGTACAGGAATACGTACTGGTTTCCGGCCTCATTGCCGCGGCCCTGGCCTTTATGATTATCTTCTTGATCAACTTTGGCTGGTCGGAACAAATCATGAGCTGGTTCCAATAAACCCTATAACTATACAGGTGCTGCGGCCGGTTTACTGACCGTGCCGCCAGAATCTAAACATTATTAGGTATCTCACATGGATTTTATTCTAGATAACCTGCTGAATTTAATCATCTTCTTTCCCACGTTGGCAGCATTACTCATTTTCCTGCTGCCTGAGGATGAAAAGAACCTGATTCGCCGCCTGGCCTTTGTGCTGAGCCTGGTGCCCATCGTGCTGGTGCTCATCATGTGGTTTAACTATGATCGGGCCGCCGCCGACATCCAGTTTGAAGTAATGGCCGAATGGTTCCCGGCAATTGGGGCCAGTTATCACATCGGCATAGACGGCATCAGCCTGCCGCTTTTCTTCTTGACGGTCATTTTGACGCCGCTGGCCATTCTGGCCTCCTTTAGCATCGAAGAGAAGGTGCGGATGTACATGGTGCTGTTCCTCATCATGGAAACGGCCATGCTGGGCCTGTTTGCCGCGCTGGACCTGATGATCTTCTTTGTTTTCTGGGAGTTTGGCCTGGTGCCCATGTATTTCCTCATCAAGCTGTGGGGTGGCAAGGACCGGGATTACGCCTCGTTTAAATTCTTTATTTATACGATGGCCGGCAGTTTGGGTTTGCTGCTTTCGATTCAGGTGATTGGCTTGTCGATGGGGACGTTTGACATTCCCACGCTGATGGACACCTGGGTGAACACCACCAGCGGCACGCTGGCCGGCACCGGGCTGGACGTGGGGTTGGTGAAAACCATTGCTTACTGGGCGTTCTTTATCGCCTTTGCCATCAAAGTGCCCATCTGGCCATTCCACACCTGGCTGCCGGATGCCCACACGCAGGCACCTACGGCCGGCTCGATGATTTTGGCCGGTGTCTTGCTGAAGCTGGGGGCTTATGGCTTTATCCGGTTGGTGATTCCGCTTTTTCCGCAGCAGGCCAACCAAACGGCCGTTGTCCTGGCCTGGCTTGGCGCAATTAGCATTGTGTTGGGTGGCTTTGCCGCTTTTGGCCAATGGGACTTCAAACGATTGGTGGCTTACTCCTCGATTAACCATATGGGGTTTGTGGTGCTGGGCATTGCGGTGATGGCTTTTGCTTACGGCCGTTCCTTCGCAGAACTCGGCCCCACGACCGACGCCATCATGGCCACCAGCGGCGCCGTCTTCCAGATGGTGAATCATGGGCTGTCTGCGGCGGGCATGTTCTTCCTGGTCGGCGTTATTTATGACCGGGCGCATACACGCGATCTCAAGCAGTATGGCGGCATCTGGTCAATCATGCCTGTGTTTGGCACCATTCTCATCTTTACCAGCATGGCCTCGTTGGGCCTGCCCGGCCTGAACGGTTTTGTCAGCGAATTCATGATCGTGCGCGGCAGTTGGAACTTCTTCGCGGTGCAGTTAGCCATCTCTATGCTGGGGCTGCTCATGACCGGCGCTTACATCCTAAAAGGCATTGGCGAAACATTGCATGGTCCCATCAAGCAAGAATGGGCCAGGCTTCCGGACATGACCCTGCGCGAACATTTGGTGATCTGGCCGCTGATGGCCCTGATGCTCAGCCTGGGTATCTGGCCGCAGTGGATTTTAGTCTTTATCAACGACACGATTACAAAACTATTTTAGTAATTGGGTAATTAAGTAATTGGGCAATTAATTACTCAATTACCCAATTGCCCAATTACACTCCTTTAAGCGGGAAGAGAATTTATGGAATTTCCCTTTTTATCAATCATTGCGCTGTCGCC
>CALBTC010000367.1 GCA_937967805.1 uncultured Anaerolineaceae bacterium
CGGTGAATTATCTGGGGGACGGTTTGCGTGATGCCCTCGACCCCAGACTTAAACTGTAAGGCAATCCATCCATAGGGAAGAGGCATAGAAAGTGGAGAATAATAGCAAAGAAAACATTCTTGAAGTAAAAGGTCTCAAGACTCAATTTTTTACTGAGTCTGGCGTTGTGCGGGCCGTAGATGGTATTGATATTCACGTTAGGCGAGGCGAAGTTTTAGGTATAGTAGGGGAGTCTGGTTGTGGTAAGAGCGTGACTTCTCTATCTATCATGCGGCTTGTCGGGCAGCCTGGCAAAATTGTTGAAGGACAGATTATTTTTGATAATGAAGACCTTTTGCAGCTGCCAGAATCGAAAATGGTCAAAATTCGGGGTAATCGAATTTCGATGATCTTTCAGCAGCCGCAAAGCTGTTTAAACCCTGTTTTTAAGGTAGGGGACCAACTGTCTGAAGTTTTGTTCATCCATCAGGATTTAGGTAAAGAGGCCGGGCAGAAGCGGGCTGTTGAGCTGTTAAGCATGGTAGGTATTCCGGAGCCGGAATCACGGGTAAATTCGTTCCCTCATGAGATGTCTGGCGGTATGGCTCAGCGTGTGATGATTGCTATGGCGCTGGCTTGTGTGCCAGAATTGCTGATTGCCGATGAGCCAACAACGGCATTGGATGTAACGATTCAGGCGCAGATTCTTGATCTGATGCGCAATCTGCGCTCCAAGATGGAAACATCCATAATTTTGATTACCCATGATTTGGGCGTTGTGGCAGAAATGTGTGATCGCGTGGTGGTCATGTACGCGGGCCGTATTGTTGAAGAGGCGCCTGTTGTTGAGCTTTTTGAATCGCCTAAACATCCGTATACGGCCGCTCTCATTGGCTCTACTCCTGTTTTGGGACAGGCTGAAAAGGACCTTGTCACAATTCCTGGATCAGTTCCGAATCTCATTAACTTGCCAGAGGGCTGTAAATTTGCACCGCGCTGCCTGCCCAGGGTGGAAAATGAGCTGGAAATTTGCACTGATGAAGAGCCAGAACTCAGAAGAATAGCCCCCAATCGTAAGGTGCGCTGCTGGCTGTACGAAGAAGGAGTGGAGTAAGATGGTTGAACAAGTCGCAAAAGTAGACCGAAGTGCCAAGGCATCTAAAAACAAACGCGTTTTGGTTGAGGTCAAAAACGTTGTTAAATACTTTCCTGTTCGAGCCGGCTTATTGCAGCGAGTAAAGGCATGGGTGAAGGCAGTTGATGATGTTTCATTTTTCATCTATGAAGGTGAGACATTTGGTCTGGTTGGTGAATCTGGATGTGGCAAGACGACGGTTGGACGCACAATCTTGCGCCTGATTCCGGCGACGTCAGGCAGCGTTATCTTTGATGGGCAGGACCTTTTTGAGTTGAATGCCAGTGACCTGAAAAAGATGCGTCGCAATATTCAGATTATTTTTCAGGACCCTTATTCGTCCCTGGACCCCCGCATGCCGATTGGTGAAAGTATTGCGGAAGGTTTGCGCATTCATACGGATAAGAGCTCGCAAGAACGGTACGACATTGTTGTGGAGATGCTGACGCGGGTTGGTATGCGAGCCGACCATGCACGCCGCTATCCACATGAATTTTCTGGTGGTCAGCGGCAGCGGATTGGCATTGCCCGGGCGCTGGCCTTACGGCCGCAGTTCATTGTTTGTGATGAACCGGTTTCTGCTCTGGACGTTTCAATTCAGGCACAAGTGTTGAACATTTTGCGAGAGCTGCAGAAAGATTTTGGTTTGACGTATCTGTTTATTGCCCATAATTTGAGCGTGGTTGAGCATTTTAGTGACCGCGTCGGCGTGATGTATTTGGGCAAGATGGTGGAGATGGCGAAACGGGACGATTTGTACCGCGATCCGTTGCATCCTTATACGCAAGCGTTGATGTCGGCTATTCCGATTCCTGACCCGACTTTGAAACGACAGCGGGTTATTTTGGAAGGAGACGTGCCAAGCCCGTTGAATCCACCAGCCGGCTGTCGCTTCCATACACGCTGCCCGTTGGCTTTTGACAAATGCTCGGAGGAAGAGCCACCCTTCAAAGATTATGGGGATGAACATTATGCCGCTTGCTGGCTGCTGGAAACCGGCGAGAAGGGCGCCAGCAAATTGACCCGTGAGAATTTGCCAGATGATGCTCACGTTGTTGAGTATTAATTTCTCAGGATTGTTTTGCGCAAACTTTGTGTAATTTTTTGAAAGGTCTGTAAAAGCAGGCCTTTTTTCATGTTGTCTTATTGTGTTGCCAGACTCTATAATGGTCGAAAGTGAATTTGATAAACGGAATTAATTATGGCGGATGCAAAACAGATTTTAGTTGTTGATGACCATTTTGAGATGCTGGAGTTTTTGCGCTCCATGTTGGAACTTTCTAACCAGGACTGTGAGGTATTGGCGGTTCCCTCAGCTGAGGAAGGGCTGCTGGAGCTGCGGCGAGCCCAGTTTGATTTGCTGATTACCGATGTGCGGCTGCCAGGAATGAGCGGGTTTGATCTGGTGCGTCGGGTGAAGGCGCTTGGCCGTGATGTGCCGGTGATTATGATTACGGCTTATTCTTCCAGCCAGGGTAAGAAAGAAGCGGCCGATCTGGGCGTATACCGGTATTTTCAAAAGCCTTTGGATACAGACAGTGTATTAACGGCCGTTCACACCGCACTTCATGGCGAATCGGTCGCTGTTCCGCCAGCTAAATTGGTAACGCCTGCCCCCAAGACAACGGCCGTTTCTGATGATTTACAGCGCCGCTTGGATTCATTGCGGGTGGATACGGGTGCCATGCATTTGACTTTGACAACGGCCGTTGGCGAAATTTTGTTTTCTGCCGGCGACGGGCGGCAGTTTGATTTGAAAAAATTGATGGGCATCGTGGCCGATAATTTGAGCCACAGCTTTTTGCTGGGGGATGAGTTGGGCGCAGCCGAGCCGTTTACCCTGCAATACCATATGGGCGATGATTTTGAGTTTTATTGTGCCAATGTGGGTCGCGGCCACTTTTTGACGCTCTTCTTTGACATGGCATCGCGTCGGGGGCGCATTGGCACGATTTGGGTGTTTACCCAGCGGGCCATCAAGGATTTACGGGGGCTGCTGCCTTCGTTAGAGACGGTCCCCAGCCCAGCCCAGGTAGAAAAGGTGAAAGCACAGATTGTAAAAGAAATGGATACGCCGGTGGCAACGGCCGTACCCCGCCCGCCACAGCCCAACCCACTTTCTGAACCTGAAGAAACAGAACACGAAAGTGAAACGCCTCCGGCCGATTATCTTGATATTGCCCCCGACGAACTGATGGATTTGCTTTCCGGGGGCAGTGGCCCGGTGGATGAAACGGCCGATGTAGACGCCTTTTGGGATACGGCACTGACCAACGATGAAGCGGGCAGCAGCACCGGCATTTCATTGGATGAAGCATTGCAGCGTGGGCTGGTTGATTTTGATGAAGAGAGCAAACCGGATGAGTAGAAATTAGCTGACACTGACGGTGTTCTGGAGAACGGCCGTAATCTCCCCCAATTCACGAATGCACGGATATCCCCTATCGCCATAAAGGTCATCTGGATCAAAAATTAGCGGTGTCATCCCGGCTTCACTGGCCCCTACCGCGTCTGCAAAATAATTATCCCCCACATAAATGCATTCAGCAGCCGACAAATCTTCAAACTGGGACCGAGCATGTTCAAAGATACCTGTGTCTGGTTTCCAGCAGCCAATCTCACCTGCTGCCAGCGTCATATCAAACCATTCGGCAATCTCTAACTCCTCCAGCACTTCCTGAAACGGATTGGTGCGGTTGGAGATAACCCCCAAAATGAAACCGGCTTCTTTCAGGTTTGCTAACAGTTCAACCGTTCCCGGTGCAACCTGAACAACTGGTGCATACTCGGAACCAAACCATTCACGCACAAGCACGGCCCGCTCCTGTAGCTCTTCCTGCACCTGCACCGTCTCTAGTAGCTGACGAGAATAGTTGATCCAAAATGCGTCTTCTCCCAGGCGTCGCATCTCCTCAACCAAAAACGTGTCTTGCCCCCAATAGCGATGGGCCCAGATTTTTACGCGCCGGGCAGATGTTTCATCAACGGAGATTTTTTGTGAACGGGCAAATTGGATGAAAGCTTCAGTAGGGGAAGGGGTTGGGATGCGTAAAGTACCATCCAGATCAAAAAATACTGCTTTATAATGGGTTGTCATGCGCACTCCTGACAGAAATTAGGATAGATTATTAAACCACAATAGTTGTTTGACCGTAGAGGAACCGCTACAATCAGCCAGTTTTGAGGAAAACCTCTCAAAAAAGGCTTAATATTATGACCGATAGTTTTGTAATTGTACCAACTTATAATGAAGCTGATAATCTGGACGATCTTATCTCGCAACTGCTTGAGTTGCCAGTGGCTGTTGGCGTCATTGTAGTCGATGACAATTCCCCGGACGGCACTGGCCAACTGGCCGATGAATGGGCCACCCAGCATCCAGGCCGTGTTTTGGTGGTGCATCGTCCTGGGAAGATGGGTTTGGGTACGGCCTACATTGCCGGCTTCAAGAAAGCGTTGGCCATTGGGGCCAAACGCATCATGACGATGGATGCCGATTTCTCTCACAATCCAGGCTACATTCCGGACATGATTGCCCTCAGCAAGCAAAAGCACGTGGTGATTGGCTCGCGTTATGTGCCCGGTGGCGGGCAGAAAAACTGCACCTGGAAACGGGTTTTGCTCAGCAAGGGGGCCAATTTTGTGGCGCGAACTTTGCTGGGTTTGCAGGCTCGGGATGCCACGGCCGGTTTTCGCTTATACCGTCGCGAAGTGTTGGAATCTATTCCGCTCAACCGCATTTTTTCCAGCGGCTATTCGTTTTTGGTCGAGATGCTCTTTTTATGTCAACGACGTGGCTGGCAGGTTGGCGAAGTTCCGATTATTTTTGAGGATCGGCGCAAAGGCCAGACGAAAATTTCGCGCAATGAAGTGATTAAAGCGCAGTATACGCTCCTGCGCCTGGCGTTTCGGCGCTTGCGGGGTGGCGAGCCGCGAAGACCAGAAGTGCCCATTTCTTCATCATGATTGACGTTCAATGCAATTTGTGTGGCGCGGATGATTATACCGTTCGTTTTCCGGCCACGATGAATCCGCAAGAAAAAATCAAAGTTGATGCATTTTCCTGTACCAATCCGGGTTATGGACATCATGCCCAAATTGTGCAGTGCCGGCAGTGTGGCTATGTGTACGCCAACCCACGCTGGGCCGGCGATGAGATTTTGCAGGCGTATACGGCCGTCACCGATGAAACCTACGTGCAAGAACGGGCCGGACGTGAACTCACCTTCCAAAAACATCTGCGCGCCATGGAAAAACGGGTGGGGCAGGCCAACGGCCGTTCCCTGCTAGACGTTGGTGCTTACATTGGTGTGTTTGTAGAGACCGCCTGCCAGGCGGGCTGGCAGGCGTGGGGCGTGGAGCCATCTGAATGGGCCGCCAGCGTGGCCCAACGGCAGGGACTTAACGTCATTCACGGTACGCAAGATGCGCCAGAGCTGGCAGGCAAAAAGTTTGACGTGGTTACGATGTGGGACGTGATCGAGCACGTTGCTGACCCATCGGGCGAGATTGGCAAAGCATATGAGCTGCTGGCTCCCGGTGGCTGGCTGGTGGTACACACCATGGACATCGACAGCCTGATGGCTAAACTCATGGGCGCGCGCTGGCCCTGGCTGATGGATATGCATATCCATTACTTCAGCCAAAAAACATTGGGACAAATGCTGAAGCAAAACGGATTCGAGCTGGTCTGGTCCGGGGCCGAAGGACGCTATTTGCGCTTGAATTATCTCGTCAGCCGGGTGACGGCGTTGAGCCGCCCGCTGGGCCGGTTGGCCAATTGGGCAGTGAGCGGTTTGCGATTGGGGCACCTGGCCGTGCCGCTTAATTTTGGCGATTTATTTACGGTGTATGCCAGACGGCCGAATTAATTGTGAATTGTGAATGGTTAATTGTTAATGGTGAAACGGCCTTATGCAGTTCTTTTGCTAATCCTCCTGACGTCGGCTCTGATGCAAGGCATGATGGCCGCCGCAAAAACCAGCATCACCCATGATGAGACAATCTCATATCTTGCGGCCGTGGGCAAGCAGGGCGAGTTTGAGCGCCTATTGCAAAGCAATGAATCCCCGGCCAACCATTGGGTGCCTGTCGCTGAATGGAAAAGCTGGTTTGCCATTGATGAGCCATTTACCTTCCGGCAAATTGGTATTGATTTAGCCGAGAGCGACATCCATCCCCCCCTCTATTTTTGGACATTGCACGTTTGGACGTGGCTTTTTGGCGTTCATGCCTGGACGGGCCCTACGCTGAACATGGTTTTTCAGGCAGCGGGGGCGCTGGGCTTGTTTGGCCTGGCTCGCCATACGTTAAAGAATCATTTTGAGGCGCTGGCCGTCGTTTTTATCTGGTTAGTTAGTCCGGCCAGCTTAACGATGGTGCTGGAAGCCAGGCAGTATACCTTGTTTGGGATTTGCGCCATCTTTTTTGTCTGGCTGATGGTAATTCTTACCGACAAGGCTACTCGCCCAAAGTGGAGCGGCTGGCTTCTTTTGGCGATTACAACAGCGGCGGGAGCGCTGACCCATTACCATTTTGCGCTGGTGGTGCTTGTGGCCGGATTGGTTTTTGTGTTTAAACTGGTGCGGCATGATTTTAGACGTGTGCTTTTTGTGGGAACCGCCGTCGCCACCGGCTACATTCTCTTCTTCATTCTGCATCCAGGATTTTTTCGATCCGTGCAGGAGCTAAGCAGGAGGCAGGCTCTGGAAGCCGAGTTTCTTGGCGGCTCGCTGGAATTTGTTCAGCGCGTCTATTTGGTGGGCAGGACATTCACCGGATATTGGACGGTGTCCGGCATCCTGCAAGCGGCGCTTTTTTGTGTCATCCTGGCCTCTATCATTTGGGTTGGCATGGTTTTGGCAAGGAATCCCGAACGGATTAAGGTAACTATCCGCACCCATAATTTTGAAGGCTATGAAGTCGCCCTGTTTTTTGTTTGCCTGGCCGGGCTTTCCATCCTTTTGTACCTGACGTATGTGAGCCCCATTCATGCCATGACAGAAAGGCATATGAGTGCCGTCTGGCCTTTCTACCCTTTCCTGGCGATCCTTTTGCTGCGCCTGGTTGGTGAGAGTACAAGAAAGCGCGCGACTGTTTTGTTGGGAACGGCCGTTCTTCTTTCTAGCTTTTATCTGGTTTGGCAGCAGGCAACGGCCGTCAATCAACCCGCCTGGAATGAGGTCGTTTACTCAGATGGTCTTGAAAAATTTGTGGTAGATAGCACATATCAGGGCATCTTGCCCCGCATATTTTTCCAACTGCCCGACGACGCCCTCATTTACGTCGCGGCGCAAAGCGAACTCCTGGAACAGCCTCAGGCGTGGCTGCCTGATCTGGAAAATAATTCAGTTTACATAAGTGAGCTTTCTTACGAAAATACAGAGGCCAACCGCGACAAGATTCTGGACCTGCTGCGGCAGCAGTTTCAAGTGACCGCGCGACCTGACGAGAATCGGGGCGTCGGCGAACCTTATTTCATCGGACCGGCCAACTAATTGTGAAATTTTTTGCTTCCCTCACCACTGAACGTTTATTTGTCGCCCTGTTTGCCATTGCCCTCTTTACGATGGCCGTGCGCGAGACGCTGGACCCTGACATGTGGTGGCACCTGCGCACGGGGGAATATATTTTGCAAAATGGCATCCCGGCGCAGGACGTGTTTTCCTTCACCGTACCGCAAAATGCCTGGGTGACGCATGAATGGCTCTCCCAGCTGATCATGTGGCTGGTTTACCTGGTGGGGGGACTGCCGGGACTCATCCTCTTTTTTGCCGCGCTCACTGCCCTGACGTACTGGCTGCTGTACCTGGCTTGTGCCGGACGGCCGTATCTCGCCGCCTTCAT
The DNA here is from genome assembly GCA_937967805.1 of uncultured Anaerolineaceae bacterium. The sequence goes on from CALBTC010000367.1 coordinate 7,961, forward strand.
TGTTCTGTTAGCCGCTATCACTTCTGCCATCGTTTGGGGCGCACGGCCGCAGATATTTAATTTGCTGCTAACGGCCGTCTTCGTTCTCATCGTTGAGCGGGTGAAGGATGGCCAATGGGGCTGGCGGGTACTCTGGTGGCTGCCTCTGCTGACGCTGCTCTGGGCCAATTTGCACAGCGGCTACCTGCTGGGCATCGTCCTGCTGGGCACGTATGCCGTGGGGGATGTGGCCCAGCACTGGTTGGCGGCACCGACTGAGCGAACTTTGGGGAAAACGGCCGTAACACACCTTTTCGCCGTTACTTTTGCCAGTTTTTTAGCTGCGGCTGTGAATCCCAGCGGCGTCGAGCTGTGGATTTATCCCTTCCTCACTCTGGGCAGCGGCGCGATGCAGGCGTACATTCAGGAATGGCTCTCCCCTGATTTTCACCAAACCTACTTTTGGCCTTTTGCCGGGATGCTGGCGCTGGGCGTGCTGGGCTGGATTTTTAACAAGAGTGATGCTGTTCTGGCCGGCAACCCCGCCGTGTCAGAAAGTGGCACGGTCAGGAGACCGGCCACAGCGCAAGCGCGAGTTACGATTACCGAACTGCTGCTTTTTTGGGGCACGGGTGCGGCGGGATTGGTTTCGGCGCGGCACATTCCGCTGTTTGCCATCGTGGCCACGCCCATCATCGTGCGCCATTGGTTACGCGTTGGCTTAGACCCTAAGGGTTTGGCCGCAAAGACGGCAAAAGTTCCGAACGACAAACCCTTAGGGTCTGGGCTGTTTGTAATGTTGAACTGGTTTATTTTGTTGGCGGCGGTGGGAACGGCCGTCTTCTGGACCATCACCAAGATTAGCAATAACGAGACGGCGATTGCTGCCCGTTACCCGGTGGCGGCGGTGGATTATTTGGAAGCATCCGGGCTGAACGAGGCGCGCGGCTACAACAGCTACAACTGGGGCGGCTACCTCATCTGGCGCGGCGTGCCCGTTTTTGTCGATGGCCGGGCCGATGTGTATGGTGATCCCTTCCTGCTGTTTTACCGCGAAACATTTGAAGTGCAGTCCACCTGGCAGGAACCGCTGGACGCGCACGACGTGGAGTACGTCTTGATGGAGCGGGGGACGCCGCTAACGGCCGTTCTCACCGCCAGCCCTGAGTGGACGATGGCTTATGAAGATGACATTGCCCAAATTTTTGTGCGACAGTGAAATAGTGGCAAGTATGGAAGTAAGCAGGTTTGCAGGTAAAAACTACTTGCAGACTCGCACACTTGCATACTTGCAAACTCAAATATGCTAACCACTCGACGCCTTTTCACCTACCTCCTGGCAATCGCCCTGTTTGTCATGTCTGTGCGCGAAACGCTGGACCCGGACATGTGGTGGCATTTGCGCACCGGCGAAGCGATCTGGCAGATGCGGGCCATTCCCCAATTTGATTTGTTCAGCTACACCGTGCCGCAAAACGTGTGGATTGTGCAGCAGTGGCTGACCGATCTAGGCATGTGGCTGGTGTATGAATGGGCTGGTCTGGCCGGGTTGAGCCTGCTGTTTGCCGGGGTGGTGGCTGTGGCGTTTATGCTGGTGTATGCACGGTGTGCCGGACGGCCGTACCTGGCTGCCTTTGTCACCCTCATCGCCTACCTCACCGCCGCGCTGCCGCTGGGCGTGCGCCCGCAGATGATCAACATCTTGTTTTTGGCCCTGTTTGTTTATGTGGTGGAAGGCGTGCGGTTGGCGGGATGGCGATCCGGGGCATTGTGGGTTTTGCCGCTGATTACGGCCGTGTGGGCCAACATGCACTCCGGCTACCTCACCGGCGTGGCTCTGCTGGGCGCCTACGCCGTCGGCGAAGCCATCCAGCGCCGCCTCGCCCGGCCCGATGAAACGACGCTGCCCTGGTCCCATATTGGCCGATTGGCTGTGGTCACGGTTGTGTCGCTGCTGGCAGCCTTGATAAACCCGCGCGGCATTGACCTGGTACTGTTCCCGCTGGGCACGCTGGGCAGCGATGCCATCCAGAGCAACATCGTCGAATGGTATTCGCCTGACTTTCACCTTGTTTACTTCTGGTTTTTTGGCGGGATGATGGCCCTGGGCGTGGTGAGCATGGTTTACTCGCGGCGACCCATCACCTGGACAGATTTGCTGCTGTTTGGCGGGCCGGCAGCGGGTGGGCTGCTCTCGGCGCGGCACATTCCGCTATTTGCCGTGGCCGCTGCGCCGATTATTGCCCGTCATTTGCTCAGCAGCCTCAGCCAGACGCGCTTTTATCCATTGGCCAGCGGCGGCTCGCCCCAAACGGCTCCGACGCGTCTTTTGCAGATTCTCAATGGCGTGGTGCTTCTGCTAATGCTGTTGGTGGGTGCCGTCTGGCTGCAAACGCGGCTGGCGGGCAACGAGGCCATGCTGGCGCGCACCTTCCCCGTGGCGGCGGTGGATTTTATTGAGGAAGCAGGGTTGGCAGAGAAGCGCATCTACAACACGTACGAATGGGGCGGCTACCTGATCTGGCGGCGGATCCCCGTGTTTATAGACGGCCGTACCGAACTCTACGGCGATGATTTTTTCCAATATTATTTGCAAACCATCCGCGTAGGTGAAGATTGGCAGCAGCCTCTGGACGAAATGGACGTCGAGCTGGTGCTGCTGCGCCGCAGTTCGGCCCTGGCCACTGTCTTGCAAGTGAGCGCCGACTGGCAGGAAGTGTACAACGACGATCTGGCCCGCGTGTTTGTACGAAATGATGAGTAGAATTTTGACGCAACCTGTACTCTTTCTTTTTTTCCTGCCTTCGCGTCTTTGCGTGAAAAAATAACCTGTTCCTATGTCATCAACTTCTCCTCAATCCTATGCTAGCTGGCGGCGCACCGATTGGCTGTGGCTGGCCCTGCTGGGGCTGCTGTTCCAGGCTGTTTGGGCGGTGCAGATGCCCACACCCACCTACATGGACGCCTACTACTACACCACCAACGGTCAGCGGCTGGCGGCGGGTGAAGGTTTCACCGAACTTGTCATCTGGCAATACCTGGACAATCCGGCCGGACTGCCCACGCCCAGCCACAGCTACTGGATGCCATTGCCCTCCAATTTAGCGGCGGTGGGGTACAGTCTGGGGGACGGTTTCCGAGCAGCACAGCTGCCGTTTTGGCTGCTGGCGGGTTTATTACCTTTGCTGGCCTATTGGATCAGTCTGCAATTTTTCGGCGAACGGTGGCAGGTGTGGACGGCCGTACTGCTCACCATGTCCGGCGGTTTTTACACCCGCTTCCTCAACCAGCCGTCCACCTTTGTACCTTTTGCCTGGATGGGTGGATTGTGCCTGCTCTTCCTGGCCTTTGCCCAGGTGCGACCGGCCCAAAAGTGGTGGTTCCTCGCCGGCCTCGCCGCCGGCCTGGCCCACCTGACGCGGGCGGATGGGGCGCTGCTGCTGCTGGTCGGCGGACTCGTCTGGTTCCACAACGTTTTTTCACCGCGGAGAACGCGGAGAGCGCAGAGTAAAAACTTAAAAATCTCCGCGTCCTCCGCGGTTAATTTAATTTTGGGTTACCTGCTAGTCATGACCCCCTGGTTTGTGTGCAACTGGCGCGTGTGGGGACGGCCGTTACCCACCAGCGGCACCCAAACCATTTTCCTGACCACGTATGATGATTTATTTGCTTACGGCCGTTCCTTCGATCTGGCGCATTTTCTGGATTGGGGCTGGGGCAACATTTTGCAGTCGAAGCTGGATGGCTTGCTGCTGGCCGGCGGCACCTTCATTGTCGTCTGCGGGTTGGTCTTTTTAACACCGTTGATTGTATGGGGCTGGCTGAAATGGTGGCGAGATGAGGGGAAACAACCTTATTTGCGGCCTTTGACCTGGTATACCCTGCTGCTGTTTGGCAGCATGAGCCTTATCTTCACCCTGCCGGGCGGGCGGGGCGGGCTGCTGCACTCCTCCGTGGCGCTGTGGCCCTGGCTGATGGTGTTGGCCACGGCCGGTTTGGGTTATGCAGTAGATTGGATGGCAGCGAAGCTGCCCCATTGGGAACCGCAAAAAGCAAAACCGCGTTTTGCCGCGCTGTTTATTGTGGTTGCTTTTGCCATTAGCGCTACGCTTTTTTATTTGCGGGCGGACAGCGGGCTGGAAGCTGAGGTTTATATGGAAGTGGGGGAGATATTGCCGGAAACGGCCGTTATCATGGCCGGCAATGCGCCAGGTGTTCATTACCACACCGGCCTGCCTGCGCTCAGCATCCCCAACGAGCCGATTCCCGTTTTGCAGGAAGCGGCGGCCCGATACGGCGTCACCCACTTACTGCTGGATGTGGATCATCCCTTACCGTTGGCAGATTTGTATGCGCAGCAGGGCGCCCAACCCGGCTTTGTGCTGCAATTTGCCCGCGACGGCTACCAGCTTTACGAGTTGACACCATGAGCTTGCGACTGGATAAACGATGGCTCTGGCTGCTCGGCGTGTTTCTCATCGCCGTTGTGCTGCGTCTGCCTGCACTGGAGATGCTCATCGACAACGACGGCGGGGCGCGGGCGTACCATGCCCGGCTCATTTTGGCCGGCGAAACGCTGTACGGCAGCCACCACACCGGCCATCACCTGCCGGCTATTTACTACACTTATGCTTTGGCAATGTCTCTCTTCGGCGACACTCCCTGGGCGATTCAGTTCCTGCTGCTGCTATGGACGCTGCCTACGGTCTACTTTTTGTATCGCCTGGCTTATGAATTGACGGCGGATTGGGGAACGGCCGTTCTCGCCGCCCTTTTTTATGCTATTCTCAGCGCCCATCTGCAACTGTGGGGGCAAACGGCCGAAACGGAGCTGTTTGCCAACCTTTTCAGGATTACGGCCGTGTGGCTGCTGGTGGTGCTGCTCAAGCAGCAAAAACCGGCCTGGCAGTTTGTTGGTGTTGGGCTGCTGGCAGCAGGTGCTTTTCTTTACAAACTCATTTATTTGTCGCCATTGGCAGTGGCTGGATTGGCGTTGCTGGTTACCTGGTATCGCAAGCGTCATGAAATCAACTTTTGGCAATGGGTTTGGCCGCGAGGTGGTTGGTTGGCCGCCGGTTTTGTGAGCGGGCTTTTGCCGGTTGTGCTGTACTTTGCCACTCAGGGGCTGTTGGACCGGCTGCTGCTGGTATTTACCCTGGGGCAAGCCTATGGTGCGGAGACTTCTCTCAATCCTGAAGTGGCTTCCGGTGCTTTGCGCTGGCTGCTGTATCCGCTGCTGCCGCTTTTTGGGCTGGGCCTCAACAATGCAGCCTTGCTGATGTTTAGCCTGGCGGCGGCCCTGCTGATTGTGCGCAATAAAGCGTTGCGTCGTTCGCCGCTGCTTTGGCTGCTGCTCTGGTATCTGCTCTCGTTTGTGGAAGCGGGGATTAACCTTGAGCTGTTTGCCCATTACTATTTACTGATTGTGCCGCCGCTGGCGATCTTGGCGGCATGGTTTTTGCGCAGGCTGTATCGGGATTTGCTAGTGGCGAATAAGAAGGTGTGGGCAACGGCCGTATTCAGCACGCTGCTCATCATCTCTCTGGGGATCAGCGCTTGGGAAAATGGCCCATATTGGCGACAATACCTTCGCTATGAAACCGGCATTATCTCCCGGGAAGAATTTGTGGCGCTGGGTTGGCCCAGCTTTGGTCCGCGCCTGACTCGTGTGGCTGCCCTGGCACAGTTTGTAGCTGCGCAAACCGAGCCAGACGCCAGGATTTATTATTGGTCGGAGGATGTTCAGCTCTATTATTTGACGGATCGGCGGCCACCTATTGATATGATCTGGCCGATTGACATTGCTGCCTCCGGACCGCCGCAGCGCGTTTTCAAACCACAAACTCACCTCATCATCATCGATCAGCGGCGGGAACCTGCGCCGCCAGACTGGTTTATGGCGGAATTGGCAGCTCACTATGCGCTTGAGGCAGCATTTGACGAACAGGTTATTTATAGACGGGTGGAGTAGGCGATGAAATTGTTACGCAATCGACGGTTGTGGGTGATGCTTGCTGCGGGCATTGGCCTGGCGCTCTTTTTAGGCATGGCGGCGCGTAACGGGCTGGGTTTTCCATTGGATGATGCCTGGATTCACCAGACGTATGCGCGGAATTTGGCGCGAAACGGCCGTCTCGAATTCACCCCCGGCGTCAGCAGCGCCGGCTCGACGGCCCCGCTTTGGACATCGCTGCTGGCCGTGGGTTACCTGCTGAGATTGCCCTATCTGTTTTGGGCTAATTTGTTAGGAGGTTTGTGCCTGGTCTGGCTGGGCTGGAGCGGGATGAAACTGTGGCGGACGCTGTGGCTGGCACAGGCCGAACGCGACTGGCTGGCCGGTATCGTGTTGGTGCTCACCTGGCCGCTGCTCTGGGCGGCCGCCAGCGGCATGGAAACGCTCTTTTTTGCCGCAATGGGCTTGCAGATAGTTGCCTGGTATGCAGTGGCCGCGCGTGAATCTCCCTCCTGGCAAAATGTAGCGCGTCTTGGCTTTTTTGCCGGGCTGCTTATCCTTATTCGTCCTGATGGGCTGGGATTATTGCTGTTGGTGGTGGTCGGTTTGTTATTGCTACCCGGTTCTCCTGCTGGCCGATTACGGCGGGGAGGGCTGTTTGTAGGAACGGCCGTTCTCCCCCTACTTCCCTATTTTCTCTTCAACTTCCTAACCAGCGGCACCATCTGGCCCAACACTTTATACGCCAAGCAGGTGGAGTACGCTGCCGCTCTGGCCCAGCCATTTATGGAGAGAGTTGCCCAACTGCTATATTTAAGCTTAGGCGGTCCGGCGGCCGGCTGGCGCGGCATGAGCAGCCCGCATTTGCTGCTGCTGCCGGGCCTCATTGTGGCCGTCTGGCAGGCGCTCAAGGCTGATTGGGCACAGCGACGGCTGTTTTATTTGCTGCCGCTGCTTTGGGCCGGGGGGCATGTTTTCCTTTATGCCTGGCGCTTGCCGGTGACGTTTCAACACGGCCGTTACCTCATGCCCATCATGCCCGTTTGGGTAATTTATGGGCTGGCCGGGTGGGTCCTAGTACTGTTATATAATTCGTCAGAAAGTACCCGTACCTTGTGGCTAGGACAACAGGTAGCGCGCCTGTCTTTTACATTCATTGGGCTGTTTTTCCTGTTGCAAGGGGCTTTAGCTTTTGCAACGGATGTCGCCATTGTTGAAGGGGAAATGGTCACCGTGGCGGAGTGGTTGGCAGACAACACTCCGCCCGGGGCTCTGGTTGCTTCCCACGATATTGGGGCGATTGGCTATTTTGCGGAACGGCCGTTGCTGGATTTGGCCGGCCTTATTTCGCCAGAAATCATCCAGCTGCTAAATGATGAAGCGGCTATGGCCGACTATATTTTAGACAGCGAAGCCCAATACCTGGTAACGGCGCCGGGATGGCCCTATACCCAAATTGCAAATCATCCATCTACTTTGCTGCGCTTCACGACAGATTTTGCAATTACACAAGAGCAAGGGTTAAACAATATGGCCGTTTACCAGTTGGCAGTACCGTAGTCCTGGTACCGTTTTGTTTAAAACTTGTTATACTGAAATTACTCCTATATTTAAGCAAACATCCACCTTTCGTCTAGCTATCAACGACCCATACTGTTTAGTTAATCAGTTTGAAAAGTGCCTCAGGCACCTAAAGTAAAGATTGTTCGCAGGTACAAAAATACAAAGCGAGGTAAAAATTGTGACAGAACAAACCGAATTACTCATTGTTGATGACCATCCCGTTTTTCGCCAGGGCCTACGTGATGTCCTGGAAACCGATTCCCGCATGAAGGTGGTTGGCGAAGCGGCCGATGGGGAAGTTGCCATTGAAATGGCTTACGAAGTCAATCCAGAAGTGATCTTGATGGATATCAATCTGCCTACCATCAATGGGCTTCAGGTGACCCGCAAGATCAAGGCACAGCTGCCAGACGTCAAGGTGATTATGATCACCGGCTATGATGATGCCGAGCAGGTTTTTCACGCCATTCGTGCCGGTGCTTCGGCCTACTGCCCGAAAGACATCACGCCTGAAGCGTTAATCAATATCATCCATACCGTGCGTGAGGGCAACTACTACGTTGAAGAAAAGACAATGACGTATGATGAGTTGATGAACTGGGTCGAGCAGCGAATCGGCCGTTTCAGTGGTCCCCTGATTAGCGATTCAGAAGATTTGTTTGTACCGCTTTCGCCGCGTGAGATGGAAATTTTAGAGCACGTAACGCGGGGCTTGAGCAATAAAGAAATTGCGTATAAACTAGGGATCAGTCATCAAACTGTTAAAAACCACATGACCGCCATTTTGCGTAAACTGCGCGTTGACGATCGCACGCAAGCGGCCGTTTATGCACTGCGACATGGCTGGGTTCGGTTGGAGGGCTCTCGCTAACCCAACAATCCTGAGGAAAATATTTCATGGTAGACACAGCCGGAATGGACAATGACTTTTCACTGGCATCTTTTTTGGAAGAGACACACGAAGGTTACGAACAAACCCAAAGAGATCTTAAAGAGATTGACATTCTAATTAAGCAAAGCGCAGCTGAAGTTGAGCGCCTGGCCCAGCGTAATTCGCAGGTGACTGCCTATACGCGCCAACTCCAGACCAACTTTGAGACGCTGCCGCGCGAAGACATCAAAGAAGCGTACGAAGCAATGAATGACGTGCAGCAGCGTCTGTTTACCATGCGGGGGCAGTTAGAAAAGCTGCAAAGCGATCAGCGCAACTTGGAGCGGCTGGCTGAATTCCAAAGAAAAATGATTGAGCTGATGGATGGTTCAAGCCCGCTGCCCACAGGCGGCGGACGGCGTCGCGGCGCGGACCAGCCAAACGTGATTCGTGTGATTCAAACGGAAGAGGCGGTACGGCAGGGTCTGGTGCGTAAGATGCACGACAGCGTGGCTTCTTCCATTAGTAACTTCATCTTGCAGGCTGAAATTTGCCAGCGTTTCTTTGATGTAAACCCAGATCGGGCGCGCACCGAACTTAATGCCCTCAAAAGCTCGGCAGGCACGACGTTTAGCAATGTCAAGGACTTTATCTTTGATCTGCGCCCTATGATGTTGGACGATTTAGGCGTTATCCCAACATTGCGCCGTTATGCTGAATCATTCCAAGAAAAAAATGGAGTTCCCGTTCCCATTACGGTAACAGGTGTGGAGCGCCGCTTAGAGAGTCATATTGAGGTGACTGTCTTCCGCAATGTGCAGGAACTGTTACAAAATGCCATGAACCATGCCCAGGCGACCCAGATACAGATACAGGTGGATATGGGGCAAGAGCAGGTAACGGCCGTTGTCGAAGACAATGGCAGTGGCTTTAACGTAGATGATACCCTTAACGGAAACAACAAAACGATAGGTCTGGCAACCCTAAGAGAAAGAACTGAAATGCTCGGTGGAGAATTAAACATTCATAGTAATATCGGCCAGGGTACCCGCATTGAATTTTCTATCCCCATTGCCGATGAAACCGCTCTCTAAACCCCAAAAGAGGCTTCGCTTTCTGCAAACTTGACAAAGAAAGTGAACAATTGGTACCCTAAGTAATGCTTAACGTAAGGTACTAGGACTATCCTTATTTTTAACTTGCAGTCAATTAAAATAACAAAGTCGCCAGCAGCAAAATAAAATCAAGTACCACAATCCTATTGTGATCATTGCCGGAAAAGATTAAGCTAACAAGCATAAATTTGTAATACAATTTGTGATTTGAATCTGTAAACTGTAAAGGAGGTTTACACAGATGTTATTCTTACACCGTGAAGATGGTCAGGGCTTGGTAGAATATGCGTTGGTATTGGTCCTCGTGGCTGTTGTTGTAATCGCAATTCTGACCCTGCTCGGTCCGCAAATTGGTAACGTATTCAGCCGTATCGTTAATGGTCTCAGTGCCGGGTAATTGGCAATATTCATTCTAAGACATATTCGTTGTTTGTTTTTTGAGACCGGAGCCCTATCAAGACGATAGGGCTCAATTTTTTTATATCGCCCTTGTTTATTTCCTGCATTTTATAGACTAACTTCCCCTATTGACATTGTTATGGATCATAGTATGATGGTCTAAATGCCTACTTTAGGGCATAATATTATGTATATATAGATTCTTATCCTCAACTTCTCATTAGTAAAAAACTCTTTAGAGAAAAAGTATAATAAACTGTAAGTGATAATTGCAGTTTTGAGAAAATGTAGTTTAAAAACGTTTTGGATAAATGATGGCAGGAAATATTCGAGTACTGATTGTAGATGATCTCCCAGAAACCAGGGAAAATGTTCGCAAACTTCTCCAGTTTGAGTCGGACATAGAAGTGATTGGCCAGGCAGGTACAGGCGAAGAAGCGGTCCAAATGGCCAAAGAGCATCAGCCAGACATCATTTTGATGGACATTAATATGCCGGGTATAGACGGCATTGGTGCCAGCCAGCAAATTACGGAGTCGGTACCAACAGTCCAGATTATTATTATGTCTGTGCAAAGCGACCCTAACTATCTGCGCCGTGCAATGATGGCTGGGGCGCGCGATTTTTTGACGAAGCCATTTGGGGGGGACGAATTAGTTGCGGCAATCCGTAGAGTACACGACAAGCGCCCAACAATAAGCACAACACCCGCACGCCAGCCCCGGCAAAGCGTAGGCGATACGCCTGCTGAACCCATGACCTTGCCAGAAGGAAACGTGATTGCAGTATATAGTCCCAAAGGCGGGGCAGGCTGCACAACCGTTGCCATTAATTTGGCAGTTGCCTTGGCCCGAAGAGGGCGAAGGACTATTTTGGTTGATGGAAGCCTGCAATTTGGGGATGTTTCTGTGATGTTAAACATGAAAGCCGTCACAAGCATCGCCGATCTAAGTGACCGAGGGAATGAACTTGATCAGGATTTGATCAGCAGTATTTCCCAGGTGCATCGCAGCAACTTGAATGTGCTACTAGCCCCTCCCCGACCAGAAATGGCGGATGTCGTTACTGAAGAAAACATTAAACAGCTCCTGGCTGCCTTGAAAGAGTCTTTTGACTTTATTATTGTGGATACAACAACGTATCTTAGTGAAAAGACACTTGCTGTATTGGATTTGGCTGACCGCATTGTGTTAATTGCCCAGCAAAATTTGTCTAGCTTAAAGAACGTCAGCCGTTTCTTCGATCTAGCAGAAAGCCTGGAATATGAAACACAGAAGGTTTGGCTAGTTGTTAATCGGGCAAAGAGCAAACAGGGTAAAGGCATTTCTGTTCATGATGTGGGTAAAGCACTTAAGCGCCCAATCTATGGCACTATCCCAGATGATGAAATAACCGTAATGGATGCTTCGAATCAGGGTGTTCCCATGGTGATGGGTGAAAACCAAAAGAAAAACATAAGTTTGGCAATCATAAAAATAGCAGACCAAATTGCTAAAGAGTTAATGGATGGCAAAACGCCAGTTAAAAGCAATAAAGATGAAGCTGAGAAGCCAAGTGGTTTATTTGGTCGGCTTTTTAGCCGTCGCGAAAAGGCTGGAGGATAATCGTGTCTCTCTTAAAACGCATTGAAAGAAATCAAGAGTCAACAACTCAAGCAGAACCTTCAAAATTGCAGGAGCTTAGAGTAAAACGTGCTTCTCCGGCCGTTGGCTCTCGTGACGCCTACGTGGATTTGAAAAATCGCATTCAGCAGCGTCTCATTGCTGAGCTTGATCCCAGTATGGATATTACCCAAACGGCCGAAGTCCGCATGACTATCCAGGAAATGTTCGAAT
>CALBTC010000368.1 GCA_937967805.1 uncultured Anaerolineaceae bacterium
TACGGCCGATTCAACAAGTTAAGCGGCAGACCCAACTCATACAGTGCCAAATTCAGCTCAGACACGTTAACGTGAACCACATCGACGTTGGTGGAGAAGCTTGTGCTGAACTGGCTCAAACGCGGCGGCAGCCCCAGCGAGGCAATGGGCACGCGGCCTGGCGTGGTAAAACGGAAGGTGTACGGTTCACCCAGCGTATTGCCGTACGGATCGGCCACAAAGCCGGGCACGATGATGGTGTACGTGGTGTTCAGTTCCAGGTTGAAGTCCAGCGAGATTTCATTGCTGAACTGGTTGACATAAGTTGTCATCCGCGCCGGTTCCGGATCAATGCGGATGTTGCCTTCCACCGTTTCCCAATCCATCGGCGAAGCAAACTGAATGACAACACCCCGTTGGAATCGTTCGGGCACGCCACCGGCTGCGGGCACGGTGCGAATGATGCCGGGGAAGGGCACAGTTTGATAAGTGAACGATTCGCTGTCGCCCAGGCTGGCTTCACCGTTGGCGGCGCGAGCCGAGCCGTTGATTTGCAGTTCATATTGCGTGTCAAGGGCCAGAATTTCTTGCGGGGTCAACTGCACCACGCGGTCATCTTCCAGCCATTCAAACGCATAGTCGGCTGCGGGCGCTTCTTCGCCGCTGAGGGATATGGCGGCTTCGGTGGTGGCGCGGTCCATCGGCATGTTGAAGGTGATGGTGATCGGCTCCGTGGGAATCAGGTCGGCGCTGCCGTCCGGTTCAACGGTAACGATGTCGGGGTTGAGGGTGGTGAATTGGGCGGAAAACGGTTGTTCCAGCCCCACGCCAACCAGATCGGTCAAACCGTCATCAATGGCTATGCGATAAGTGGTTGCACCGGCCAGCGGCTCATCGGGCACAAAGCGGTAAATGCTGGTGGAGGTCCATTCCCCCTGCCCGCTCACGGGTGGATCAAAGTTTAGCGGTTGCGGCAAATCGGCCTGCTGCCCGCTGCTGACCAACGGCACCACAGGGCGATTAAACAAAACGGTGATTGCACCGTCGGTTTGCACGTCAATGCTGCCGTCGTCGGGGATGAGCTGGCTGACTTGCAACGCGCCGACGGTTTGCAGCATCAGTTCGACAGGCACTTCCAGGGTGAGGCCGTTGGCGGATGCGGCCGTATCGCCAATTTCCACCCGGTACGTTTGCCGCCGCTGGTAGTCGGTTTGCGGCGTGAAGACCACGGTATCCGATCGCGGCCAGGAGAAATTACCGCTCACTTTTTGGTCGCCATCAGCCGGGGTCACGGCAAAGGCGTCTTCTACCGCCTGCTGGTTCATCGGCTGGTCAAAACGGATGGTGATGGCGCCGTCGAGCAGCACTTCTTCGCCGGGAGCCGGGCTGCTGTAAAGCACCTGGGGCGGCCAATCGATGTCGGCCGGATCGATTTGGATGGGGGCTGGGGTGGCAACGGCCGTTTCCACCCCGGATTCTGTGGCAATCGGCGTTTCCGTGGGGATGGGCGTAGGCATGGTGACGGTGGGAACCGGGGTTGGCAGCGGTTCCTCTTCCCGGCAGGCCACCAGGATGGTAAATACGATCACAAAAATAGCAAATAGACGGTTTTTACGCATGGCGTGTTTCTCTCTCCGATACATGGGGGGTTCATTCAGGGAATGCGGCAAAAAAGATTGTTTGGTCTGGTTCCGCCCCTGTTCCGTAATTTTAACAGTTTACCGCCCCACAATAATAGCACAGCCCGCAAGCTGAACATCACAACATCCATGCTTTTACACGGTGATTAGGCTACGAATATCACCAGCTTTTTAGACCCAACAAATTATTTCTCGTATAATCGACTATCATCTTCTCATTTCCACAGGCAGTGGTAGAAAAACATATTCGTCCCATTTGTCAATTCGTTAAATTCGTGATTTGCCTTTGCCGGTCTTGTTCGCTTGACAGGGGCTAGTTTGTTATAATTCTGGTGCTGTGAATGAGTTGAACGTTACAAATCCGGAAGAAGTCCAACGGGCGCAAGATGAGCAATGGATGCGGGTGGCGCTGGAGCTGGCGGCCGAAGCCGCTGCCCTGGGCGAAGTACCGGTGGGCGCGGTGGCGGTGCTGGACGGCCGTATCGTCGGCCAGGGCTTCAACCGCAAAGAAAGCAACAAGGACCCAACCGCCCACGCCGAGATGATCGCTTTGCGGGAAACGGCCGTTACCGTGCAAAACTGGCGGCTGTTAGGCGTGACCCTTTACTGCACCTTAGAACCGTGTCCCATGTGTGCCGGGGCGATGATCCAAGCGCGGCTGCCCCGGCTGGTGTACGGGGCCAAAGACACGCGCTTTGGCGCGCACGTCTCCATCGTCAACGTGCTGGATGAAACCCAGTTCAACCACCGCGTCACCATCACCAGCGGCGTGCTGGAGAATGAAGCGGCGGCTTTGTTGCAGCAGTTCTTTCAAAATTTACGTAATCGGTGAACCGTGATCGTTAAACAGTAGACTGATTACCGAATACCGATCACCGATTACCGAAAACGGAGAGGTGCCAGAGTGGACGATTGGGGTGCTCTCGAAAAGCACTGTGGCCTTGCGGTCACCGTGGGTTCGAATCCCACCCTCTCCGCCTAAAGTTGAAAAGGACATCCCAAGTGGGTGTCCTTTTTTTGTGATGAATGATTGCTGGGAAACGGCCGTCGCCCACGCCACATCCAGCCCCGTTTTGCTACAATTAGCCAAACATCTGCTCAACATGAAGGAAAATAAATGAATGGACGAACTAACACATTTTCGCAACGAAATCGACCAATTTATGGAATTTCATCCGCAGTCGCCACTCGATGAAAAACAGCGAGAAAATTTCGACGGCCTGGCTTATTTTGAACCCAACGCGGCGCTGGATTTGATTGTACCGGTGGAGCGGTTTGCCTCAACGGAGCCAATGATTGAGATGGAAACAAGCACGGGGGATGTACGGCCGTATCGCCGTTGGGGCCGCATCACATTTGAAGTTAATGGGGAGTCAGCCAGCCTAACGATTTACAGCGATGTCTACGGTCAGGAATTCTTCCTCCCCTTCCGCGATGCCACCAGCGGCAAAGAAACTTATGGCGCAGGCCGCTATTTGGATAATTCTCGGCCGGGATTGGCGGATTTGGGAAACGGCCGTTTCAAAATAGACTTCAACTACAGCTATAATCCATACTGCGCCTACAATCCTCACTACAGCTGCCCCCTTCCTCCGCGCGAAAATTGGTTGAGCGTCCCCATTCGTGCTGGGGAAAAAGATTTCACGTAAACTATCCACGGAACTTTCCCATGCGCATGACGGCCAGCAGCATCGTCACAAATGAAGCCGGGGCACTATTGCTGATTCAGCGGCACGACATCCGCACCTTTGACGTGCCGGGTGGCGGCATTGACCCTGGTGAGCTGCCCACCGAAGCGGCCGTTCGCGAAACGTTTGAGGAAACCGGACTACACATACGGCCGTCTCAACTCATTGGCCTCTACCATTGGCCTAACGAACCGAATGCTTACCTCTCTTTCTACTTTCGCTGTGACCTGCTGGGGGGGCATTTACGGCCGTCTGAAGAAACGCCCCACGTTGCCTTTTTTGCCCCAAACACCCTGCCTAAACGCATTCTGCCCATGCACCGGCAGCGCATTCGCTACAGTTTGGCCCATGAAGATACGCAACCGCTCCAGCTTGTTCAGCCAATGACGCTTACCCACAAGGCAGGTAAAAAAGTATTGGGGCGCATCCTCTTCCCCATTCAACGCTGGCGGCGCCGGCGCAGCGGCCAGCCGCCCTGGCCCGAACCGGAACCGTGGCGCATGGGGGCATTTACCATTATTCGCAACAGGGCAGGGGCCGTGCTGTGGGTTAAACGCACCGATAGAGACCTGTGGAATTTGCCCGGTGGTGGTGGCGCCGGAGGAAATGATGGTGAAATTGAGGAACCACCGTGGGAAACGGCCGTGCGCGAAACCTTGGAAGAAACCGGCTGCCGGGTTCGCTTAGGCCGCCTCACCAGCGTCAACAGCTATACAAACGAAGCCAATCTCACCTTCAATTTCACCGCCGAAATTGTGAGCGGGCAGCTCACGACCGGACCAGAATCGGCCGCCTTTGCCTGGTTCCCGCCAGGCGAGGAACCGGCCAACACCCCACCCCAACACCGCCAGCGCGTGGCCGATGCCTGCAATGGCTCAGCTGGTATCGTTTTTCGCAAGCAAGACGGCCGCTTCCATCGGTGATTTTATGGTCGCCTGGCGCGTCTACAAAGCGCCACCGGATGCCCGCTTCAGTGACGATCGCGGCATCCAGCTCTTTGTGCCCGCCAGCCAAAGCCACGCAAACGCGCTATAATTAGACATGCAAAATTGGACCATTTTTATCTGGCAAAAGCGTGCCTCAAAAAGAAAATGGTCCAATTTTTGTGAGGAGTTTGCAGATGAATGTAGGCACCAATGGCATTGTGGTAGACCAGCATGGCAACGTGCTGCTGATCAAGCGCAACGATACGCGTACCTTTGCCCCACCCGGCGGCGCGCTGGATGCAGGCGAACTACCCCCGGATGGCGTGTCTCGCGAAGTGCGCGAGGAAACCGGCCTGATCGTGCTGCCCGTGCGCCTGACGACGCTGACCTACCTGCCCCTGACCCCCAATGGCTTTTTGGCCTTTACTTTTCGCTGTCTGCTGCGCGGCGGTGAAATCACCACCTCGGCAGAATCTCCTCTGGTCGGTTTTTTCAAGACCACGCCGCTGCCCCGCCGCATGAGCAGTTTTCATCGGGAACGGGTGGTGGAAAGTTTGGCGCACGCGGGGGAACGGCCGTTATTCTTCCAGCATCCAGTCTCCCCCTTCAACAAAGCGGCCCGCTTTGTGCTGCGCCACGTCGTTTACCGCTGGCTGGATGTGAAGCGCAGGCTGCAAGGCCGGCCCCCGTACCAGCCGCCGCCAACCTGGCAAGTGGCCGCCTACTTGCTTTGTCGCAATGAGGCCGGGGCGGCCCTGTGGCACCGGCCCCATGAGCACGCTTCCTGGCAACTGCCGGGTGGTGTCGCTTCTGGCTTAACCGCTCCATGGCAAACGGCCGTTCATCACGCCCAAAAGCAAACAGGCCTCCAGTTACACCCGCATCACCTGAGTGACGTCTATCTTGGTCCCAACGACAACCAGCTCACTCTCATCTTCAGCGCAAAAACCGCTCAATCAGCCCCACAAGCCACGCAAACAGCGGCCTGGTTCGCCCCCCGCAGCAAACCCGATACCCAGCACCCCCTCCATCACCAGATAGCCGGCAACGGCGCAACAAACAACCAGCCCACCCGGTTTCACCGACTAGACATGTAACCTTCCTGTACTTGCACAACACCAATAGAAGAGACGTAAAACATGAAACGTGACAAAAAGTAAATCACGTTTCACGCATCACTTGCTTTATGAGACCAAAGTGTAAGCCACGATTTAAGGATGTTGCCCTAGCCTGACGGTGGAAAGAGAAATCTGCCGTGGTCAGGCAAAAGTCGCAAAACTGCCTGGGGAGACCACCAAAGCAAACTAACAAAAAGAAAATGATGAAAGAAACCCGCATTGAACCTACTTCTATGACAGACAAGCCGGAAACGGCCGTGTCTGAATTGCAAACCATTCAAGAGTTGGAGGCCAAAGCAGAAAAAGCAACGGCCGCTGCCAGCTATCAAGAAGCCGCCTGGATTTACGATCAGCTGCTCAACGAATTTCCTACACATGACAACGAAGCCATCTGGCAAATCAAAAAAGAAAGCTGCTGGGAGGCCGTCCTGCTGCCTACCTTCCAAATCGGCCTTAAAGCATTGGAAAATGGGCAATGGCGTCAGGCATACAGCGCCTTTGCCCAGGTGCTGATGGTCGATCCATACTATCGTAAGGACGGCCGTTCTGCTGCCGTATTGTCTGAGATGGTGCGTAAAGAGGTAGTGTTGCAGGCAGACCGGCAGCTGCGGCAAGGACAGGTAGAAGAAGCGCTGGAAGCTTATCGCCAGGTGGGGCATCTGGCTCGAATCGAAAACGTCGTTGAATTTCTGCGACTGCGCCAGCACGAAGAAGAGATGGCCCGCCAGTTAGAGGCAGAGGGCAAATGGCAGGAGGCAGCGGCCAAATACAGCTATCTTGGTACGCTTTATTATGATGAAAACGGCCGTGCCCAATGGCAGACGGCCAATAAACGCTGCCAGAAAGAACACAAGCTCAACGTCTGGTATGAGCAAGGCATGACAGCCTTCAACAACCAAGCGTGGTCGGAAGCGGCCCGGCTGTTTGGCCAAATTATGGCCCTGTGCCCTGACTATGCGCCTGGGGAGCAGCCCATTCGCAAGCTGTATCGTCAGGCGCAATGGCGCAGCAAGATCAGCCGGTTCAGCGCATCCTCACAGTCGGATACATCATCCTCGCAAATCCGAACGGGCTAGGGTTATTTGTTATTCCAAACCCCAAGGGTTTTAACTGTAGATCGCCAGACTCCTAACAAACCAAACTCTTGGGGTTTTGTTTACGGCCGTACCACCAAAGGCAGGTAAACAGACTGCGTATCCATGTCAAATTCGTAAGCTCCGCGATCACACGCCGGGCCATAGGGGCGAGCCACGCCGCGCTGATCGACGGCCGGGCAGCCGCTGCCGCTGTCAATGGCCGGCGAGCCCACCAGCAGAGCGTGGGTGAGCGTGCTGCCACCGTTGTTTTGCAATGGGCCCAGCAGCGGATTAATGTTCGACAAATCCCCGGTGCCATTCAGCCCGCAGCTGCCGTCATTGGCCATGTTGTACCCCATAGAATTGACGGTACCGCCGCAATTTGTTCTGGCTCCGTCAAGGTTTGAGCCATTGATAATGCTGTTTTGAGCTGTAAGCGTACCCCCATCAACAGAAACCGATTGACCCGCCCCCACAATCGAAGAATTATTGCTCAGCGTCACGTCGTTGAGGCTGGTGTTGGCAATCCCGGCATTGCGCACACCGCCGCCGCTGCCGCTGGTGCTGTTGCCGCTGATGGTGCTGTTGGTAATGGTAAAGGCGTTGCTTCCGGCCAGGACGTTATGCAGGATGCCGCCGCCAAAACCGGAGGCGTGGTTGTTGTAAACGGCCGTTTGCGTCACAGTCACATAACGCCCTTCCGAGCTAATCCCGCCGCCACCGCCAGTGCCGGATTCATTGTCGTAAATGTTGCTGGTCTGCACCGTGAGGTCATACAAGTTGTGAATGCCACCGCCGCGCGTTGTTGCCACGTTGCCGTATAGGTTGCTGCCGCTCACAGTGAGATCACCATCAGTATAAATGCCAGCACCAAAGGGAGCATTGTTGTCACGAATGGTGCTGTTGGTGAGAGTCATTACATTCAAGTTTTCAATGCCGCCCCCTAGGGCATCCTCATCGTTGGCGGTAATGGTGGCGCTGTTGTTGTACACTTCAATGTTTGTTGCTGTCAGGCTTCCCATAAATGCATTGTCTATACCGCCACCCAAGTTAGCGGTATTGCCGTGAATCATGCTGTTGGTAAGGGTCATCACGCCAAAATTCAGAATGCCACCCCCGGCACAATTGTCACAAATAGAATCGTCATCAAAAATCTCATCGGCAACATTGTTGCGCACGATAACATCATCCACAACCATCGTGCCTCTGTTGGAAATGCCGGCACCGCTAAGCGCAAGATTGTTTTGCACCACGCTGTTAGAAAGTGAAACGGTGCCGCTTTCAACAAGCAAACCGCCACCGTCCAGGCTGGCATCCCCGTTTTGGATGGTGACGCCAGAAATGGAAACGGTGGGACCGCCACTGATCAAAATCACCGTGTCGGTCATCTGGCCATCGATAATGGTTAAGCCAGGCCCAGCGCCAACCAGGGTAACGGAGCGCGTGATTTCCACATTCTCACTAAATGTTTCGGGGGCAATTGTCATGGGCATATTATCAGGGCCTTCTGTTACCGCTTCCTGAATGCTGCTGTAGGTGCACATTGAGCTACAAATCGTGTAGGTGCCCGCTTGGGTTCCGCTGACAAACAAAAGGATGCTAATAAGCAATATCGGCAAAATTAAGGTGGTTAAAAGGAGGGGGGTTCGTTTGGTCATCTCGAAGTTCCTTTGCAAACTGGGATCGATATCCATAATGGTTTTACTAGAAATACGTTTGACAGTTTGTCTTGTACCCCTGGATTTTATCACGCGCCGGCTTTGGCGGCCTTACTGTGGGATTAAGAATTTGGAGGAACGGGTGATGCGTACGGCCGTTCACGATACAATCCCCCGCCATGTGGCCTAAAGGACTCAAGCTTGTACTCTTTTTTGTTTTGCTGCTGTGGTTAACGGCGGCCTGCAAACGGCCGTCTGCCGCCGAGACCGGCGCTCTGACCCAACTGCAAAGCAACCCTGCGGCTGTAGTCTCACAACTGGCCACACCGACGCTGGCCAATACGGCCGTCCCCACATTGGCTGTGTTGGCAACGGCCGTTCCCGCCACCAGCACCGCCCTCCCTACCAGCACGCCGGCGCCCCTTCTTACCCAACGCGACACCGCCTCCTGCGGCCAACTGCTGCCCCTGCTGCCAGACAACAAAACGCCCACCACAACCACCCTCGCCCCCGATCCGGCCGCCGTGGCTGCCCTAATGGCCGAACTGCCGGAAGCCGCCCGGCCCGCCTGGGCACAACTGCTGGCCGATCCGGGCAGCGTGGGGCTGGTCGTTTACCGCGTGGGGGATGAGGCCAACGGCATTTACCACAACGCCGACGTGCAGATGCCCCTCGCTTCGGTAGCCAAGCTCATTCACCTGGTCGCCTATGCCGAGGCAGCGGCGGCCGGCCGGCTGGACCCCACCGGTTACGTCACGCTGAGCACGCTGGACCGCTATTATTTGCCCGGCTACGACCTCGGCGCGCACAGCCGGGCCATCGCCGAACTCACCGCAGCCAACTTGGTGCTGCCCGCCCCGGACCGCATTCGCCTGGAGGACGTGCCCTGGATGATGGTACGCCACAGCGCCAACGCCGCTACCGATTATTTGCATCTGCTGTTGGGCCAAGATGTGATTGAGGAAACGGCCGTAACCCTCAACCTCAGCCAACAAACGGCCCCGTGCACCTTTTTGGGCCAATTTCTGGCGATGAGCAACCAGACGCGGCTGGACCAGAGCGACCGGATCGCCATTCAAGCCTACCTGGATAATCCGGCCGGCTACGGCACAGAAGCAGCGCAGCTAGCCGAAACCTATGTGCAAGACAATGATTTTCGTGACGCTGAGCAAAAGTATCACCGGGATGAGAGACGGCCGTCGGCACAAGACCAGCGCTTTTTTAGCCACAACCTCAACGCCCACGGCACCCCTCGCGAATATGCGGACCTTATGGCCCGGATCGCCCAAAATGGACTGAGCAACCCGGAGAGCAGCTTTTTGGCCCGCCGCTACCTGGAGTGGCCCATGGTTTTTGAAGCCAACCAGGAACGGTTTAGCAATCTGGGCTATAAAAACGGCTCCCTGCCCGGCATCCTTAACACAGCTTACTACGCGTACCCCATCGGCGAGGTGACGCCCACAGTCGTAATCCTCTTTTTCCATAATTTGCCGCGCGACAGCTATCGCCAATGGCGCAACAGCCTGGCGCATGACGAGTTTGCCCGCTGGCTGCTCGACAATCCTGAAGGTATTGCCCTGCTTCAAGCAACCCTGGCACCTGCCCCTTAAAGGGTATGGGTATAAAAAAAGCCCGGTCATTGGGAGATTAGTATGGTCTTGTGGCCTGAAAGACTTCAAGTCTGTTAAAATATTCAGCATTAATTGATCGCATTTTGGAAAATTGCGTTTGGCGACAAAAATCTGCATTCTCCAAAGAGAGTTTCCTGACACTCATGCCCATAAATTGGCCTTTTTCCTGCCAAATTGACTAAGCAATGAATTTGGCTCTGGCTCCCTACCTCTTCACGATTTACTTATCCGTAACTGTCTGTTGGTTTTTGGCATTTTACATATGGCGCAGACGACAAACGGCGGCCGCACAAGCGTTTGCCGCCGCCATGCTGTTTGCCGGACTGTGGGCTATGTTCTATGGCTTAGAACTGGCTTCAACTTCTCTTGAGGTCAAGCTGGTCTGGTTTAACCTGAAACAGTTGGGCGCATCCTTATTGGGGCCATCTTTGCTGCTTTTTGCCCTGACCTACACCGGCAACCAGGTCAAACATCCGCGACTTTTGTATGCTGTGCTGCTTATCGAGCCGGTGGCCTCACAAATCATCTTTTGGACAAACTCGCTGCACGGTTGGGCCGGAACACCCACATTGGTCAATGATGTACTCCCTTTTGCCATCCTCCTGTTTGAATACGGTCCCTGGTACTGGTTCAGCATTTTCGTCGGTTATTTACTGTTTACAATTTCCATGTTGATGTTCTCGGTACAGTTGTTCAGCGCCAATACGCTTCATCGCCGGCAAATCGTTTTGATATTAGGTGGCATGCTGCTGCCATGGCTGGCTAGCGTTTTTTCGCTCTTTGGCCTGGGGCGCCTGGACCTTTTTGACGTGACGACGTTTCTGTTTCCAGTTTCAGGATTGCTGATTGTTTGGGGGCTGATACGGTACCATTTTTTGAAGCTAATGCCGGTGGTGTATTCGGCCGTTTTCTCCAGCATTCGCAATGGGATTTTAATTGTGGATGGCGATGGGTACATCGTGGCGTCAAATCCAGCCGCACTGCGTCTGCTGGGGCTTAAGGAGAGCGCGCTCCTGGGCCAGCCTGTGGGCCAGGTATTCCCCGAGTGGGCCCAGTCGCTGCCGCAAAGTGCACCATTTGATAATGCCCAACCGCTGGATTTTTACTATGAGGCAAATGGGCAATATCGTTATTTAGAACTGCATATTGGCGACATTGACGGTTACAATATCGGCACCGGCCACTCTGCCAGTCATATGTTGCTCTTGTATGATGTTACCGATCGAACGTTAGCCGAAAAATCGCGACAGCTTTCTGAAGATCGTTATCGCACGATCTTTGAGTCCAACACGGCAGCCACCCTCATCATAGAAGAAGATATGATCATCTCGCTGGCCAATGACCGCTTTGCCAGCTTAACCGGTTATGCCCGCCAGGAAATTGAAGGCAAGAAAAAATGGACGGAATTTGTTCATGCCGATGACCTGCAAAAAATGAAGGCATATCATCAGGCACGCCGTCAACAAAATGCCAATCTATCTGACGTGCCTGATGAATACGAATTTCGTCTTTTGAACCGTGAAGGCGAAACAATAAATGTCTTTGTATCCGTCGCCTTGATACCGGATTCATCCATTAGCATTGCTTCTTTGATTGACATCACCGACCGCAAATTGGCGGAGCAGCTGCTGCAACAGCGGGCTGCGGACCTGGAGGTAGCGGTGCGGGGCGAACAAGAACGCAGCGCCATAATTTTGCAAAGCGTCAATGATGCCATTGCCGTAAGCGATTTAGAGGCGAGGACGGTTTTTGTCAACCGGGCTTTTTCCCAATTAACCGGCTATTCGTTGGAAGAGATATTAGGCAAACACGCAACATTTATTGTAAACGGCCGTATCCCCGAACAAATAATGAACACCATACGCAAGGCGCTCATCAACCAGACCGTCTGGCAGGGCGAATTGCAGTTCAGGCGCAAAGACGGCACGGTTTATGATGCGGCCGTGCTCATTGCCCCCATGCGTGATGGCCTGGGCAAGCTGATTGGCTACGTTTCCAGCCACCGAGATGTTACCGAATCTAAGCGATTAGAGGAATCGCGCCGCCGCTTTATTACCAACATCTCCCATGAGCTGCGCACCCCGGTCACCAATCTGAAACTGTACATTGATCTGCTGCAGCGCCATTTCGACACGGCACGCCGGGAGCAATACTTCATGACCCTCAACGAGCAAATCAAGCGATTGGAAAGCATTATCCAAAACACAGTAGAAATCATTTCGCTTGAAGACCAACAAAGAGAACTGGTGCGCCAACCTATTCAGTGGAAAATTTTGAGCGAAAATTTACAAACACGCCTGCTGCCTCAAGCTCTAGAAAAACAGATTGCTCTGGAGTTTGATCCCGTACTGGCAGAGTTACCCGTGATTATTGGCGATTCGCAGCGCATCATGCAGGCGCTTTATGAACTTGTCTATAACGCCCTCAATTTTACGCATGGGGGTGGGCATGTTTTTGTGAGCGGCGCTGTGCAAACAGCAGATGATGACGAAAAATGGCTGGCACTGTTTGTGTGTGATAATGGACCGGGCATTGCCCTCAGCGAACAATCGCGCATTTTTGATCGTTTTTACCGGGGCCAGCAGGCCGAAGCAGGGCATATTCCCGGCACTGGGCTAGGGCTAAGCATGGTCTCTTTGATTGCTCAGGCACATAACGGCCGTCTCACCCTGGAAAGCTATTTAGGCCAGGGCAGCACCTTCACTCTCTGGTTTCCCCTTAACTAACTTTTTCCTTGTCTTCTCCCTGACCTCCATTGCCATCTCGCCCAATTCATCTATAGTTGAGTATAGGTAACTTATTCAACCCAGACCCTAAGGGTTTCGCCTCATCAAGATTATCCCGACAAAAGACAAACCCTTAGGGTCTTTGTATGGACAAAAGGAAAAGGAAGTTGAGAAAATGGATTCTGACATTTTGGTACAAGCGCAAGAATTAATATTAACGTATGGCCTCAATATTTTAGGGGCCCTTGTTATTGTTCTGGTTGGGCGATGGCTCGCCGGCGCGATCTCGCGCTGGGTGAGAAAAGTGGTGGAAAGAACCAGCAGCAATGAAGCCTTGCCTCGTTTTTTAAGCAACCTGGCTTATTATGCCATTTTGGCCTTTGCCGTGGTGGCGGCACTGGCTCGTCTGGGGGTGCAAACGGCTTCTTTTATTGCCGTACTTGGGGCGGCGGGACTGGCCATCGGCCTGGCACTGGAAGGCGCGCTGTCTAACTTTGCCTCAGGCGTCATGATCTTGCTATTTAAACCAATTGAAATTGGTGATTATGTAGAAATCAGCGACTCCTTCGGCGAGGTAAAAGAGATAAAAATCTTCAATACCACTTTACACACGCGCGACAAAAAAACCGTCATTATTCCTAATGGTCTCATTATTAGCGACAAGATTGTCAATTACTCCAAGCTGGGCTTCATTCGGGCAGATATGGTGTTTGGCATTGGCTACAATGATGATTTGTTGAAGGCCAAGCGTATTCTAGAAGAGCTGGTGGCAGAGGATGAGCGGGTTTTGGCTGACCCATCCCCCAGAATAGCCGTGCTGGAGCTGGCGGACAGCAGCGTCAATTTTGCGGTACGGCCGCATGTCAAAATAGAAGATTATTGGGATATCCTGCTGGATATGCCCGAGCGGGTGAAGCTGCGCTTTGACCAGGAAGGCATCTCCATTCCTTTCCCGCAGCGGGATGTACATTTGTTTCAATCAAATTAATGTGGGGATTTCGGGGCGTAAAACGTGAAACGTGATTGACCTCACGCATCACGTTTCACGAACTTTTCATATGAATAGATACATGAATCGAAGAATCGTCGCCTACTTCCTGGCTTTTATTGCTCTGGGCATGACCTCGGCCGCGCTGGGGCCTACACTGCCGGGGCTGGCCGAGCAAACGAGCACCCAGCTCAGCGGCATCAGCTTTTTGTTTGCCACCCGCTCTCTGGGCTTTTTGGCCGGGGCCATTCTGGCCGGGCGCGTCTATGACCGCCTGCCAGGGCATCCTCTCTTGATGGGCCTACTGCTGCTCATGGGCGTGTCGCTGGCGCTGGTGCCGCTGGTGAGCCAGCTTTGGCTGCTCACCATTCTCATGTTTCTGGCCGGTTTTGTAGAATCCGGCGTGGACGTGGGCAGCAACACCCTGCTGGTTTGGCGCTTTGGTGAAAAAGTGGGGCCGTACATGAACAGCCTGCACTTCTTTTTCGGTCTGGGCGCCTTCCTGTCGCCCATCATCATTGCCCAAACCATGCTGGCCACCGGTGGCGGCATTCGGCTGGCGTACTGGGTGCTGGCTCTGATTGTGCTGCCGGCGGCGTTTGCCTTTATTCGTTTTCCCAGTTTGCCGATTCGTCACCGGGATACGGCCGTACACGGCGGCAAAGCCAACCGGCTGCTGGTTGTGTTGGTCGCCACCTTCCTCTTCCTCTACGTGGGTGCAGAAGTTGCCTACGGTGGCTGGATTTATACCTACGCCATCACCCTGGGCCTCAGCAGCGCCACTGTCGCCGCCTACCTCACCTCCTTCTTTTGGGGATCGCTCACCCTGGGGCGGCTGCTCTCCATTCCGATTACGGCCAAACTGCATCCCAAAGCGCTGCTCAGTGGGGCCTTGGCCGGCTGCTTGCTCAGCATGGCGGTGCTGTTGGTTGGCCAAAGCAGCGCCGTGGCCCTGTGGGTGGGTACCATTGGCCTGGGCCTGTCTATGTCGGTCATCTTTCCCACCACCATTGCCCTGGCCGAACACACCCTGTCGCTCAGCGGGCAGATGACCAGCTACTTTTTTGTGGGCGCGGCCCTCGGCGCCATGTCGATTCCCTGGCTCATCGGCCAACTGTTTGAAACAGTTGGCCCGGTGGTAACCATGCTCATCATCCTGGCTACGCTGCTGGTGGCCGTAGCTGTGTTTGGCCTGCTCATCTGGCAGGCGCGGCTGCATCAAGAGGCAAAGGCAGCAAAGTTGTTGACGTAAGCTGAGCGTACTTCACGTTTTAGCCGGGGAATTCATTCCTCGGCGATAGTGGCGAATGAAATCTAACTTTGTCAAGTTACTCACCTAAATTTTTGGAGACAACATGACCCAAACAGCTTCCTGGCAAGAGTCTGATTCGCAAGATTTTATTGATTACGGCCGTTACTTCGTCCCCCAGCGCGAATACCAGCTACAAACCATCGCTGATCTCATTCCACAGCCCAGCGGCCCGGCCCACATTTTAGAGCTGAGCTGCGGCGAGGGTCTGCTGGCTGAGGTTCTGCTGGCGCGCTTCCCCACAGTGACCCTACACGGCTACGATCTCTCGCCCGCCATGCTGGCCCAGGCGCAAAACCGGCTGGCCCATTTTGCTGACCGCTTTGTGCCGCGCCAGTTTGATCTGGCCCAAACAGAATGGCGCACGGCAGAACCAACGTTCCACGCCGTTGTCAGCTCGCTCACCATTCACCATCTGGGCGGGCCAGACAAGCTGCGGCTGTTCCTGGATCTGTACCGGATGTTGCAACCCGGCGGCGTGCTGATCATTGCTGATCTGGTTGCCCCAACGCGTGAACTGGGCACGGCCGTTGCCGCCAAAGCGTGGGATGAAGCGGTGCGCCAACGCAGCCGGCAGCTGGACGGCAACGACGACGCACTGGTCCAGTTTGAACGGCTCAAGTGGAACCTTTACCGCTACCCGGAAGACCCGGCAGAAGCGATCGACAAGCCGAGCAGCTTACTGGACCAATTGAAATGGGTGGAGCAGGCGGGCTTTACGGCCGTTGACCTCCATTGGTCCCTGGCCGGGCACGTCATCTACAGCGCGGTAAAAATATGAGTGTAGGACGATTTTTAGGCGGCATCATGGCTCTGGTGCGTGAATTGGAAAACGGCCGTTACCTCCTGCTCCAGCGCGCCAGCATTAAAGACGTGGGCGCAGGCAGCTGGGAATGCGTCACCGGGCGCGTGGACCAGGGGG
>CALBTC010000369.1 GCA_937967805.1 uncultured Anaerolineaceae bacterium
CATTGAAGCCGCCAACACCGTCCTGGTCCGTAATCCTAACTCACGCTTCACGACCGTCAGATTGGTGAAAGCGGCCGTACGTATGGCCCTGATGGTGCCTGACCTGGAACTGGCAGACCCCATCGAAGCGTTGGAGACCAGCAAACGATAAACCGACTTTGTCGGTGCAGAAAGCATCACCCGGCTGGCACCGGCCTCGATATGCTTTTCCAGGTCGGCCCGCCTGGGGAAAACGCCGGTGCATTCAAACACCAGATCAACGCCAAGCTCGTCCCAGGGTAAGGCGGCCGGGTTTTTAATGTGCGTTACCGGATATGCCTCACCATCAACGATGAGGGCGTCTTCATTGTACTAAACTGTGTTCGGGTAACGGCCGTAAACCGTGTCATACTTCAATAAATAAGCCAGGTTTGGGTACCGCCTCAGGCTTGTATCACGGTACAAAAAACGGGCACATGTTGAGATATATCCGTCCCTATAACTGTTACCTCTATCGTTACACATAGCAAATCCCCCCGTCCCTTCCTAACATTCACTAGGCATTATTGGAGCTAACTTTATGTCAAAAAAGGATCCGCAAATTAATGCAGATAACGAAGGGACGATTGTGGCCGTTCGCGGCAACGTTGTGGACGCACGTTTTCCCCAGGGGCTGCCGGCACTTAACAATCAATTGGTGACCACCGCCGGTGATGAGACCTTCGGCGACCGGACCGTTGTCGAAGTCATGGACCACCTGGACGAGGAAACGGTTCGGGGCATTGCCCTGACGACCACGCAGGGCGTTTATCGCGGCGCGTCTATTACCGATAGCGGCGCGCCGGTGCAGGTGCCCGTCGGTGAGCGCGTGCTGGGACGTATGTTTAACGTCTTTGGCCAAACCGTTGACCGTAAAGAACCAATGGCCGAGGGGGAGAAACGGCCGTTGCACCAACCACCCCTCCCCTTAGCCCGCCGCGTCACCGAAACCGACATTCTGGAGACGGGCATCAAGGCCGTGGACGTGCTGGCTCCCCTGGAAAAAGGGGGCAAGGCCGGCCTCTTCGGCGGTGCCGGCGTTGGCAAAACCGTCTTGCTCACCGAGATGATCGACAACATGGTGCGCCAGTACGAGGGCAAAAGCATCTTTTGCGGCATCGGTGAGCGCACCCGCGAGGGAGAAGAGCTGTATCGCGACATTCAAGAAGCGGGCGTGCTGGAAGACACAGTGCTTGTTTTTGGCCAGATGAATGAACCGCCCGGCGCTCGCTTCCGCGTGGGCCACGCCGCACTGACCATCGCCGAATATTTTCGCGACGACGCCCACCAAAACGTTTTGCTGCTCATCGACAACATCTTTCGCTTTATCCAGGCCGGGGCCGAAGTCTCCGGGCTGATGGGCCGCATCCCTTCCCGCCTGGGTTACCAACCCACGCTGGCCACGGAACTGTCTGCTTTTGAAGAGCGCATCGCCAACAGTGAGCACGGCTCGATTACTTCCGTGCCGGCCGTTTACGTACCCGCCGACGATTTCACAGATCCGGCCGCCGTGCATACCTTCGGCCATCTTTCTGCCTCGGTGGTGCTTTCCCGCGACCGCGCCAGCCGGGGCCTCTATCCGGCCATCGATCCGCTCAATTCCGGTTCAAAAATGCTGCTGCCCCAGGTGGTCGGCCAGCGCCATTATCGCCTGGCGCAGCAAATACGGCGCACCCTGGCCGACTATGCCGAACTGAAAGACATCATCGCCATGCTGGGCATGGAAGAATTGTCTGAAACAGACCAGCGCAAGGTGTCGCGGGCGCGCCGCCTGGAGCGGTTCCTGACCCAGCCGTTTCACACCACGGAGCAGTTCACAGGCCGCTCCGGACGCACCGTGAGCCTGGAAGAAGCATTGGACGGCTGCGAGCGCATTCTAAACGATGAGTTTGCCGATTACAGTGAGCAAGATTTGTACATGATCGGCCGTATTGAAGAAGCCAAACAAAGAAAAGAAGGAGAAGCGCGTGAATCTGAAGATTCTGCTTCCCCATAAAGTGCTGGTCGAGGAGGCAATCGTTTCTGTATCGGCAGAGGCACCCGACGGGGCATTCACCATACGGCCCGGACACATCGACTTTACCAGCGCCCTCGTGCCCGGCATCATTTCCTTTCATCGGGAAACCTCTGGCAACCAGCAGGAAGCGGGTGAAGAAAACTTTGTCGCCGTTGACGACGGCATCCTTGTCAAGAAAGGGTCCCAGGTGCTGGTCGCCACGCGCCACGGCGTGCGCAGCACGAAGCTGGAAAAATTACGCCGCACCGTGATAGAAGAATTTGAGCAGCGCGGCCGGCGCGAACGTCAGGCACGCACCGTTCTTGCCCGCCTGGAATCGAATTTCATCAACCGTTTCATTGAGCTGGAGTAACAGCACATGAACAAGTCAGAAGAAGATCGCCAAAGAAGAGAAGCGGAGGATGCTTTTACCCGGCGCATTGGCAACCGGGCAGAGCGCAAACAGCACGCCCGCAACAATGCCGACCGCGCGCTGTGGCACGGCTTGGGCGCGATGGGCACCGTTGGCTGGACTGTTGGCCTGCCAACGCTCATCGGCGTGCTGCTTGGCATCTGGATCGACGCCCTCTGGCTCACCAGCCCCGTGTCGTGGACGCTGGTCCTGATGATCGGCGGTCTTTTGTTTGGCGTGGGCAGCGCCTGGCTTTGGCTGGAAGGCGAACGCAAGGAGATCGAGCGCGAGGGGTTTAGGCAAGAACATTCACAGGAAGAAAACCATCATGAGCGATAATTGGCTTCAAGCAGGCATCGCGCTCGGCATTGGACTCGGCCTCGGCTGGTTCTACTTTGGCGCTCTCTGGACGACGGTTAAGCGGATGGTGAAAAAAGCATCGGTGCCGTACGCGGCGGCCACGCTAACATTGAGCACCCTCGTGCGGCTGGCGTTGGCCCTGGCAGTTTTCTATTGGCTGGCCAGTTTAAGCATTGCGTCTCTCATCATGGGCGTGATTGGCTTTACCCTCGTCGCCATTTTATTGACAGCAAAGCGAGCCACATCAGGAGCTTAAAGAAAGCAAGATGGATATTACCCTAACACCGGACAACATTATTTATTGGCAGATGGGCTTCGTAAAGCTCAACGCCACAATTGTTTTCACCTGGGTGGTGATGGCGATCCTGGTCCTCAGCTCCTGGCTGATTACCCGCGATCTGTCGCCAACGCCGCAAATTTCACGCTGGCAAAGCTTGCTGGAGACGTTGGTGTTGACCATCCGTGACCAGATTCAGGAAATCGGCCGTCAGGACCCGCGTCCTTATTTGCCCTTTGTCGGCACGCTCTTTCTTTTTATATCGCTGGCTAATTTTCTCAACATTGTGCCGGGTTACCACGCGCCGACCGGTTCGCTGTCGGCAACGGCCGCTTTAGCCATTTGCACCTTTTTTGCCGTGCCCTGGTACGGCATCAGCCAGCGCGGGCTGGTTGGCTATTTGCGCCGCTACATCGAACCCACGCCGGTTATGCTGCCCTTTGAAATTATTAGCGAGTTTTCGCGGACCCTGGCGCTGGCGGTGCGTCTGTTCGGCAACGTCATGAGCGGCAGCCTCATTGTAGCCATCCTGCTCAGCATTATTCCGCTCTTTGTTCCGGTGCTTATTGAGGCGCTGGAACTGGTCATCGGCCAGTTACAGGCGTACATTTTTGCTGTATTGGCCATGGTATTTATCGCCTCAGCCACCAGGGCTCATGAAGAACGCAGCGCGGAGAAAAACAAAAATAACGACACTGAATGAAGATAAGTTTAAAAAAGCGTACGACCCAGGAGATTAACCTATATGAATCCAACAACAATTATTGGCGTGGTTTCCATTATCATGGCCGGCTTAACCATTGCGATTGCGGCCATCACCGGGGCCCTTGCCCAGGGGCGTGCCGTGTCCGAGGCGCTGCGCTCGTTGGCCCGGCAGCCGGACGCATCCAACACCATTACGCGCACCCTTTTCGTTGGGCTGGCGCTGATTGAATCGTTCGCCATCTACTGCTTTCTCATCTCAATGATTCTCATTTTCTTTAACCCATTCTGGAATCAAGTTACCGGTGCAGGGGGCTGATGAATGCAGATTGATTGGTTTACGGTGGCGGCCGAGATCATCAATTTCCTGATCCTGATCGCCCTTTTAAAGCGGTTTCTCTATGACCGCATCATCGACGTGGCCGAAGCCCGCGAGCAAAAGATCGGCGATCGTTTTGCTGAAGCGGAAGAGCACAAGGAAACGGCCGAAAATGAAGCAAAGTCGTATCGCCGGCAGCAGCAAGAACTTGAAGAAAAACGGGATAAGCTGCTGGCGGAAGCGCGGGAAGAAGCCAATAAGCGGCGCAACGAATTAATGGAAGAAGCACGCACGGCCGTTAACCAAAAAGAACATGAATGGCACGAAGCGATCAGCCGCGAACGCGAACGCTTCCTGCGCCGGCTTAACCGGCAGGCCAGCGAACAACTTTATGCCGTGGCCCGGCGCGCCCTCGCCGACCTGGCCGATGCCGGCCTGGAGCAGCAGGTCGTTGCTGTCTTTCTCGACCGCCTGCGCCAGCTTGATGACGAAGAACGCGAAGCTATCCGCAGCGCGCTGGGGGACGATGGCGCGGAAGTTCGCACCGCTTTTTCTTTGCCCGAGTCCAGCCGCCAGGAAGTTGTTAACGTGCTTCAGGCACAGCTTTCTGACAAGCTGTCGCCGCAGTTCAGCGTCGATGAAGACCTGGTGTGTGGCGTGGCTTTGCGCGTGAACGGCCGTCAGGTTACATGGAACATTGCCAGCTATCTGGACCACCTGGAACAACAGGTGCAGGAAACGCTGGAGGAGGCACACGGGTAAGATGGCTATCTTGATGGATACGCTTGATGAGACAACGGCCGTACTCAACCAAACCCTCGAAAACTACCGGCCCCGCCTCCACATCGAAGAAGTCGGCACGGTCACCTACCTGGGACACGGCATCGCCACCGTAGCCGGGTTACCCGGCGTTTCCGCCCGCGAACTGGTGCGCTTCACTGGCGGCCTCATGGGTATGGCCTTCGACCTGAGGCGAGACAGCACCGGCATCATCCTGCTCGGCGAAGCAGAGACGGTCCCGGCCGGCAGTGAAGTACGGCGCACGCGGCGCGTCATAGACGTGCCCGTGGGTCACAAGCTTCTGGGACGCGTGGTTGATGCACTCGGCCGTCCCCTGGACGAAAAAGGGCGACTGGAAGCCGAAGAGCGCTGGCCGATAGAGCGTCCCACCCCGCAAATCATGGACCGTGCCCCGGTCAGCGAACCGCTGCAAACCGGCCTCAAGGTCGTGGATGCTCTCATACCTATTGGCCGCGGCCAGCGCGAACTCATTCTGGGCGACAGGCAAACAGGCA
Source organism: uncultured Anaerolineaceae bacterium (assembly GCA_937967805.1). Next base: position 5,380 of record CALBTC010000369.1, read on the forward strand.
AAACGACCATTGCCGTCGATACGATGATCAACCAGGCCGACACCGACGTGCTCTGCGTCTACTGCGCCGTCGGGCAGCGAGATGAGGCTGTGGCCCGCGTCATTAGCGATTTACGCCAGCACGATGCGCTGGAATCCACCGTGGTTGTCGTGGCCACGGGCAAATCCCCGCCAGGGCTCCAATTCATTGCGCCTTATGCCGCCACCAGCATCGCCGAATATTTCATGGCGCAGGGCCGCGACGTGCTCATCGTCTACGATGACCTGACGCGCCACGCCCGCGCCTACCGCGAGCTGTCCCTGCTGCTGCGCCGCCCGCCGGGCCGTGAAGCGTATCCGGGAGACATTTTCTACGTTCACTCGCGCCTGCTGGAGCGGGCTACCCATTTGCGCGATGAAAGCGGCAGCGGCTCGCTCACCGCCCTGCCCATCATCGAAACCCAGGCGCAAAATATCTCCGCCTACATCCCCACCAACCTGATTTCGATCACCGATGG
>CALBTC010000370.1 GCA_937967805.1 uncultured Anaerolineaceae bacterium
GTAGGTGTAGTGGGATTGACCCACGTTCAGCGCAGAGACATCGTTGGTGAGCACCGTGTTGAGGAACTCCATTACGTGCTCGCCGCTGGCGTCAAACACGCCCATGTGGGTGGCGTCAAACAAGCCGGCGGCTTCGCGCACGGCCATGTGCTCTTCCACCACAGAAGTTTCGTAACGCACCGGCATCTCGTAGCCGCCAAAAGGCACGATGCGCCCGCCCAGCGCCACGTGAGCGTCGTAGAGGGTGGTGCGCTTCATAGGCGCGTCTTCCGGCTCGGTCCAGCTAAAGGCGGGCAGCGGTTCGCCGTCGCTTACCTGGTCATGGCCGATGAAGAATGGTTTTGTGGGGGAAACGCCTGTACTGGGCGAAGCCGAAGTAGCCGTTTCTGCCTCAGCCGGCTCTGGCACGTCTGCTTCTGGCTGGATGGCTTGCACCACCACCGCTCCCGGCAGCTTGGCGTACAAATCGCCAAAATCCACGTAGCCGTCAGACAAATCAGACAGCCAGGTGACGGCTTTTTGGGCGGTAGCGGCATCGGCCAGACGTAAATGGTACCGGTTGGCGGTTAATCGTTTTAAAGTTGCCGGAACCAGCGGCTGGCCGTTGATGGCTAGCTTGGTGGGCTGCGCATCGCCATCGGTTAGGGCGAGCACGTCGCTGCTGAGGGCGTAGTTGAGGAAGTTGGTGGCTTCGTCGCCGCGAATTTCTACTGTGTGGGATACGGCCGTAGGCGCCGGCACCTCTCTCAACTGGCGCACAATTTTACGGGCCCGCTGCACGGCGGCAAAATCAACTTTGGTACGCAGTAACTCCTTACCACCCAGGGCAGTGTAGGTGAATGGCTTGCAGCCGTTCAATGCCGTTGCAATCGCTTCCGCCAGCAAATCCACTTCAGTCTCACCAAAACCAAGCTGGCTGATCCAGACGGTTCCCAAACGCAGACCGGTGGGATTCAGCGCGCCCACATCGCCGGGAATCGTGTTGCGGTTGACGACAATCCCGGCCACGTCCAACACGCGTGCGGCCATGTCGCCAGACAAATGCACCCCGTTGTGCGTCACGCTTTTGGTGTCTACCAACAGCAAATGGGTGTCTGAGCCACCGCCCACGATGCGCAGGCCGTGTTCGGCCAGCTTCTCGGCCAATCGCCTGGCGTTTTCCACAATGCGCTGCTGCAAGGCACGGAATTGATCCGTTTTGGCCAGCTTTAAAGCGATGGCCAGAGCGGCGATGGTGTTGAGATGTGGCCCGCCTTGTTCGCCGGGGAAAACGGCCCGGTCCAGCTTACGGTATAAATCGCGCCGGTGGGTCAGCAGCATCGCACCACGTGGCCCGCACAAGCTCTTATGCGTGGTGGTCATCACCACGTCGGCAATGCCGATGGGGCTGGGATGCACGCCGGCGGCCACCAGCCCGGAAATGTGCGATATGTCGGCCAGCAGGTAGGCGCCCACCTTGTCGGCAATGTCGCGGAAGCGCTGCCACTCCACGATACGCGGATAAGCAGAGAAGCCGGCCACAATAATTTGCGGTTTGGCCTCGATTGCGCGCCGCTCGATGTCATCATAGTCGAGCAGCTCGGTTGTCTCATCTACAAAATAGGTGACGCCATTGTAATGTTTGCCGGAGCGGTTGATGGTGGTGCCGTGAGAAAGATGCCCACCATCGTTGAGATTGAGCCCCAAAATCGTGTCGCCCGGCTTGAGCAGGGCGGTGTAAACGGCGCTGTTGGCCGGCGCGCCGCTGAGCGGCTGCACATTGACATAAAGTTTGTCAGCGGTGATGCTGTTGGCGGCAAACAGTTCCGCAGCGCGGCGGCGTGTAAGGGCTTCCAGGATGTCGGCGTATTCCACGCCTTTATAATAACGGGGGTCTGAGTAGCGGCGGTAATGGGCCAGCTCCATAGCCATGTCGAGGATTTCTGTTTCGGTCTGGCGGCGGCTTTCTTCGCGCGGATAGCCTTCGGCATAAATGTTGGCAAAGTTGCTGCTCATCGCCTGGCGCACGGCTTCGGGCGAGGCGCTTTCTGAGGCAATGAGAATAATGGTGCTGTCCTGGCGCTGGTCTTCGCGCTGCAAAAGTTGGGAAAGGTCGGGGTCCAGTTCGCTGAGGGAACCGTGAAAGATGAAGTCGTCTGACATGAAACACTCCTGTAAAGGGTCTGAAATGTGACGGTCTAAATGTGGGAAATTGTGAAGGGACGGTGGCGCGTGCCCGCATGATAGGGATACGGCCGTATTTACACTTGCCCCCTGATTTTAGCAGGATTTATCATGCTTGCTACCCAAAATGAGCCACAAAGGGTAAAGAGGGGATAGAGTTTCGCTGGATAATCTCAAAAACCTTTGTGCTCTCTGTGGCTAAACGTTTTAAGGAACCCGCAAATAGCGACGGATGCGCTGGATGAAGGCATCACGGCCGTTTTCCATCTCCCGCCGCCGCATGGCCGAATCCTGCTGCAAGCTCTGGCTGATACCCTGCTGACGCCGTTCCAGGGCTGCCAAAAAGCGATCCAAAATGGTAGGGTCCTGCGCCAGTACGTTGCTAAACGCTTCCTTGTCAATGATGATGACCTCGGTTTCTTCGTTGGCGCGGATGGAGGCGGCGCGCGCTTCTCCGGTGAGCAGGCTCATCTCGCCAAAGAAATCCCCGGCATTGAGCTGGTTGGCATAGACGGAACGGCCGTCTTCCGAACGCACGTAAACGGAAACAGAGCCGGAAATAATTATAAAGAGAGAATCACCCGGATTGCCCTGTTTGACGAGCTGTTCGCCGCTGGTATAGGTGGAAACGGCCGTGCGGTTGGCCAACTGCCGCAGCTGTGATTCATTCAACGCCCCCAACCAATCCAATGATTGCATTGCTTCAAATAAATGATCCTGCCGGCGCTGTTGCGCCTGCTGCCGCGCGTTTTCAGGGATCATGTTTAGCTTGAAGTTGCCGGTCGGGTCCGGAATATGGATGCCCGCCCGGTGCAGACTAAACCAGGCGCGTGTCAGCACATTGTCTCGCGTGACGATCTTGTCGCTGTAATCATCCAGCCAGTAGCTAAGACCATAGGTGACGCAGCCGTCCTGCATAGAAACCACATGGGAACGCAGCCGGGGATGCACTGTTACATCATCCAGCCCATTGACCGCTTCTACCAGCACATTCTTAACCAGGTTGGGCGAATACGTTTCGCTAAGCGTCAGGTACACCGTCTGGATTTGCCTGTTGGTGGGGCGTGAGAAGTTGATGATCTTGCTTTCGGCCACAGTGCTGTTGGTCAGCATCACCCGGTGGTCTTCGCGGGTCAGCAAAGTGAGCGTGCGCCAGTTTTGCCGTACAATGATGCCCTCAATGCCGTCGATCTCCACCCAATCGTCCACAGAAAATGGCGCTTCGATCTGCAAAGAAATGCCGGAAATGAGATTGCCCAACGTGTCTTGCAGCGCCAGACCGATAATTGCCGAGGCAACGGTGGACGTAACGAGCAGACCGGTAAGCTCCACGCCAAACACCAGCCGAATCGTCAGAAAAATGACAACCAGTAAGATGAACCATTCAGAAATATCTAGAAGAAAAGGGGGTATTTTGACGCTGCGCCGGTTCACCAGCAGCTCCAGCAGCGTCCATTTAACGGCGCGCAAAACGGTGCTGAGACCCAACAAAAAAGTGACTGCCAGCCAGATGTTGCGCTGGGCATTGTGCAGCGCTGGCAGCGTTTCGCTGTTGAGCCAGAAGAGCAGCCCCTGGCTTACCAACAGGGTCAATATGAGGGAACCGATCAGGCCAAAGGGAAGCTGCGTTTTAAGCAGCCGCGAAAGAAAGACGACGAGTACAACAACGGCCAGGGCAATCCAGACGACATTCAACATCCAGGCAAAGGGCATACAATACGCTCCGACAGCTTTTTCTTACCAATACTTTCTGTGGAATTGTAGCCCAGTTGCCTGACGTTGTGTCTTATTGTAATCGGCCAAAAGTTTTTGCGGAAAAACCGAGGTGATTTGGTCGATTACTTGAGTAAAAGCGGGCGAATCAAGCTTTCCTAATTTCGAAAACTTTCCCGCTTTTACAGATCGCCTAGTCACCTACTGAAGGTGCAAAATTGGGTAACGGCCGATACCGTCCGCCAAACAACCACCACTCCAGCCCGGTGGCCAGCACATAAAAGATGGCCACCATGCCAAAAATGGGCACAAAGCCAAACTCGCCAAAGCGCACCTGCAGCCAGCCGCTCACCTGCGGCATGATGAACCAGCCAAATTGGAACGAAAGCGAGTTCAGGCTCATTGCCAGGGCCTGCACGTCTTTGGGTACATGTTCCAGGACGAATGTTTGGTAGACAGGGTTGCTCAAGTTCATCAGCGCCAGGCGGAAAATGTAGGCGATGCCGGCCACAAGAAACCAGAGGCCGGCGGTGGCCATGCCGCCAGGCACCAACCAGGCGCTCAATCCCAGCATGATGAGAAAGGGAACGGAGAAAAGTTGCGTCAGGATGACAGTATTGATTTTGCCGTATTTGTCGGCCAGGGGTGGGCCTAAAAATTGGGCGATGGCCATCGCCAGCCCGCCGATGGCAAACACCATGGAGATGGGCGGGTCGGGCTTCTCATAAACGTTGCGGAAGTAGATGTTCATGAAAGGCTGCATGAGCCCGGCGCCCAGGCCGATGATGAGCTGGGGCAGCAAAAACTGGCTCAGGCTCCAGCCGTAGCGGCGCAGCTGCACCCAGGGCAGCTCCACGCGCTTCTCGCGATCCAGAGGGGGCATGATGATGCGGGTGAGTGGGCCAACGGAGAGAATGGTGACGAGCATCATGCTGCCCAGCGCCAACTGGTAAGAGAGGGTGTCGGTGGGGGCGGCATCAAACCAGCCGCCCAGCCAGGTGGGCAGCCAGCCGCCCAGCAGGTTGCCAAAGAAGCCGGACACGGTCATGAGGCCAAAGTTAAAGCTGAACACCCACTGCCGCTCGTTTTCTGAAGTGTTGGCCATGAGGAAGGGGGCCATGGCTACCTGCCGCATACTCATACTAACGCCGGCGACCATGTTGAAGAGGATGAGCAGGGCGCGGAAGGGAAACAGCACCAGGCCGATAATGGCCAGGCTGCTCACGAGTGCGGTACTGATCATAATCTTCTTTTGCGAATACCGTTCGGCCAGGTAGGCGGCGGGCAGGGCCATGAGGATGGAGGCAAAAGAGGATGCGGTTTGCAGCGAACCGACAAAGGCTTCATTGTAGGCATCGCCCAGGCTAAGGACGTAGAAGTTGAAAAGAAAACGAAAAACGCCAAAGGCCAGGCCGGTAAAGGCGCTGAAGATGAGGACCAGCCGGGCGTTGGGGCTGAATTGCTTGGTTTTCTCGATATAAGTCGCGAAGCCACCAGGGCTTGATTGAGACATAGTTCACACTCTGAGACAACGAAGTTTATTAGATGATTGTCTAACTCGAAGTGTAGCACAATTTTTACGGCCGTCACCTGATCTTTGGACCATGTAGGGGTGATTTTTGTCGTGGGTGGTGCCGGCAATTAACGCATTTCGTAATTTGCCTCGAATTTACACCTTTTTACTTTATCAGTGCCTACTTTTTAGTATACTCATGATGGCATTCGGTCAGAATAGCCATGGAACCATAAATTATGTTGACATAACTATTTCTGTGAAAGCAACCCGGTAGAAGTCTATGACCTCTGAGATTGATAAGACAAGGTTAGGCATTACGTTTAATAGAATTGCGCGGGATATTGTTGATGCGCTGGGCTATGTGGGTGCCATGGTGGCGCTGCTCGAAGAAGACGGTGCCTTGCCGGTTTATGCTTTTTACGTTAATCCCAATCTGGCCACACTGGAACAGGTCAAGCAATGGGAAGAGCGTATTTCAAAAGTTTTAAGAAGGCCCATATCTCTTTCTGATCCTCAATCGGCGCGGGTCCATGTAAACGATAAACAGTACAAGGACAACTTAAGTGTACAGGCTTTTGAGAGCAAAAAACCGCTCGTAAAAGATGACTTGTTTTCGCTTTTTACCCCGGTCATCCCTGCCAACAAACTGACAAAATCGATTGTAAACGGCGTGATTCAGCCGGCGCTGGGCATCAAAGAAGTGGTTGCCGTGCCCTTCTTTTTAGACTCGTCAGACGGCAAGGAACCGCAAATTGTTGGCAATTTGTTTGCCGCCAAAAGAACGCCAATTTCGCCGCAGGACGTAAAGGTATTGATCTCATTCGGCCGTCATGCGGCAGCCGCTATTGAAATTGAGCGGCGGCGTTTGCAAGTGCTGCAAGTGGCCAAGCACCTTACCACCGAAATTCAGACCAAAATCAGAAAAGAAGAAAACATGCTCCAGCAAATTGCCGAGGGCGTTGTCAATGTGCTCGGCTATGTGGGGGCCATGGTGGCCACGTACAATCAGGATGATGATTCGCTGCCGGTGCAGGCCTTTTACGTCGATCCGCAGTTGGCAACGCTTGAGCAAATACACACCTGGGAAGGCAGACTATCCACGCTGTTGGGCAAGAAGATCAGCATCTCTGACCCTGAAGTGGCCAAAGTGTACATTAATAAACCGGGCTATGAAGGTAATTTAAGCGTCCAGGCGGTAAAACAATTTAAACCCGTGGTCAACGATGACTTGGCAACCCTTTTCACGCCGATTGTGCCGGCAAACAAGTTAACCAAACCGGTCATTTCTCTCGTGCAAAGGGCATTAAAAATTTCACAGGTGATTGCCATCCCGTTTTTTCTGCTGGCTCCTGATGGGGGCGATCCGCAAATTGTGGGTAATTTATTTGCCGCCACCCGGCATCCTTCGGGGTTTCAGAATGAGGAAATTGAACTGCTGCAAGCATTTGGCCAGCAGGCTGCGGCGGGCATTTTTAATGCCCAGCTTTACCGGGAGATTGATGAACAGCGGCAGGTGGCACAAGTATTTGGCACAATGGCTTTTAGTGCGTCTAAATCAATTCATCAATTTAGAAACGACATTGGGTTTGTGCGTGGGCACCTGCAACTGCTGCCTTATCTTGAGCAATTTCCCGAAGCGCAAAGAAATGAAATCATTGCTTCGACGCCACGGGCGATTGAACGTTTAGATGATATTCGGGATCGTCTCGATCAATTGCATGAGCCGTGGCGTCCGGTAAAACCGAAACCAACAAGTATCAACACCTGTTTGGAAAACGCTCGCCAAAAGATCGACCCGGAGCTTACTTTTGATATTGACGTAAAAATGCAATTAAATGACGCCTTGCCCCTGTTGGAAACATCGGCAGATATGTTGACGGAAGCGTTTAGCATTCTCATCAAAAACGCAGTTGAGGCGATTCAGGGGAAGGGTAGCGAACACGGGATGTTGACTATCTCAAGTGATTTGGCAGATGATTCCCACATTTTGGTCAAAGTAGAAGACAACGGCTCCGGGATCAAAGAAGAAAACCTCAAGAATGTTTTTAAGATGCGCTGGAGCACCAAAGAAACGGGTTTAGGCTTCGGGCTATTTTGGGCTAATGATTTTATTGAAGGTCTGGGTGGGAAGATTGAAGTGGATAGCATCTGGCAAGAAGGCACCACTTTTCAGATTTATCTTCCGGTGAAGAATCTAATCCATAGTTAAACTGTGTTAATAACTTGTCCATTCTTCCACTTTGACCGGATAGACATTAGGAGTCCCAGGTTTGCCAAGCTGCCAATTATTTGTATTTTGGCTTGCAAGGTCAATATGAAAAACAGGAGAAATTAAATTGGGTTTTTCTTTTCGATTTTCTAGATTTACCCATCCTTTGAGCTGAATTGCATATCTTTCAGACCAGCTTTGAAAGGAATTTTCTGGATAGATGGCTTTGAATTCAATAAAAACCATTGTGTTGCTGTGGGGATTGACTGAAATTGGATGCACATCGTTTGCCTTTTGGTAGGTTCCATTTTCCGTAAAGTATTGGAAGAAAATGTTCCAGGTATATACAAACGATACCCCTTGATTATTGACCACCTCTGCTTCTAGGTGATGCAATACTGCAACTTTGTTTGTAGGATTGACCAAATTGCATCCAATGTGAAACTTTGTAATGGCAAAGATATTTTCAGTTAGTGTCTTAGATGAATTAGAAATAACAAGGTTCATCCTATCGCCAGTGAATATTTTTAGCTTCGGTTTTTCAATAAATGGCCAGAAAAAAGTATAAACACCAGTAAAAATTGCAATAACTGAAACAATGATTTCAAATGGACTTAACTCTCCAAAAAAACCCATCCTTTTCCTCCTCCACATCTGAAAAATTCACGGACTTTATTAGTGCTAATCTATGTCGCAAACAGGACCGATTTCTAAGTTTATTCATCC
>CALBTC010000371.1 GCA_937967805.1 uncultured Anaerolineaceae bacterium
GCAGCGAAAGCCACCCGTACGCCGTCAAGCCCAGCAGCACCATCGTCGCCGAAGCGATTGGCGCCGTGCCCAACACCATGGCCGGCGACTGGGAATTTGCCTGCAAAGCGGGCACGGAAGCGATGCAGGCGGCCATTGGCTTTGTGGGGTCTGGCATGGCCCGCTACGCCTTCAGCATCGGCATGGACACCGCCCAGGGACGCCCCGGCGATGCCCTGGAATACACGGCGGCGGCCGGCGGTGCGGCCGTTTTGCTGGGCCCCGGCGCTGAATCCGTGGCCATCATCAACGGCTCCTACTCCTTCGTCACGGACACGCCGGACTTCTGGCGGCGGGCCCATGCCGAATATCCGTCACACGGCGACCGCTTCACGGGCGAACCGGCTTACTTCAAACACGTCACCGGCGCGGCCGAAATGTTGATGGAATCGCTGGGCACCAAATCGGGCGATTACGATTGGGCCGTGTTCCACCAGCCCAACGCCAAATTTCCCCAGCGCGTGGCCAAAGGGCTGGGCTTTTCACCCGAGCAAATTCAGCCAGGACTGCTAAGTCCCCACATCGGCAACACCTACTCCGGCAGCACCATGATTGGCCTCACCGCTATTTTGGACATCGCCAAACCGGGCGACCGCATTTTGATGGTCAGCTACGGCTCCGGCGCCGGCTCCGACGCCTTCGACATCGAAGTGACCGACAGGCTGCCCGAGGTGCAACATCTGGCCACGACAACCGAAGCGTACATCAGCCGCCGCACGGAAATTAATTACGCCACCTATACCCGATATCGGGATAAGCTGAAGCTGTCATAGCAAGTATGCAAGTTTGCAGGTGCGCAAGTGGCAAGTTTTTACTTGCATACTTGCAACTTGCATACATGCCACTCTAATTCTCTGGAATAGCATATGAACGACGTATCAATCATTGGCCTGGGCCAAACCGAAGTAAAAGAGATGTGGGACACCTCCATTCGCCATCTGGCATGGTACGCCATCGAGGCGGCGCTGGATGACGCTCATATCAATAAAGTAGATGCCCTGTTTGTGGGTAACATGGCTGCCGGGCAGCTGAGCAACCAGATGCACCTGGGGGCGCTCGTGGCCGATTTTGCCGGACTGCGCGGCATTGAAGCGGTAACTGTGGAAGCAGCCGACGCTTCTGGTGGCGCGGCATTACGGCAAGGTGTTTTGGCGGTGAAGAGCGGTCTGGTAGAAACGGCGCTGGTGGTCGGCGTGGAAAAAATGACGGACCAGGTAGGCAGTTCGGCAACGGCCGTTCTCGCCAGCACCCTCGACGCCGATTACGAAGCGATTCACGGCCTCACCGTGGCCGGCATGGGCGCATTGTTGATGCGCCGCTACATGCACGAATACGGCGTCACCGTTGATGATTTTGCCAATTTCAGCGTCAACGCCCACGCCAACGGCGCCAATAATCCCCTGGCAATGTACCGCAACCGGCTCAAGGCGGAGCGCTTCGGCAGCGCGCCGCAGGTGGCCACGCCGGTCAGCCTGTTTGACATGGCTCCCAGCGGGGATGGCGCTGCGGCGGTCATCATTACCAGCCACGAGCGGGCAATGGACATGGTGCCCCATCCGGTGCGCATTGCCGGCTCGGCCCTGGCCACCGACACGCTGGCGCTGCACGACCGTAAAAATATGCTGCACCTGCGTGCCGCCAAACTGAGCGCGCAAAAAGCGATGCAAGCGGCCGGCGTTACGCAAGATGACATCGATCTGTTCGAACTGCACGATTCATTTACGGTGATGGCCGCGCTGTCATTAGAAGCAGCCGGCTTCGCCCTACCGGGCGAAGGGTGGCAGTTGGCGCGGGATGAGGAAATTGGCCGGGACGGCCGTATCCCCATCAGCACCTTTGGCGGGCTCAAAGCGCGGGGCAATCCGGGCGGGGCCACCGGCATGTATCAGATTGTCGAGGTTGCCCGGCAGCTGCGCGGGCAGGCAGGCGACAACCAAATTGCCGATGCCAAAATCGGCATGGCGCAAAATTTGGGTGGAAGTGGGGCAACGGCCGTTACCCACATTCTCAGTAATCGGTAATCGGTAAACCGTAATCGATGGTCGGTAAACTGCTCACCGTAGGCGAAGCGGTCGCGCAGCGACATTACCGGTTACCAACCACCGATCACCGGCTTTTGATAGGTTTTGACAGTCTCACAACGTACACTGACAGTGAATGAGAGACCTTTTGTAGATAATGGTTTGTGACAAACGGCGCAAAATGGCTTAAAAGCGTGACGGCCGTTTATGAACTTGATAATTAAGTGGGAGACAAAATAATGGAAGTTTCACGCCACTGGCGTTTACAAGAACAGCGATACAAATTAGTTGGTGAAACCTGCGACAGTTGCGGCGTTAAGCTCTTTCCGCCGCGCGACGTTTGCCTGGAATGCAAAGCCCCGGCTTACGAGCTCTACACTTTTACCGGCCTGGGTGAAATCTACTCCTTCACCACCATTTATGATGCACCGGCCGGATTTGAACACAACGCACCCTACACCGTCGCCCTCGTCAAGTTGGAAGAAGGTCCCATCGTCACCGCCCAGCTCACCGACATAGACGAAAGTGAACTCAGCATTGGGATGCCAGTAGAGATGGTCACCCGCAAGCTGCGCACCGATGGTCCCGAAGGCATGATTGTCTATGGTTACAAATTCCGCCCACTTCATTCACAGCCAGTTTTGAACTAAATACCACAGCGGGATGTACTATGATTCTAAACAAATAGTACATCCCGCTTAATTTCCCCAACCCTTTAGCAACACCTCCCAAAAAACTATCTTTTTGTAAACGGCAAATAAACTTTGTACGGTTGTCACGTCCTGAAATAAGTTGACAAAAAAAGGCACCACGCAAACCCATCAAATTTGCATTCCCCTATCACCATTTTGCCAATACATTAAACGGGTTTGCAAACGCTTATCAAACAGCCGTTCCGCTACTATCCCATCAAGCCGCAAGAACAGGGCCTAGATCAACAGAATCAGGAACGACAGATGACAAAAGAATTTGCAGAATCTCAACTTTTTACAATCAGGGTTTGGCTGGAAACCGATGCAGACAACCAGCGCCAATGGCGGGGCAAGCTGCGCCACGTGCCCAGCGGTGAAATTCGCCACTTTCGCGGTTGGGCGGCGCTCATTCCGCTCATCCTCGACATGTTGAATCGCTATGCGATACCTAAAGCGCCTGATGACCATCCGGCATCTGAATAAAGTTATTTGCGCCTCCTCTCCTTTCTCCTATCTCCTACTCCTCTTCCCTAGAAAATGGGTCGTTGGCCTCCCCAACGACCCATTTTCCTTTTTAAGACCTGGTAAATGTCACTCCCGCGAAGACGGGAATCCACACGCCTGGACTCCCGCCTTCGCGGGAATGCCAAGTAAGGTTCAGGTTACCTGATTAAGCACTTAGTTCACAGTCATCCTACGTCAGGTGGACGTAGGCAATGCGTAGGCTGGCACCCTGTTACAAATAATCCTTTCGCAGCGACATTGTTATGTGACGCCAACGCAAACGCCATAGCAAACGCCTGCCAAACGGCCGTTTCGTTATCGTTACGTCATTCATCAGAGATTAAAGGTGCGATGCCCTTCCCTTTTATTTTTTCGCCGCGCACCTGGCAAAAATGGAGAAACATAATGTCCAAAACAACACTTCTTATTATTCTTGGCGCTATCACCGCACTTATCTTAAGCGCCCTGGCCCTGGTTGTTGTGCTGGGGTTCGGCTTCTTTCAGAGCAGCGATCGGGAAATCGGCACCGTGCCGACACCTATCGTGGAACTTATTACATCCACGCCAACTAACCAGGCGACGGTAACGGCAACTACCACCGCGACGGGTGAAGGAACGGCCGCTGCCACGTCAACGGCAACGCTTCCGGCCACCAGCGCGGCACAGCCCACGGCCATTGAGGTTTCCACCACCACCGTGCAGTACGTGCAGGCCCTGACCGATGTCAACATCCGCAGCGGCCCAGGCACCGGCTATGGCGTGGTTGGCTGGATAGCCGGCGGCCAGACGGCCAAAGTGACCGGCGTCAACAATGTCACCGGCTGGTGGCGCGTGGTTTGCCCCGATGGCTCCACCGGAAGCTGCTGGGTAACCGGCTCAACACAGTACACCAAAACAACCAATTCGCCCGTGGGCCAGCCGCCGCCCACGGTTACCAGCACCACCTGCACCAACGCCGCCGGCTTCGTGGCCGACGTGACGGTGCCGGACAACAGCCAGATTGTAGCCGACACTACCTTCGTGAAGACGTGGCGCATTAAAAACAACGGCACCTGCACCTGGGACGGCCGTTACCATCTGGTTCATGCCGGCGGCCCGACGCTAAGCGCCGTGGTGGAAACACTGCAAATGCCGGCCGCCGTGGCCCCGGGCCAAACGGTTGACCTGACCCTGACCATGAGGGCGCCGGTCACGCCGGGCAGCTACCAAAGCGACTGGAAATTGCGCGCGCCGCAGGGCGTCTTCTTTGGCATGGGCAGCAGCAGTTCCCCGCTGTGGGTGAAGATCAATGTGATAAGCGGGCAGCCCAGCAACACCGTCATTTCCGGGCTGGTTTACCAGGATATGAACCAAAATGGCGTCTATAACAGCGGCGAACCGGTCATGGCCAACCGCGAAGTTTGGCTGGTCCCCGGCACCGCCTGCCACGTGCGCCAGGATGCGGTCGCAATTGTTTATTCGGGGAATGACGGCCGTTATTCCTTCAGCGGCGCGTTTAACGGCAGTTTCTGCATCGGATTGCCAGGGAATGGTGGTCTGGATGATGTCGCCAGCGTCGCCGTGGCATCGGGCCAAACGTTAAACGACATCAACCTGAGATCGGCCGTGCCCAACATGTCCATCAGCGGTTTTGTCTGGAGCGACTATTGCTTTGTCAACGAGACGGGCACCGTGCTTGAAGGCAACTGCGTGGCCAACGGCAGTGGCGGCTACCGGGCCGACGGCATGATTCAACCGGCAGAAACCTATATTGGCGGCGTGACTGTTTTGCTGTGGCTGGGCCCCTGCTCCAGTAACAATGCGGTTGTTTCGGTCTCAGCCGTCACCGATTACAGCGGTAAGTACGTCTTTAACAACCTGACGCCCGGCACCTACTGCGTTTACATCAATGCCACCGCGCCAGAAAACGTGGCGCCGCTGCTGCCCGGCGAGATGACATTCCCGTTTAACGGCGTCTCGCATCAGGAAATTGTGCTTCAGGCCGGCGCCAGCGCCTATCCGGTGAACTTCGGCTGGGATTACCAATTGAAGTAAGGCGCGAGCGTATTCGATTCGTCAACCGGGCTGCCCTTTTCGGAGGCATCCCGACAGGCAGCTCTTGGGGGCCATCGGCATAATTTCTGATGGCTCCCAGGAAAGTACAAAATTGAAAAAAATTACCACAAACGGCCGTTGTTGCAGATTGAAAATTTAATCAGGCAACCCAAACTTTACCTGTCACTCCCGCCCCACGCCTTTGCGGGGGCAGGCTGGCAGGAGTCCAGGAGCATGGATTCCCGCCTTCGCGGGAATGACACATAACCAGATTATTTTTAAAAGAACAACGACGGCCGCTTGTGAAATTAACAAAAAAAGTGAGGAAGTAAACACCATGAAACACAAAAAATATCTTTTTCTATTAGCCTTATTCAGTTTGTTTGCTTTGGTCGCCTGTAGTTCGTCTGGCGGCAGCGAACCAGCAACCGACCCCATGGCAGAACCAACACCGGAAACGGAGACAGGGCAGCCGGAAGGCGAACTCCCCGCCGAAGAGGAAGCGATGGAAGAAATGACCGCAGCCAACTGCCCTGAGGCAGCCGCCGGCGCACACCAGTTGATCGATGCAGTACAGGGTATCTGCTTCCTGTACCCGGACCATTACGACGTTATTCGGACGGATGACGGCAGCCTGACCATGTACGTGAAATCGCTGCTGAACACCGAAGCGCCCCTGGCAACCGTTCGCGTTGAAGACGTGAACGGCCGTACCATCCAGGAGATTATTCCCGACTACCCGACCGATGCCGAACTGGCCACCATGTCGTTCCTGACCGTTGACCTGGGCGGCGAAACGGCCACCGTGCTGGACATCCTGCCCGGTCAGGACATTAACCGGCGCATCATCGCCCTGCACAACGGCCGCATCGTAGACATTATGATTGCTCGCATTGGCGAAGAGTACGGTGAGGTGGGCCAGCAGGCGGAAGCCCTTTTCCAGATGATGACCGAGTCGTTCCAGTTCATCGCCGTCGATCCGGCGGCTGAGCTGGTGGCCGGCCCCGAATGCCCGGAGGCCGGCGAAGGGCTGGTGCTGTACAGCAATACCGAGGATGGTTTCTGCCTGCTTCTGCCAGAAAAATACATGGTTGATGACACGCTGGGCAGCGACACCGGCACGGAAACGGCCGTCTTCGTCGAATCGCTCATGAACACGGCCGAACCCAAGCTGTTTATCACGGTGCAGCCGGCCAACGGCCGTACCCTGGAAGAAGTAACCAGTGAAAAGCAAGAGGAGTTTGCTGACTTCGAGGTAATGTTCTCCTTCGGCTACATGCTGGACGGCGTGCCGGCCAACCAGTTCGACCAGCTCCCCGGTCAGGATTTGAACCGGCAGGTAGTGCTGGTACACAATGACCGCTTCTACACGCTCACATTTGTACCTGATGATCCCGCAATGGGTGACGTCTACTCCGAGATGGAAGCGCTGTACGAGACGGTGATGGACTCCTTCAGCTTCCTGAAGTAAGCAAAAATTTCGCCAAGATTGGACCAATTTTCCCTGCCCAAACAACGCGCATAAAGACAAAATTGGTCCAATCTTCGAAAAACCAACGGTTCTACCCATGAATAATCGACTTTTGATTTTACTGTTCCTGACGATACCTTCACACCGCTGCCCATTGAACCGGCGCAGATGGGTGGCCTGCCAGCGCTCAACTTTGGCTTTGTACACACAAACGATGCCGAAGAGATAATTGAGCGTTATGTCAATATAATGGCGTTTGACCGGCAGTTTGTTTACTCGTTCAACATCAATTTTGATCCGGCGAACTTTTCTACCTTATGATGATAAGCTCATGTATCGCATAAAAATCTATTTACATGACAAATATTTCATGTTATGATTATCATCATTACGCGCACATTTGTATAAGCCAAAAAAATTCAGGATGAAAGAATGAGTTCATGGACCTTCATTACCAACCACGGCGCCGTTTTGGCCCTCATCGGGAAACATGGTCAGATCACGGCCCGCGACATTGCGGCCGAATTAGGCATCACCGAGCGGTCCGTCATGCGCATCATCAAAGATTTGGAAACCGAGGGATATATCCAAATAGAGCGCCAGGGCAGAGCCAACCGGTATCAGGTTAATTCCCAGGCAACGCTGCGGCGGCAAGAAACGAGAGACATTGGTGTAAGCGAACTTTTGCAGGTGCTGACCAGAGAGAATTAAAGACGAGATGACATCAGCTGCGGCCCAGACGCTGCACATTTACTTGTTGGGAGAATTCAATCTTCGCACTGATGGGAAGCAACTTACCGGGCTGGTGGCGGAACGGCCGCAAACCCTCCTCACGTACCTGCTGCTCAACCGCCATGCGCCCCAATCCCGCCAGCAGCTTGCTGCACAATCTGGGCTACGTCGCCCTGCATGAGGGCGACTACGCCGAGGCAATGGACTTATTCCGGCAGGGCATGGCCATGCATACCAAAATGAGCAATCTGGCGGGCATGGCCGAATGTTTGGTAGGCATGGCGGCCGTACAAACGGTGTAAGGCCAAACCGCACAACCCACACCGCCGACCTCCGGCACAGGCACGGTTGTGAGCCCGCTGCTAAATGTGCGGCGCGGCCCAGGCTTCCAGTACAGCGTTATTACTACGCTGGCACAGGGCACCACGGTGCAGCTAGCCGGCTATCGCTCAGCCGACAGCCACTGGGTGATGATCAACTACAGCGGCACGCAGGCATGGGTCAGCGGCAAGTCACCTTAACTCAGCACCACCATTCCGGTGAGCAATATGGCGGTGTGGCAGGGTACGGTGCCCAACACGGGCGGGCCGACTTCGGGATTAACGGCCGTCGTCGCCAACGCCTATTATGTCAACTTAAGAATGGCGCCGCAGGTGGGCAACAACATCATTACCGCTTTGCCGTCCGGCACCACGGTGCAGCTCCTGGGCCGCAAAACGGCAGGCACCTGGGCCAAAGTGCAGTTGGCGAACCTGACGACAGGCTGGATGAGCGCCACGTACTTGAGCAGCTCCGTCCCCATTGCCACGCTGCCGGTTACTAACTAACCGACAAGGTCAGGCAGAATCGTAAACGGCCGTTTCTCTGGTGAGGAACGGCCGTTTTAGATCACGAACCTATCAACTCCCTCAATTGCCAAAGAACCACTATAATACGGGTTACCTCTATATTTTTGCTGCACGCCATTGCCGAGATGGAGAAACCCTTTGACCAACTCCCCCGATTATTCACACAAATGGTTCGTGCTGGCCGCCGTGGGCATGGGCATCTTTCTGGTAACCATTGACGGCACCATTGTCAACGTCGCCCTGCCGACGTTGGTCCGCGAGCTGGATACCGATTTTGCCACCGTGCAGTGGGTGGTTTTGGCTTATCTGCTCACCCTGTCTACCCTGCTGTTGAGCATGGGTCGACTGGGCGACATGGTGGGCAAGAAGCCGGTCTATATCACCGGCTTTGTCCTCTTTACACTCAGTTCGCTTTTGTGCGGCCTTGCGCCAACGATCTACTGGCTGATTGGTTTCCGCGTGCTGCAAGCCATCGGCGCCGCCATGACACAGGCGTTGGGCACAGCCATCATTACCGAAGCGTTTCCCGATTCTGAGCGGGGCAAAGCGCTGGGCACGGGCGGTACGCTCGTTTCTATTGGCGTGGTCTTGGGACCTACCCTGGGCGGTTTACTGATTGAATCATTTTCCTGGCACTGGATTTTTCTGGTGAATCTGCCGGTGGGCATCATTGGCGTATTGATGGTCATGCGCTACGTGCCCAATTTCCAGCCCGAAGGTGAACAGCAGTTTGATTATGCGGGTGCGGCCGTTCTCTTCATCGGCCTGTTGACGTTGCTGTTGGGATTAACGCTGGGCCAACAGTGGAGCTTTGCAGACCGGCGCGTCTGGCTCATGCTGGCCGGGGCGCTGCTGCTAATCGGTTTGTTCATTGGCATTGAGGCGCGGGTGGCCGAGCCCATGATCGATTTGCGGCTTTTTCGCAACCAGCTCTTTTCCATTAACCTGATCACCGGCTTGGCGGTCTTTATTGCCGTGGCCGGCATTTTTATTCTGCTGCCGTTTTACCTGGAAGGCGTATTGGGGTATGGGCCGCGGCAGGTTGGGTTTCTGGTAGCGGCCGTTCCCATTTTGCTGGGCGTCACTGCGCCTATTTCCGGATTGCTGTCTGACCGCTACGGCACGCGGCTGATTGCCTCCATTGGGCTGGCCATACTGGTGGGCGGCTATCTGGCCATGAGCCGCTTCACGGCTCAGACAAACCTGACTTACTATCTGATTGCCGTGCTGCCGTTTGGCGCAGGCATGGGCACCTTTCAATCGCCCAACAACAGCGCCGTGATGGGGGCTGTGCCGCGCAATAAGCTGGGCATTGCCTCTGGCTTGCTGGCCATCACCCGTACGCTGGGCCAAACAACGGGCATCGCCGTGCTGGGTGCATTTTGGGCGGCGCGGGTGATGGTTTATGCTGGGGAAGTGGTCGAAGGGGGAGCAACGGCCGCTTCCATACAAGCTCAGGTGGCCGGGCTGCAAGACACGTTTACCGTCATTGCCGCCTTCATCGGCTTGACCTTCTTGCTCAGCCTGTACGCGCTGTGGCAGGAGCGCAAACAGCAACGCTAAATTAAAAGGTAAAAACACGGTGGCGTGATTGTGTTTATTTCGGTAAGATCAATTAAGAAAAACTAGAACTACAAACTAGAATCACAAAAAGGATGCAATAACCTTATGGCAAAAGATCGCGCCAGCCGTCGGGCTCGTTTGCGGCAGAAAACGGCCGTTGACTCCGACAGCTCCGACAGCAAACGAGATGGCAACACCGCCTTTGCCCAAGAATACAGCTACGTTCTCAAAGATTTAAGACGTGTTTTTGCTCTGGCAGCCATCATGTTTGTCTTGTTAATCGTTTTAAACATCGTTTTACAATAACCGTCAGATGAACGTTGCTGTTTCCCAGCACAGTTTGCGGCAATTTGTTTGACGCCCCCAGACCGATGTGATATGATTTTTGTCGAGTTCCGGTCCTCTGACCGGACTATTTGTTTCCTTATTTACACACTTTAATAATTGGAGAACAGTAGCTATTCGAAAACGGCGTAGTAGTAATCGTACAAGGGTCGATAAAGGCCCGGAATATCGTATTAATCGGCGTATACGAGTTCGTGAAGTCAGGTTAATTGATCAAGACGGCACGAATCAAGGTGTTGTGCCTACCAACCAAGCTTTGCAAATGGCTGAAGAAGCCGAACTTGATCTGGTAGAAGTTGCGCCAAACGCCAATCCGCCAGTTTGCCGCATTATGGATTACGGCAAATTTGCCTACGAAAAGACAAAGCGGGAACGAGAAGCACGCAAGCAGCAAAAGCAAATTGAAATCAAAACGCTTCGCCTAACCCCAAGAACATCCGATTTCCATCGCGATGTTTACGTCAATAAAGCCAAACGATGGCTTGAAGAAGGCAAAAAAGTCAAATTCCAGGTTCGCTTCAAAGCGCGCGAAATCACGTATCCAGAGATTGGTCAACAAACGCTGGAAGAGATTGCTGAAGAGCTGAGCGATCTGGCCGAAGTAGAGCAGGAACCTAAGCTGGAAGGCTGGTCGATGACACTCTTACTGAATCCAACGGATTAGTTTTTGACGCTTGCCAGCTGATTTTGCTATCTGTTGTTTATTCACAAAAAATCAAAATGTAGGTTAGCAAATTAAGCCCCTCTGGGGGCTTTTGTGTGAGAGTAGAAAGTAACTACACTTTCACGATGAGAGGACAAAATGGCTAAGGCAAAAAAGAAAAAATATAAATTGAAGACATACAAAGCGGCAGCCAAGCGTTTTCGCATGACCGGCAGCGGCAAGATTGTCCGCACCAAAGGTGGCAAGAGCCATTTGCGCCGGCGTAAGTCTAAGCGAGCCAAGCGTTTGTTCAGCCGTATGCTGGTTGTGGAGAACTCTGGCGACATTAAACGTATCAAACGATTGGCACCGTACCTGAAGAAGTACAAGGCCAATCCGCCAGCTTAATTATTTTACTGAGATGATCCGCTGCCTGGCCTCGGTCTTCCCTAATGGAAACGGCTTGAGCGCCAGGCCACAAATGCGAGGTTTACAAAATGAGAGTTAAAGGTGGGTTTACAACCCAGCGTCGTCATAAAAAAATAATAAAAATGACCAAAGGCCAGTGGGGTACACGGAGCAAATTGTTCCGTCGCGCTAACGAGGCCATGATGAAATCTTACTGGTATGCATACCGGGACCGCCGGGTTCGCCGGCGCGAGTTCCGGCGCTTGTGGATTACGCGC
This sequence comes from uncultured Anaerolineaceae bacterium, assembly GCA_937967805.1. Next base: position 11,579 of record CALBTC010000371.1, read on the forward strand.
ATTAACGCGGCCACCCGGATGCATGATCTAAGCTACAGCCGTTTTATTCACGGATTGAAGCTGGCAAATGTGAATCTAGACCGGAAAGCATTGGCTCATTTGGCCGTGCGTGACGAAGCTGCATTTACGGCCGTTGTCAATCTGGCAAAGGAAGCATTGGCAAGCTGATCCACCGTAAAATTTGATTACCTACATTTTGGAAGCGCCACGCTCAATTTTTGCGTGGCGTTTTTTTGTGCCACAGGGCAGTAAGCGGTGGTGCAAACGCAGGGTTACCGTATTTGTCTCTGTTGTGGGGCTCTTGTAATATCCGCCGACGATGCGCAATTTTTTGGATGTGGAGAAGCAAACCAGGTTTTCTTTCTGGCTGCTGTTGATTTTATTAACGGCCGTTTCCCTGCGCCTCTACCACCTCACCACGATCCCCCCCGGCCTCACCCACGATGAAGCCGATCACGGCATTACGGCCGTTTCCATCCTCAACGGCGCGCGCGAAATTTATTTTACCGTTGGCTACGGCCGCGAGCCGCTGTTTGATTACGCCACGGCGGGACTGATGGCCCTGCTGGGGCAAAACGGCTGGGTGCTGCGGGGAACGGCCGTCCTCTTCAGTCTGCTCATGATTGGGGCCATGACCGCCTGGACCCGCCGCGCCTTCAACAATCGCGTGGCCCTGCTCACCGCCGCCGGGCTGGCTGTGGGCTTCTGGCCCGTCATGGCCGCCCGGCAAGGGTTGCGCTCCATCACCCTGCCCGCCCTCTTCACCCTGGCCGTCTACTTCTTCTGGCGCGCCCTGCAAAAAATGGAGGCTGTAGATAGGAGATTGGAGACTAAAAACAGTGATAACCGATCACTGTTTACTGATTACTGGTTACTGGCCGCCGGTCTCTTCCTCGGCCTCACCTTCTACACCTACATTCCGGCGCGCGGGCTGTGGCTGCTGTTTCCGGCGCTGCTGCTGTTGGGCGGCCTGTGGCAGCGCACCTGGTTGCGGCGCGCCTGGCCGGGGACGGTGCGGGTCTTGCTGCTGGCCGCCCTGCTGGCCTGGCCATTGTTTGCCTATTTGCAGGCCAATCCCACGGCCGAGGTACGCATTGATGAGCTCAGCGCCCCGTTAACGGCCGTTCTCCAAGGCAACTTTTCACCGCTGTGGGCCAACATCAAAGGGGGGCTGGCAATTTTCACCTTTGCCGGCGATACGGCCTGGCGTTACAACATCCCGCAGCGGCCGCTGCTGGGGCCCATCATGGGTTTGCTGTTTTACCTGGGTATCGGGCTGGCGGTTTGGCGATTATTTCGCGCTGAGGAACGGCCGTTAACTGCATCAGGCGGCCGTTTGGCTCATGCCGCCGCACTGCTCTGGCTGCTGGGTGGATTGGCTCCCATACTCATCACCGGGCCGGAACTAAGCATGACGCAGGGGATTGGGATGCAGCCGGTACTTTATCTGTTTCCGGCGCTGGCGCTGGATTGGCTGTGGCAGGTGGCAGGCAGCGGGTTGCAAGTGGGTAGTGGCAGGTGGCAGGTAGTGGGCATGTTGGGAATGATTTTGTTGTTTGGCGGAACGGCCGTCATCACCGCGCGGGATTATTTTGGCACCTGGGCCAATGCGCCCGAGGTGCGGGTGCAGTATGAAAGCACCATGACGGCCGTTATGGGTTATCTGGCAGAGCAAGACGGCGCGAAAACGGCCGTTTCTACCATCACGCCTGGACCATTTCACACACCCGCCCTGGCGCAAATGACGCTGCCTAATAATGTTAGTGAGCCGCGCTGGTTCGATGGCCGGGGCAGCCTGCTTGTGCCCAATACAGACGTATCGCTCATTGTTTTTTCGGAATTTGCGCCGCTGCCGCCTGCGTTGGAACCTTATTTGGCAACGGCCGTTCTGCAAGAGACGCTGCCCCTCCGCCCAACGGACGAGGATAGTCCGGTTTGGGTTTACCGTCTGGAAGCTGACGAAGCGTTAGCGGCGTGGCGAACATGGCTGACACCCCAATCGGCGCGGTTTGGGGAAGCGGCCGAACTGATCGGGTATGATTTGTCGGCGGCACAGGTGGCTGCTGGCGAAGTAGTGCGATTGGTCACCGTGTGGCAGGTGCAGGCCGCACCGCCCGATTTGCGTTTGTTCACCCATGTCGTGGAACCAGATGGCGTGCCTCTGGCCCAGGCAGACCGGCTGGATGCGCCCAGCGGCAGTTGGGTGGCAGGGGATTGGCTGGTGCAGCTTCATGAGGTGGTGATTCCGGCGGAAACGGCCGTGGGATCATACCCGCTCACCATTGGCCTATACACCTGTCTGGACCCGGCCTGCGAACAAACGGAGCGGTTGATGGTGTGGCAGGATGGAACGGCCGTTGGCGATAATCTTCAATTAACTGAACTGATGGTCACAGAATGAGAAAGATGAACTTTTCTGAAAAAGCGCAACACAGAGTTGCACAGAGGAACCGCAGAGTTTTGCAAAGAAAAACAAAGAAAATCTTTGTGCTCTTTGCGTCTTTGCGGTTAATTTCAAAGGTGCGTTGTGAGCAGGCATAGGCGCGATTTTTGGCTGATGCTGGCCATCACCTTTGTGGCCTTTGTGCTGCGGCTGTGGCAGTTGGGGCACGTGCCACCTGGGTGGCGCGATGATGAGCTGATCAACTCGTTGGTCATCTCGCAGCATGTGCTGGATGGCGACCTGGCTGTCTATTACGCCGACGCCTCAGGCCACGAGGCCCTGTACCATGCTCTCAATGCCATTATGCTGGGCCTGTTTGGGGCCAATTGGGTAGGAATTCGGCTCCTCTCAGCCTTTTTGGGCACGCTTGCCGTGCCATTAACTTATCAGGTGGGGCGCGAGCTGTTTGGCCGTCGGGTAGGCCTCATAGCGGCAGCCGGACTGATGGTTAGTTTTTGGGGCTTAATGTACTCACGCTTCGGTCTGCGTCATGTGCTGATGCCGGTGCTGACGCTGGCGGCATTTTACTTTTTCTGGCGCGGCTTCCAGCATAGAGATTGGAGATCAGAGATCGGAGATTGGAGATTTTCACTGGTTAATCTCCAATCTCCAATCTCCAATTACTTAACTGCTGCCTTCTTTATGGGCCTCGGCTTTTACACCTACTTCGCCGGACGAGGCGTGCCGCTGATTTTGCTGGCCTTCATGGGGTTTGTGTGGCTGGTGCAACGGCCGACTTTTCAAAAACAGTGGCGCATATGGCTGGTGATGCTGGGGGTAACGGCCGTTCTCGCTATTCCCCTGGTGGTCACCCTGCAAGCCCAACCAGAATCTGAAGCAAGGGTGGCCGAACTGGCCGTGCCGCTGGTGGAAGCGCGCCAGGGCAACTTTACGCCGCTGCAAGAATATGTCACCATCACCCTGGGCATGTTCCATGCCACCGGCGATGGTGAGTGGCTGTATAACATTCCGGGACGGCCGTTGTTTGGCCCAATCGGCGCGATCTTTTTCTGGGGCGGCGTGCTGCTGGCAATAGTCAATAGCCTGCTTCCCTTTTGGCAATGGCTGCGCCGCCGGCAAATGAAACCGGAAGACGTGCAGCGGGCGTTGCCGGCAGCCTTTTTGCTGCTGTGGTGGCTGGCAGGCATTGCCCCGGCCTTCATCAGCGTACCGCCGGCCAGCCTGGGACACACCATTTTGGCCCAGCCGGCGACGTATATTTTGGCGGCGCTGCCTGTTGGGAGATTAAAGATTAGCAATTGGAGATTTTGGCGCAATATACACTCTCCAATCCTTCGGCCTTGCTCAGGACAAGCCTCCAATCTCCAATCTCTTTCAGTAATTCTTGGCGCAATGCTTTTGGTTACCAGCATCGCCATGCGCGATTTGCCGGACTATTTTCAGCGGTGGCCGGAGCGCGGCATGGTGCGTTTTCTATACCGGGCAGATATTCAGGATGTGGCCGATTATGTTAACCAAACACCAGAGATGACTGATTTTGGTGTCTCTGGGCTGTTGGCCGGCCCGTGGGATCGTATGGCATTAAATATCGATTTACATAACAATGACGAAATTCGTCCTCGCTGGTTTAATGTCGAGCGGGCCATTTTGCTCAGTCCGCCGCTGAGTTTTGTGGGCTTTCCTGATACGGCCGTCGCCTATGAGCCTTTGCTGAATCCGGTTGCCCCGCCGGTAACGGCCGGCTACTATTCGCTGGCACAAACGGAAGCGCAGATGCTGGCCGAACGATCCGAAGACCGTATCTGCTTTACGAATGGGCTTTGTTGGTTAACGGCCGTCTTCGACCCTGAAACCAACCGCCTTGAACTGGGCTGGCAGGTGGGTGAAACGCTGCAACTGCCACCAATGCCGCTCATCAGCAATCCGCCGCCGCCGGGGGTGTATGCCGGGCCGCGCTTGCAGGTATTTGCCCAACTGCTGGACGCCGACGGCAACTTCTTAACCGGAGACGATGGCCTGTGGGTCGATCCGGTGACCTTGCGGCCAGGCGATATTTTTTTGCAGCACCATTGGCTTGTACCGCCGGATGGGATTGTGGCAGAAACGGCCGTCTTCGGCCTGTACGATCCCATGACCGGCAAGCGCATTCTCACAACGGACGGCCGTGACCATTTGAGCCTGCCTATTCGATAATTTATCCGCAGATTACGCAGATTTCACAGATTAATTTTGAGGAAATCTGCGTAATCTGTGAAATCTTTGGATTGTTAAGTTTGAAAAAAGGTGTGACAAAGTCAAGTTCTTGGGTTAGACAACCAATCGCCTTCATTTTGCTGGCGTTTGTCATTTTGTCTTTTGCCTCCAGCGTGATTAATCCGCTGTTTGAAGCAACCGACGAACTGCGCCATTATCGCTTTGTGCAGCACATCATTCAGCTGAAGCGGCTGCCGGTGCAGGGGGAGGTCGGGTGCAGCGCCCAGGGACATCATCCGCCGCTGTTTTACACGCTGGGGGCGCTGGCAACCTTTTGGATTGATACTGGCCGCCCCGTTTGCTCCCAACTGGAAGAAAATCCATTCTGGCAGTACCGCTACTGGGAAGTAGGCGACGACAACAAGAACCTTTATTTGCACACGGCCGCAGAAGCATTTCCCTGGTCCGGCGAGGCGCTGGCGGCGCATATTGTGCGCGGGCTAAACGTGCTGATTGGCGCCGGGGTAGTTTACCTGACCTGGCTGCTGGGCAAAATGCTCTGGCCAGAACGGCCGTCGCTTGCCCTGGGTGCCACCGCTTTTGTGGCCTTTAACCCGATGTTTGTCTACATGGCCGGGTCAATTAACAACGATGTGATCGCCGCGCTGAGCGGCACGGCCGTTTTGCTGGCTAGCGTCAAGTTGGTGCAGTCAGAGGCAGGATTGTCCCGCCGCTGGGGAATTGTTTTGGGCGCGCTGTTTGGCCTGGCCCTGCTGAGCAAGTTTAACCTGGCAGCAGTGGCGCTATTGATTGAAACGGCCGTTACCTGGGTCGCCTGGCGCAAAAAGCAGTGGCGGCTCTGGCTGGAAGTTAATCTGCTCATTGCCGGGTTGACGCTGCTGCTGGCCGGCTGGTGGTTTGTGCGCAACCAGCTTTTGTACGGCGAACCGACCGGCTTCCAGCGCCTCACCGAGCTGTGGGGCGTACGCAACCCGGCCGAAAGCTGGGGCGTGGCCATCTTCGAGCTGCCCTACACCTGGACCAGCCTATGGGGCCGCTTCGGCTACGGTCAGGTGCCGCTGCCGGACGGCATCTACATTGGGCTGCGCTGGCTGGTGGGGATAGGGCTGCTGGGATTACCTTTGCGGCTGTGGCGGAAAACGGCCGTCGGCCAAAATGTGCCTTATTTCCCACTGGCTTTGCTGGTATTGGACGTGGCGCTCTTTTTTGCCGTGGTGTTCAATTATCTGCTCGTTAGTCCGGCGGGGGCAATGGGCCGCTTCTTTTTTCCGGCGCTGCCCGCCCTGGCGCTGCTCACCTTCTACGGTCTCTCCGCCTGGCTCGATCTCATCTGGCCCCGTCAACCAATCGTCAATCCTTCGGCTCCGCTCAGGACAAGTCTCCAATCGCCAACCTCTGTCCTTGCCATCATCGTCAACCTGAGCATGGCTACCCTCACCATCGTCGCCATTTTTGGCTACCTGGCAGACGCCTTTGCCCGGCCTGAACCATTTGCGGCGGAGACTGCCACTTCGGCTGCGCTCAGTGCAGGCGTACCCAATCCCATCAACGCCCAGTTCGACAGCTTCGCCATTTTGCGCGGCTATGAGCTGGATAGCACAACGCTGCAACCGGGTGGCTATTTAACCCTGGATTTGTATTGGGAGGTGATTGGCCAGCCGCCGGGCAACTTCCTGCTCTTTGTGCATCTCATTGACCAGGAAACCGGCACGCTCATTGCCCAACGCGACACCCATCCCGGTTTGGGCAGCTTCCCCAGCAGCCAGTGGCAGCCGGGCGATCGGTTCATCGACGCCATTCGCCTGCACGCCAGCGAGACGATGTACACACCGGCCACGGCCGATCTGCAAATTGGCCTGTACGCGCCGGGCGAAAATGGCTACCGGCTGGGCATCACCACCAACGATACCTTTCTGGGCGATGCTCTACCCCTGGCCGAGATCACAATTGCTGAATGGGACAATTGGCGCAATGATGGTCAATCGTTCCCCAATTTGCTCAACCAGAACTTTTTTAACCACTTGCGCCTGACGGGATACGAATACAGCCAACGCGTTTTGGCCCCCGGTGATTCGCTGGAAGTGACGCTTTACTGGGAAGCGCTGCGGGATGCGCCGCCGGATTATTTGGTGGAGGTCGCCTTGTGTGAGCTGCCTTGCCCGGAATGGCAGCCGGCGCTGGTAACGGCCGTTTCGCCCCCCGCCTCTGCCCCCACCAGCAGTTGGCAAGCCGGCCAAATCGTTGCCGATACTCATATTTTGCCGCTGGATGCCGGTTTGTCCCCCGGTTCTTATGGTATTCACGTCACCTTAATAGACGCTGTTACAAAAGCACCACAAAATATTGTTGCCGAGGATGGACACTACATTGATGATCGCTTATTATTATCCAATATCCGTGTTCGGCAAATCACAGATTAATTCTTGAAATTGAGAGCAAGGTGTCCTGTGATTTGCTCAAGCAAAAGCCAGACTTGAGCGCCTCTTAATTCAAGAATTTTTGTGGCTTTTGCACCAACCGTAAGAAAAGCACCTCGATTGACAAGCGAGATTGAAGGGTCTTCTATTTGTGACAGCGGAACGTTATAGCCATCTTCGAATCGGTACGGTGGGACTTTTGCTGCTGGTTAGCGGCATTATTTACGTTTTGCTGCCTTTTTCGGCGCTCCGTTGGGCACAAACCCCTTTTCTTGGTTTTTTTGTTGATCCCAATTTAGTCATCAATGATTCCGGTGAACCGGCGTGGCCGACACAGGGAGACTCACCGCTGCTAGGCTACCCAGATCGGATAACGGCCGTAGACGGCCAACCCGTCACCACCATTGAGGAATTCCAGACGGCCGTATCCGGCAAAGAATTGGGCGAATCCATTCGCCTCACCCTCGTGCAGCCACCGCCGGGGTCCGACCCCGCACCGAACAATCCAGAGACCGAGCGCGTTGTTGAACTCCCCATTATTCCCTTAACCAGTTTAAGCGTTTGGAATCAGTTTGGCCTGTTTTACCTCACCGGTCTGGTGATGTTCATTATCGGCGTGTGGACCTTCTCTGTGCGGCCCAGGGCGGAAGCGGCCCAGGTGTTTGCCCTGTTTATGGCCTTTGCCGCGCTGGCGGTTGGCGGGCTGTTCAACATGCTGACGACCCACGAGTTTGGCCGAATCTGGCTGCTGGCCTTGTCGCTGACGCCGGGATTTTGTGTTTGGTTAACGGCCGTATTCCCCCATGAAATGAGCTTTGTGGAAAAATATCCACGCGGCCGCTGGTTCTCCTTGCTGCCCGGATTAGCAGCCGGTGTGTGGGCCCAGCTTTGGCTATACGATCCGGCCAATGCCTGGCATTACGCCATTCCCTGGCGCACTCTCTTTTTGCTCAATGCCCTGGCCATTCTCATTTCCATCCTGATGATGGCTTACCGTGGCTACCGTTCCCCGTCTCCGCTGGTGCGCCAGCAGGCGCGCATAATTTTGGGCGGCAGTTTGCTGGCCTTTACCCCGCTGATTTTCTTTTTCATTCCCGCCTCGCAAATGATTGATGTTGCCTGGCTGCCCTCAGCGTTCTATCTGCCGCCGCTGGTGGTTTATCCGCTGGCCATTGCCTACACCATCATTCGCTACCGCCTTTTGGATGTGGATCAGGTCATGCGCCGCTCCCTCTCTTATGTGCTTATGACCGGGCTGCTGCTGATCGCCTTTGTGCTGGTAACGGTTGGCATTACCAATACGTTTGGCACCGTGACCGACAATCCGGTGGTGCTCTCTCTGCTGGTGGTCACGGCGGTGCTGCTGTTTAATCCGCTGCGCTCCCGCTTGCAAGAAGCCATTGACCAGCTCTTTTTCCGGGAACCTGTCGCTTTAGATAAATTGCTGCGGGCCTATAACCGGGCGTTGACAACGGCCGTAAACACCGACCAGGTTGCCAACACGCTGCTGAAATACGTCTCTTCCGGCGTGCCGGAAACCACGCCCCACCTGTTTTTGCCCGATGCCCAGATGAATTATTACAGCAGCTACAACAATCATGTGGCCGGGCGGCTCAGCGTGGAGTCGCCGCTGGTCACGTACATGAGCCAGACCAACGGCCCCATTGACCTGACCGAAACGCGGGCCTGGCCCGAACCGCTGACTGGGCAAACGGACGCGGTGCAGGCGCTGGATGCGGCCGTTTTGGTACCCATCAACAACGGACGCGAGCTGCTGGGCTGGCTTTCCCTCTCCCCCAAGAAAAACCGCCAGCATTTTCGCCCGGCGGAAATCAACTACATCAGCTCGCTGGTAGATCAATCATTGATCGGGTTGGAGCGGGCCAACGTCATTCGCCGGCTGGAAACGCGCGTTTCGGAACTGGATATGCTGAGCCAGTTTTCCCAGGCGCTCAACTTCACGATTGATTTTGATGCCCTTCTGGAGCTGGTTTTCACTAACTTCCAGCGGCTGCTAGGCATTGATGACTTTTTTATCTCCCTGCGCGACAAGACCACCAAGCAAATTTACACCGTTTTTTACCTGGAAAATGGCGAGCGATATGAAGACAAAGAAGGGCCGGACCAGGTTGTGACGGACCCCACCATTCATCAGGTCGTAAATATGGGGCAGATGGTGGTGAAGGAAGATGAATACGGCCGTTCCTGGATCGCCGCCCCCCTCAATGCCGGCGCCGACACCATCGGCGCCATTCATACCTTTTACCGTGACCCCAACTTCAAAATCCGGGCCCGGCAGCAGCAGCTTTTTACGGTTTTTGCCGATCGTACCGCCACCGCTCTGGAGCGCATCGAGACCAATGCCCGGCTGCAAGAGCGTGCCGAGCAGTTGGAAATCATGAACCAGGTCACCTTTTCGCTGGCCTCTACCAAAGAGCTCGACCCGCTACTAGAGCTGATTCTGGACAAGGCGATTGAGCTGCTGGACACTGAAGCCGGCACCTTTATGATTTCCCGCGTGGAAGATGGCGAATTGGAATTCAGGGTAGCGCGTGGTCCATCTAGCAATGGTCTGGTAGGGCGGCGTTTGCCTTTGGGAGCCGGCCTGGCGGGAACGGCCGCGCAAACCGGCCGCGCCATTATTTCTAATCGGGTACAGGAAGATGAACGCTGGTTTTCGGCCGTCGATGCCGGCTCCGACTTTAATTCTCAATCGATCCTGACCGTACCGCTGGTGCGGCAAAACACGGTGCTGGGCGTGCTCCAGGTGATCAATAAGCAAAGCGGTGCCTCGTTTACCCTGGAAGACCAAAGTTTGCTTACAGCCTTTGCCGGTCAGGCGGTGGTGGCGATGGAAAACGCCCGCCTGCTGGCCCAAACAGACGATGCGTTGCAAAAAAGCGTGGATGAGCTCAGCTTGCTACAGCAGCTAGACCGCGACTTGAGCACCACCCTTGATTTAGACCATGTGCTGGACCTGACCCTGAACCGCATGTTGGGCATTTATCAAGCCGTGGCCGGGGCAATCGCCCTGGTCAATGAAGAAGGCGAAATTTTCCATGCTGTTACGCAAGGGTATGACGAAACCTTCAACGAGACGAAATTGTCGGCGCATAAGGGGCTGATTGGTCAGGTGATCCAGTCTGGCCAGCCGCACAACGCTCCCAACGTGCACGAAGAACCCAACTACGTGACGGCCAACTTCAATACCCACGCCCAAATGACGCTGCCCTTCATCAACAAGCAGGAGCTGATCGGCGTTATTGCCATAGAAAGTGACGTGATTGGCAAGTATACCGACGAGGATTTGCAAACGGCCGTGCGCATTACCAACCACGCCGCTGCCGCCATCGCGAATGCCATCCTCTATGAAAAAGTTAATGAAGCCAACCAGGCCAAATCTGAATTTGTTTCTATGGTCTCCCACGAGCTAAAAACGCCCATGACCTCGCTGCGCGGCTACACCGACCTGCTGCTTTCCGGCATGACTGGCGAGCTAACCGAGCAGCAGCACAACTTCCTGGAGATTATGGCCGCCAACATCCGGCGCATGAGCCAGCAAATTCAGGACCTCACCGACATCTCCCGCATCGAAACCGGGCAGTTACACATCGAGCTGGCACCCACCTCCTTCGTCAACGTGGTCAACGAAACGATGCAAACCGTCAAAGGATTGTGCGACGAAAAAGAGATACGCGTTCACCTGGATCTGCCAGAAGAGCTGCCCCTCGTCATGGCAGACAGAGGGCGTCTGGTACAGGTACTTACCAATTTACTGAGCAACGCCTGCAAATACTCGCCGCCAAACAGTGACGTCACTCTTAAATTCATGACGCGTATGGTCGTCCAGGAAGATTCAGACGAGATGGTGCCCATGGTGTATTGCTGTGTAAAAGACAACGGCTACGGCATCTCTCCAGAAGACCTGGAGAAGCTGTTTACCAAATTCTTCCGCTCCAACGATCCCAATATTCGCCAGGCCAAAGGCACCGGCCTGGGTTTGTCCATCACCAAAGGGATCATTGAGCTGCACGGTGGCGAAATCTGGGTAGAAAGCGAGCTGGGAGCCGGCACCGCATTCCAATTCACGGTTCCTCAGGCACGCTCATAAAAGTAACCAAATGTCAGCTTAAAAATAGGTAAATCGTCATGATGGTCCATTGACATCGACTATTTGTACGTTATACTTGGAACATGGATGATAAAATCACAAAGTCATCAGTTGAGACACAAAAAAAGCAACCCGCAGCGCACGCATTTTGCGTGCGTTTTTTGTTTCTATTGACCTGAAGTCCCTTAACCTTATGCAGAGAGGAGCGTAAAAAATTATGGACTATGG
>CALBTC010000372.1 GCA_937967805.1 uncultured Anaerolineaceae bacterium
CAAGTGCATCAGCGTGGACTTGCCCGAGCCGGACGGGCCGATGATGGCGAGGTAGTCGCCGCGCTCGATATCGAACGAGACCCCGTTCAATGCCCGCACCTCGGTATCGCCCATGGTGTAAATCCGGGTCAGGTCTCTCACTTCAACAAGCATAAATGTTCTCCAAAATAAACGCTAAATATTTATCGGCCGGCCGAGCAGAATTTCATCGCCCTCTTTTACACCGTCTTCGACGATCACCACCCGGTCGTTGCTCTGGCCAAGGGTGACGACACGTTTTTCGATTTTTTCGCCTTTGCGCACATAAACCGTGGTTTGATCGAGCTCATCGATAAAAACCGCTTCGATGGGGATATAGGTGACGTCTTCGAGCTCGCTGACGATGATGTCGACCGTAGCGGACAGCCCCGGCTTCAAGCGCTCATCGCTGCCGATGACCTTGACTTCGACGTCGAAAACCTTAGCGCCGGTCGGCTTGCCGGTAATTTTGCTGATTTTTTTCTTGGCCAAATCGGCAATTGCATTGATTTCCCCCTCGAATTCGACATCCTGGTAGGCATCGAGCCGGATCTTGGCCGGCAACCCAACCTGCACTTTCGACAAATCCACTTCACTCACTTCGAGATCGACCATCATCGTGGAGACGTCCGGCAGGTACATCAAGTCCATGCCTTCGAACGGAATCATGCCGACGGTAATTTTTTTGGCTTCCCCTTCCGCGCCGACAGAAGCATAGACGACCAACCCGGCGCGCGGCGCCAGCGTAAACCCTTCACGCAATTTGCGATCCTGCTGATCCAGCATTCTTTCCGCACGGTTCATGTTGGCGCGTGCCGCATCGACAGAGGCCTCGAACGAGCGCGTTCTGTTTTTCAGATCGATAGACCAGCCGTGCCTGATCGACTTCACTCTGCACCGCAAAACCTTCATCTGCCAGATTTTTCATGGTTTCGTAGCGTTTGAGTGCAGCTTCCTCTTTGGCTTTTTGCGATTCGAGCTCGCTGAGTGCTGAGATGATATTCGCACGCGCCACTTCGACGGTCGATTCGGCCTCGCTCTTGGCGATGAGGTATTTTTCCGATTCGTAAACCACCAGAGTATCGCCTTCTTCCACCCAGGTGCCTTCCGGTGCCAGCCAGAGAATTTGCTTATCGTTGGCCGCACTGATGGTCACCTGATCGCGGGCGCGCAGCTCACCGGTTTCAGTGACTTTGATGGTCACATCGCTGCGTTTGACCGTGGCCGATTCCGGCCGGGGCGTAAACCGTTCCTCCACGCCAAAAAAGACCAAGATGCCGCCAACCAGCAACAGCACTGAGGTCACCACAAAAGTGAGCTGGTAGCCAAAGGCATCGGCCAGCACGCCGCCAATCAGCGGGCCAATGGCAATGCCGGTTGTCTGGCCCATCAGCAGCAGTCCCATGGCGTAGCCGCTGCGCCGGCGCGGGGCCACGGAGGCCACCAGGGCGTTAGACGCGGCCACGGTGCCGGTGATGAGCCCCTGCAAAGCGCGCAGCAGCACCAGCTCTTCGCCGGTGCGGGCAAAGCCCATCAATAGCATGATAACCGCGCCGCCAAACATCGCCCGCTGCACCATCAGTTTACGGCCGTAGCGATCGGCCACCGCCCCCCAAATGGGAGAAGCAATCATCATCGTGAGTGCCTGGGCCGAAAAGACGGCCCCGGCCAAAAACTCCACGCTCAGCGAACTGCTGCTGCCCAGCTCGGTGACGTACAGCGATAAAAAGGGGAAGATGACGGAGAAGCCAACGGCCGTCAGCAGTTGGGCCACAAACATAATGTAGAGCGTGCGCTGCCAATCTTCAACGGCGCGGAGTTTTTGCAGAAGTCGTAAGAACATAAAAATTTGCTCGACAAATATAGTAATAAATCAACAAATTACGCAGATTGAACGAATTAAAAATCTATTCAATCCTTCGGCCTTGCTCAGGGCAGGTTCTGCGTAATCTTTGATATTTTTTTCAGCTAAAAAGCATATCGCTCTTAATGCTGAATGGTAACGGGATTTTCGTAATAGTGGGGCAATACCTGGAACCAACTGTTGCCGATTTGCAGCGGCACGGCGTTGCCTTCGGCATTGACGAAAGTGAACATGTCGCTGCGATTTTCACGCAGCCAGGTGGCGGGATATTGCTTGCCGTCGCGCAAAATGATGGCGACTCCCTGCCCCCAAATCTGAATTTCCAGCGGCCAATCGGAACAAACGCCGTTGCTGTGGGTGAGGCAGATCGATTGATCGCGCTCGTGAACGGCCGTTAACAAAATCACGTTGGCCGCGCTGATCTGCTCACCGTTGTTGGCATCAATCGTCGGCTCTCCATCGGCCCAGCGCCAGTAACGGCCGTTGGCCGGATCGTACACCCATTCCACCAACGTGTAGGTATCATAAGCCACCTGGATGCGGTTGGCGGCAGCCCCGCCCTGTGGCGGCAGGCTGCTAAACGTCAGCCACGCCGTAAATTGCGGTGGGCGATCCAGCTCATAGGCAGCAATAGCCTGCCATAGTCCAGACGGATCGGCGTGGAGGGTGTGTTCCCACGGTTTATCTTCATCCGTGCGGTAAAAGCCGGTCTCATGAGAGCGCAAAATGCGGTCGCCAATATCAGAGCCGTGCAGCCGCTGCGACACAATCGGGTGCGCGCCGGACATGGCAAAAGCGGCATCGTACATGGCCGGCAGCTCCTTCTCGATGAGCCGGGCGCTGCGCACCGGGCCGATGTCTGGCGGGGTCTGGCTGTAGAAAATAGCGGTGAAGCGGGTGATGTCCGCCTCCGTCACGTGCTCAAACACCAGGTCTGCCTGGCTGAGTCCATTTTGCGGCCGGGCATACTGCGGCGGGCTGTTCGAGACTTTGATGGCTAACGGCCGTCGCAGCAAATTGTCCGGTTCGGCCACAACTTCCCCTGTCAGCGGGTTGCGCTCCGTGCCAAAATCATCGGGGCCGGAAAGCATGAGGGCAACCAGAGGCGTTGGTTCGGCCGTTGGCTCAGGGGTTGGCGACGGCAGCGGCGTGGCGGTATCGGCTGCTTCCGTTGCCGGAACTGGGGTAAAAGTCGGCACGATGGTTGGCGTTACGGCCGTAGGTTCCAGCGTTATGGCCGGAACCAGTGTCGGCACAGCTTCAGGCTCGCCACAGGCAGCCAGCACTACAACCAACAGCATAATTCCCCAGAAAAAAAGCATGCGCCACATTTTGCTAAACATCACCTTATTGTATCCGAATCTAGCCAGCCAGACGCATCCTTTGTTACGATCCTTACCGTTTAATTAGCTACGTTGTGATTGGATTCATTTTGACTGTGGAGCCAGGATAGAATCGGGCGGAAACACGTCATAAATTAGGAACGGCCGTGCCGAAGTGATATATCATTGATATATTAATTATTTGGCAGGCACCCTATATCATGTTATTATTTAAACGTCCTATGCGGAATGAAAAATTTCGTTATTATCTACTAAAAATACACAGCCCAATTTTTTCTAGAGCAGCTTGCTTGGTAGAACAATAGGCAGACATGGCTCTTTTTCACGATTCCCGAACTCAACTTTGCAAATTCCCCCTTACGTCTTTTCAGGCGTACCGTTCAATGCCCCCCAAAACGCAAACATAGTTTGAAGCATTGCTTATAAATTGTGGGTTTTCCCATAAACCAAACTCTCTCACTTTAAGGAGGTGAGGCCACAGAAAATAAAATAATCCCTTGATTTATCAACAAACATTGCTGACATGTTTGCAGGTTACCTACGCTGTGTTTAGCTGCCTACATGACAGCATCATTTAGTTTGGAGGAGAAACGTGAAAATACCTCAAGTGTCAAAAAAAGAGATGGAAAAAATCCATCCTGCAATCCCCAATGCCTATGAACAATTAGAGCAAGGTCGCATCAGCCGTCGTGAGTTTATGCGCTTTGCTACCCTACTCGGTATGTCGGCTGGTGTAGCGACCGTCGCCGCCGCCTGTGGCGCTGGCGGCACGGCCGATGAACCAACCACCGAAGCGGACCCTGAAGCAGGCGGCAGCACAGATGCCGATACCGGGGCCGAATCTGCTGTTTCTGCCGGCGGTCCGATTCGCGGCGGCACCTGGCGCAGCTCTATGAACCTGCAAGGGCTGGACCACCCGGCGCGCCTCTCCTGGGTTGAAGGGGCCAACATCGTGCGCCAGTTTGGTGAATACCTCACCGAAACCGGGGTAGACAACATTACCCGCCCCTACCTCCTGGAAAGCTGGGAAGCCAACGAGACCGTCGATGAATGGACGTTGAACATTCGGCAAGGCGTTCTCTTTAACAACGGCGATGAGCTAACGGCCGAAGACGTCATGTTTACCATGGGCGAATGGCTCAATCCAGACGTTGGCTCGTCTATGCTTGGCCTGCTGGCCCCCGTGCTTAGCGGCATGAACGATGTAGAAATGGTAGATGATTACACGATTCGTTTGCATCTAACCCAGCCAAACATCGCCATTCCCGAATTCTTGTTCCACTATCCCGCCATCATTCTGCACCGCAACTTTGAAGGCGACATCATCCGCCAGCCCGTTGGCACGGGTGCCTTTACCCTTGAGGAGTATGCTGAGGGTGAACGGGCCGTCTTTAGACGCCGTGAAGATTACTGGCGCATGGGTGAGGACGGCATGCCCCTGCCCTATCTGGACGAACTGATCTATGTCTCCAGTGACAAGGACGCTGGCGTAGCCGCGCTTACGGCCGGTCAGGTTGATTCACTTTACGATCCGCGTCCATCGGACTGGCAAGCTCTCCAAAATGTAGATGGGCTGACGGTACGGCCGGTAACCACCGCGCAATGCCTG
This sequence comes from uncultured Anaerolineaceae bacterium, assembly GCA_937967805.1. Next base: position 4,835 of record CALBTC010000372.1, read on the forward strand.
ATCCTGCGTATGCGCGTCGATCTGGAGCCCTGGAACGACAACCGGGTACGCACAGCTTTGAAGATGTGCCAGAATCGGGAACAAATCTTCCAATTGGCCTACTTCAGCGAAGGTGAACTCTCCATTGACGCCCATGTGGCTCCGGTACAACCCGCTTATGCGCCAAAACCTATCCCAGAATACGATCCTGAAGGTGCGCTTGCCCTGATGGAAGAATATGCTGCCGATGTGGGCATTGAACTGCCGCTTCAGGTCACTCTGGCCACTAAAAACGACCAGGCCGAACCGGATATTGCCCAGGCCTTGAAAGAGCAGGCGCTACCCGGTGGCTTTGACATTACCCTGGACATCACAGAACCAAATGGCTACTGGTCTCGCTGGACTGAAGTGCCCCTGGGTATTACTTCTTGGACACACCGTCCGGTGGCCGTTATGCTGCTGCCGCTGGCCTACACCGAGGAAGCCATTGGCAATTGGAATGAAACACGCTGGGTAGACGAGGAATTCGAAGATGTGCTGCGCGAAGCACAGGCTACCCTGGATGTTGAAGAACGGCGTGAATTGATGTCACAGATCGAGGACATCATGCAGGAGCGCGGGCCTATTGGGAACAGCTTCTGGAAGAACATCTGGAACATCACTTCAGACAAATTCCACAATGTCCAGGCCCACCCGACAGCTTACGATCTGCTTTACGAAGTTTGGAAAGATCCAGAATAAGTGAGACGCGTAAGCGTTAGTTAGCAACTCTCGAGGAGTCGAGTTTTAACCAAAACTCGACTCCTATTTTTAACAATGGGAAGGCATAAATGGCTCGTTTTTTAGTACGCAGCATCGTTTCTACCATCGTAACAATTTTATTTGTCTCAATTGTCCTTTTTGTTCTTCTCGACGCCGTTGGCTCAGAGCGTGTTATTAATCGCGTTTTGGGCGTATTTGCGACTGCCGAACAAAGGGCTTCCTTCAAAAACCAGCTTGGTTTGGATGAGCCAATTTGGATTCGCTACTCAGACTGGCTGCTGGGCAGCGATTGGCGCGCTGAAGGATACACCGAATACGACATTGTCACGGCAGCCAATCCGACCACCGGTGAATCTCAATGGTGGGCAGAGGTAGACGGGCAACTGATGCGCTGGCGGCTTGAAGGTGAAGACCTGATTGCTTTGATTCGCCAGGAAGATGGCACGACGGTTCCGCAAACGGCCAATGAGTTTTGGCAAAGTGATGGCGGAGTCGAAACATTCTGGGGCGTGGACACCGAAAATCGCGTTGTATTGTGGCAGCGGGGTGGTGGGGAGCCGGTTTATGTGATTACCGAAGCTGGTTTGCGCCAGGAAGGTGACGGCCCGCGCGACTATATTCCCCTGCGTAAGGGGATGGTCCGTTTAGACCCCGGCATTTCGTCGGAGACAAGACGGCCGGTTGCCGTGACGCTTCTGCCACGTTTGCGCAACACATTGATATTGGCCGGGCTGGCTTTTGTGTTCATTATGCCGCTGGCTTTGCTCCTCGGCATTATTGCCGGAATCAATGAAGGTAAGTTTGCCGATCGGTTTATTTCGATTACCAGTCTGGCAGCTACGGCTACGCCGGAGTTTGTCACCGGGATATTTTTAATATTGATACTGGGCATCTGGCTAAGCGTGGTGCCCGCCGTGGCGCTTTTTACCAGTGCTGATGCGATTTTTGAAGACCCGACCCTACTGGTGCTGCCGCTGTTGACGTTAACGGCCGTTGAACTAGGTTACATCGTCCGCATGACCCGGGCCAGCATGGTGGAAGTCATGGGCACGTCCTACATTCGCACGGCCATCATTAAAGGGATGCCCTACTGGCGCGTGGTCTTCCGTCACGCCATCCGCAATGCACTCATGGCCCCCATTACCATCATGATGTTGCACGTCAATTACCTTGTCGGCGGCGTGGTGGTCGTCGAAGCTATCTTTGGCTATCCCGGTCTGGGCAAATACATCTACGATTCAGCCATTGCCAGCGACACCAACGCCGTGATTGCCGCCGCGATGGTGACAGTCATCATCGCCATTGCCACTCGAATCATTGGCGATCTGGCCTATACCTATCTGAATCCCCGGATACGTTACGCATAGGAGAAGATATGGCTACCGCACAAACAACACTCACCCAGGCACGCGAGCCATCTCGGTGGCAAAGGATGTGGAAAAGCATCTCCATTGTCTTTGAGTCACGCGTGGCTACCGTTGGCCTGGCAATCATTTTGTTCTGGCTTTTACTTGGCTTCACTTCTTTTTTCTGGACGCCGTTTGAGCCAAACGCCTCTGAGTTTACGCAAAATTTGCCGCCCAACAGCACCAACTGGCTGGGCACCGATCATCTTGGCCGCGACGTTTTGTCTCGCTTGATGCAGGGCACGCAAGTCATCTTGCTCAAGACGCGCCCGCCTGGGGATGCCGATTGGTTTATTCCCGGTGGTGTTGCCCTTTGGGGTGTATTTGGCTCATTGCTGCTGGGCACCTTTTTTGGTTTAAATGCCGGATATCGCGGCGGCTGGACCGACCAGATAATTATGCAAATCCTGGACGCGCTCATTGCCTTCCCGGTTATTGTGCTTTATCTGGTGATTATCGCCGCGTTAGGACCCAGTGATATGGTGGTGATCTTAGCCATCACCATTACGGGGGCACCGGGCATTGCCCGCCTGGTGCGCAGCCTGGCGCTGGACATTAAAACGCGCGACTATATTCGCGCCGCCGAAACGCGCGGTGAAAGCGCCTGGTTCATTATGTATCGGGAAATTTTACCTAACGCGCGCGGTCCCATTTTGGTTGACGCCATGCTGCGCGTGGGCTACGCTATTTTTGCTATCGGTACCCTCGGCTTTTTGGGTCTAGGGCTGCCGCCGCCCGATCCAGACTGGGGCAATATGGTCAATGAAGCACGCAAACACATCTTTACGAATCAATGGGCCGTGATATGGCCGGCGCTGGCGATTGCCACGCTGGTGATTGGTCTAAACCTGTTCGCCGATGGATTGCGCGAAGAGCTAACAAGATTTCAAAAATAGGATATGGCGATGGAATGGCAGGTAGACGATAAAAAAGCATCAGTTTTAAAAGTAGAGGATGTTGCCGTTGCTTACAAGGTTCGTGGCGGAGAAATTGAGGCGGTGCAAAATGTCTCGTTTGACATTCGCCGCGGTGAATCTTTTGGCATTGTCGGCGAATCAGGCTGTGGTAAAAGCACGATGGCCTGGGCCATTGTGAACTTTTTGGGTGCCAACGGCTATGTGAAGCGCGGCAGCATCAAATTCCAGGGCCAGGAATTGGTGGGCAAAAGCGGCGAGGAGCTGCGACAGCTTCGCGGCGACCAGATTGCAATGGTATTTCAGGACCCTATGCAGGCGCTGAACCCCTCCATGACGCTGGGCGACCAGATGAAAGAAGTGCTCACGGTCCATCGGGGTATCGGCGATAAGGAAGCGGCCAAACGGTGTGTGGAAATGCTGGAACGGGTATATATGCCCGATGCGGCTAACGTGATGAAGCGGTATCCGCACCAAATTTCCGGTGGACAGCAGCAGCGCGTGGTCATTGCCATGGCGCTGTTGAATAATCCGGCGCTGTTGATTATGGACGAGCCGACAACGGCGTTGGACGTGACGGTGGAAGCGGCCGTTCTCGACCTAATCGCCGAACTGCGCCGGGACTTTGACACGGCCATCATGTACATTACCCATAATTTGGGGGTGGTGGCCCGCGTCTGCACCCGCGTGGGTGTGATGTATGCCGGCGAAATGGTGGAGCGGGCTGAAATCAAGCAGCTTTTTGAGTCGCCGCAGCATCCTTACACGCAGGGGCTGCTTCGCTGCGTGCCCAAGCTGGGTGCCGACAAGTCCGGCAGCATCTTGTATCCTATTCGCGGACGGGTCCCGGCACCCAACAACCGGCCGATGGGCTGCATGTACACACCCCGCTGCGACTATGCGCAGGACCGGTGTGTGGAAGAACGGCCGCAGTTACGCACGATGATGAATGGTACGGCCGTGCGCTGCCACTTTGCTGAAGAGATAGACCCCAGCCAATGGGTACCCAGCGAAGAGGTAAAGCCCGCCGTGGACATCACCCAAGAAGTCGAAAGTGATGAAACCCTGCTGGAAGTACAAAATCTGCAGAAATATTACGAGGTGAAGGGAACTTCTTTGCGGGACGTGTTGGGGTTTGGCGAGCCACGCTATGTAAAAGCGGTGGAAAACGCCAGCTTCAACGTGAAAAAAGGGAAGACGCTGGGCGTCGTGGGCGAATCAGGCTGCGGCAAAAGCACGCTCATAAAAACCTTGATTGGCCTCGAAGACAGCACCGGCGGCGACGCCTCCTTTATGGGCTTTGATATTACCGGCGATTTGGACACCCGCAATGAAAAATTGATCCAAGAACTGCAAATGGTGTTCCAAAATCCTGATTCTACGATGAATCCTTCATACACCGTCGGCCAGCAAATCGGCCGCCCCATGGAGCGGTTTGGCACTGTACCTAAAAAGGAGATTCGCAGCGAGGTGATTAAGCTGCTGGAGGCGATGCGGCTGGGGGCCAACTATTACAACCGGCTGCCGCGCCAGCTTAGCGGTGGTGAAAAGCAGCGCGTTGGCATCGCCCGCGCCCTGGCCAGCCGCCCCGACCTGGTGCTGTGCGACGAACCGGTGAGCGCACTGGATGTTTCTGTGCAGGCGGCGCTGCTCAACCTGCTGCTGGAAGTGCAGCATGAGTACAATACCACGATGATTTTCATCGCCCACGATTTGTCTGTGGTGCGCTTCTTCTCAGACGACGTGGCGGTGATGTATCTGGGCCAGATTATGGAGATTGGTCCGGCTGAGGCGATTTACGCCCCGCCCTACCATCCTTATACGGAGGCGCTGCTTTCGGCCGTACCCATTCCCGATCCCACCGCCAAGCAAAAACATATTCGGCTGGATGGAACGGTGCCCAGTGCCATCAGCCCGCCCAGTGGCTGCCGATTCCATACTCGCTGCCCCCGTCGCCAACTGCTGCCAGATGGCGGCAAGGTGTGCGAAGAAGAGATTCCACCATGGCGCGAGCTGGAAAACGGGCACAGGATTTTCTGCCACATTCCGGAAGAAACCCTGCGCACGTTTGATCCAGTGATTTCGACGGCCGCAAGCTAACATCCTTGCAAGAATAACGGGAAATCTGTAAAAATGAACCTACAGGAAGGGAACAAAACATGCTCGTTAAAGATTGTATGACCAGACACCCAATCATCATCTCGCCATCAACCAAAGTCATTGAAGCCCAAAAAATAATGACCGAAAATCATATTCGTCACTTGCCTGTTACCTCAGACGGCAAACTGCTGAAAGGATTAATCACCCGCACACGACTTTCGTTAAAGCCGGACATGCTGGGCAGCCTGGATATGTGGGAAATTTCACGGCATTTAAGCAATCTGTCGGTTAAAGAAGTAATGGTCAAAAAAGACAAAGTGTTCACCATTGAGTCAGACCGCACCATTGAGCGCGCCGCTAAAATGATGGCTGATCACAAAATTGGCTGTCTTCCCGTTATTGATAGTGACGGGGCGGTAGAAGGAATTATTTCCGAGGTCGATGTGCTGCGTTCTTACCAGGAAATGTTAGGCTTACCGATGGATGGCCTGCGCGTGACCGTGCGCATGCCGGACAAAAATGGTGAATTCACCAAGTTGATGAAGGTGTTGGGAGATAATGGTTGGGGCGTGATGGGTATTGGCACGTACCCGACGCCGCGCAAAGAGGGGTGGTACGATGTAGTGCTAAAAATTCCGCGCGTTACGGCCGAACAAGTACGTGGGACATTTAGCCAAATTGAAACACAGGAAGTGGTTGATATACGGGAAGTTGTCTAATCTTCGTTGGGAACAATCACACACGAGGTGAAAGAGAGGGTGAAATGCCTTCTCTTTTTTATTTGAAGGTTGTGGTGCGGGAAACAAACACCATCTGACCCTCAGGCGTACCGCAAATGACGACGCTCACGTATCGTTCTGCACGAAAGAAATCGTCATCGGATTCCAGCAAAATGCAGGTGCCGTTGGCCCGCGCTTCGGCTCCTGTGTTAAATTTGAGGGAGTACCATTCGTAGACCGCCCGAAAGCCATCATCGGTACGGAAGGTATCATGCCAGCGGTAGGAGCGGGGTAAGCTTTTATAATTGCTGTGGGATGCGATGGGAATGGAACCTGGATATTGAGCCTGCTGCCGATCTTGTTTAATGAGGCTAACCAGACCAAAGCCAACGGCAAACATGAAAATTAGACACAAAACAGCGAAACCGACCAGGAGCCGCTGGTTGTAGGTGCTCTCATCAGAATGGGAATTTGAAGCATTCATGACAGATAGTCCAACGATTTCAACCTTGTTAACGGTGCCAACTTTGGCGGCCAACGGCCGTTCCCAACTCACGGTCGGTTTGCAGCTAAGTGACGGTCAGCGGTTTTGGGCCGATTGTGTCGATGTGCCGGCGGCATCTCGGTTGGGGGAGACGGCCGTTTTTGATCCCGCTCAGGCCGCCAGCCACGTGCAAAACCTGGTGCAGCCCGTGTGGCAAGATCAACCGGTTACTGCGTTTCGGCCGTTGGCCCAGATGCTGCTGCCGCTCATGGAGCCATTCAGCTACAGGCGCACCGTTTCGCCTGAACCGGCCACCGGTGCCGTTTCGCGCCGCAGCCTCCTCACCGGTGTTTTAGCGGGGGAAGCAGCACCAGAACCACGTTTGGAAGAGGTGACTGTTGAACGGCCGTTACATCCAGCCCTGCAATATGGTCTAACGGCGGCGCTGCTGCCAACGGTGGCGGCGGTAAATCGAGAGTCGGTGGCGGCATTGGTGGCGCGGGAATATGGGGGGAAGTTGGCGGAAACGGCCGTTCCCCTGCAAATCGCCCTCGATGATGAGACCCTACAAACGGCCCGCATCATCCTCACCACACACGTTGCCTCTTTGAGTTATACCACAAGCAAAAACAAGCACAAAGCCACGCTGGGGGCCAACGGCGAACGGCTGCAAAAGCACATCCGGCAGGTGGCTGCCTGGCTGCCCACCGTCGATACAGCATTTCAGCCAGCCCTCCACCTTAATTTGCGGGATAGTTTTCGTGAACTGTTTGACAATGACGAGGGCAAAGTTTTAGGCGCGCTGGTTGGCCTGGAGCAGGCAGCCAAACCGTACACTTTGCACATACAAAATCCGGTCTGGCAAGACAGTCGCGAAGCGCAGCTACAATCGCTGCAGAAGCTCAAGGGCTACCTGGCGTTTCGCCGCCTCAAGCTCAAACTAGTGGCCGACGCCTGGGTGGATTCGCTGGCCGACGTGACGGACTTTGCCAATTCTGAACTGTGCCACATGGTGCATGTTGCGCTGCCCAGGCTGGGGAATTTGGACGAGGGGATTACGGCCGTGTTCCACCTGAAATCCCAAAGCCACCCCATTATCCTCTCTGGCGCAGACAATTGGCTAACAAGCCACATTGCCCTGGCCACCCAACCTACCATCCTCGGCGGCTCTCCCCAATGCCATTATAATGAAATGCAAAAATTTCTAATGAGATTAGACTAACCGGCCCAGGTTAAAAACATTTACTGATTATCGCTGTTGTAATCCAGATCGGCCTGCTGGGCGCAGGCGTCTGCCTGCTCGAACGTCGGCTCGGTAAGCTCGGACAGGCAGGCCAGGTACTGCTGGCTGTGTGACTGGGCTTCGGCCAGCAGCGTGTTCAAGTCCCCACCCGCAGACGCCGCTTCGGCCGCTTCTTGCAGCCAGAAATACAGAGGGAACTTTTCGCCAAAAGAGACAAGATTTTCGCCCGGCTGTGAGGCAGCCAGGTGGCGGGCCAGCGCCTCGCGGAAGACCGCCGCATTCTCCGGACCAACCTCATTTTGCCAACTGCGGCTGTTGGCTACCGATTGGCGGGCAGGAACGGCCGTCATCGCGTCCGTTCGCGTTGTCAGGTACTCAATCCACTGCACACAGGCGGTGGGATCTTCAACCCGGTTGGAAACGAAAAGCGCATTTTGCCAGGGCGCGGACAAAAGGGTGTTATTGAGCTGGGGCAGCGGCAGGACGGCAAACGGTTCCGGAACCCCGAGGGCAATGGGCCGGTCATCGCTGCGCGTGGTCCACAGGGCAGCACGGCCGTTCTGGATCAGCGAACTACGCTCGTCAAAGTTTTCACCGGGCAGGGTGGCATACAGAGCGTTTTGCTGTATCCAGGTGACATATTGGCTGACAACGGCCGTTACTGCCGGATCGGTCAGATTCACTGTGCCCGCCGCCACGTCCCAGGGCCGCATTCCCTGTTCCAACAGCAGCATCTCGACAACTTCTGGGCCGGCCAGCACGTCGAATGCAGAAGAAATGAAGCCGTAGACGGGCGGATCGCTCGTCTGGCCTAATTGAGCCGCCGTATTTAGCAAATCGCTGAAGGTCCAATCGGCCGTGGGCAGGGGCACACCATGCTCGTTAAAACGGTTTTCATTGTAGCGTACCACAATCGGATTCAGTTCCAGGGGCAGGCCCAACAAGGCATCGTTTGACTGAAGCACAGCCAACGTTTCCGGCGCGTAATCAGCCAGCGTCTCCGGCGCAATCAATCCCGACAAATCCAGCACGTTCACAGTGACATTCGAGGGTGTCAGACCAATGCCAAACCAGGAGAAACAGTCAAACTGCTCCGCCACGTCTCCCATTGTGAACGCGCCGCCCGCCCCTACCCGTGCATTGAACGAGACATCGACAATAATGTCCGGATGGGTCTGGCGGAAGGCGTTGGCAGCCTCTGCCAGGCGGAACTGGTCGCCGTAGAAGCGAATAGTGGTTGGACCTGTTTCGGGCGGCGGTGAGGCGATGACGGGTATGGTCGCTTCTGCCTCGGTTGTTGCGTTGGCCTGGGTGACGGGGGCAGCCTGGGCCAGGGCGTCTGCCAGGGGCACGCCGGCCACAACGTGCTGGCGCAGCGCTGGCAGTAAAGCGTCTGCCTGGCCGCGCCGGCTGCTAAACCAGGCGTGGTTAATGGCCACCAAGGTGGCGCTGTCGGTCGGCACACTGTTTTCATTAAAGTTGTTCGAGATAAGACGATTGGCGGGCACGCTGCCGGCTGACAGTTCCGGTGGATTGTAGACAAGGTATTGCAGCCAGCGCCAGGCGGCTTCCCGCTGGTCGCTGCCGCGGCTGATGACCAGGCAGGTCGGCTCGGCGGGATTTGTAGTTGTGAGATCGCCCAGCGGCGGCACGGGCAGCCGGCCCAGTGAGTCGCCCAGCCCAAGCTGGCGCGCCTCTAACGCAGCGGGATTATCCAGCCACAGACCAACGCGGCCGTTGGCAATCAACAGTTCCAACTCTGCCGGATTCACATCGGCCACGTGCCCGGCAGCGATCAGGTTCGCCACGTCTTGAAGGTATGGTTGCATATCGGCGGGGGCGATAGTGTCGTTTTCCGCCAGGCTGGTGGCGATTAACGGCCGTAACAAACTTAACAACCCATCCACATCACCAAAGCCATAACGATTGCCGTCACCTCTGCTCAATGCCGCGATCGTTTGCACCAGATCAGGCCAGGTCCAGTCGGCGGCGGGCACGGTTACGCCAGCCTCGGCCAAAACGGTCCGGTCAAAATAAATAAATGAGGGGCTGAAGCTGAGCGGCAGGCCGTAAACATATTCGTTCTCCTGGCAGCCTTGCAGCGCCCCGGCAAAAAAGTCCTGCGGATTGAGGTCCGTACTAGTTAGCAGCCGGTCGGCCAGGTTGACGTAGCCGGCGGTGCTGGCAGAACCGCCTGGCAAAACGGCCGCATCTGCCTGCGTCGCCGGGTCGCTGCCTGGGGAGAGGGTGATGACCTGCACGGTAACGTCCGGGTTCAAGCCATTGAATAAGGCAGCAACCAGCTCGTAACGGCTGCGCTGGGCCGGCGGTGCGGCAAAGGTAAGGGTGATTGGCTCCGTGGCGCTGCTGGCAGAAATTGTGGCGTTGGGCACGGCCGTTTCCGTCGGGCTGGTGCTGGTTTGCTCACCGCGGCCAAACTGCCACCACAGGGCCACGGCGGCAATAAGCACTACCGCAGCTACAGCAGCCATTGTTTTGAGAGAGAGCTTTACATTTTGCATAAAAATAGACCTCTTGATCTGTTTGTACATTGCCTGCTGAATTTGGACCGCACCATCCGTGGCCAGCCGGTGCGGCGGCGGCAT
>CALBTC010000373.1 GCA_937967805.1 uncultured Anaerolineaceae bacterium
TGTCGCCCGAGCAGTGCAAAGGCGATCCGCTGGACGGCCGTGCCGATTTATACGCGCTGGGCGTGGTCCTCTATGAACTGTTCACCAACCGGCTGCCGTTTGAATTCAAAACGTTGTCCGACGCCATTGCCGTCCACTCACGCGGAGAGATGCCCACCCCGGCCCGCGAAATCCGCAGCGATATTCCGGCCATCATCGACACCATTTTGAGCCGGTCGCTGGCCAAAAATCCCGACGACCGGTATGCCGATGGTACCGAAATGGCCGACGCCTTGCGCAGCGCCATGGTTGCCTTGGAAGGCGCACCCACCCAGGTGATGCTGCGCGAAGAGATGAATATTTTAGAGCGCGTCAGCGAACCGCCGCCGGGGCATGAACTCATCATCAACACGCCGGGGCACCCGCCCAGCACTGTGCCGCTGACCCAGGCTGTGGTCACCCTGGGCCGCCACGCCGACAACGAGATTGTGCTGCCTGCCGAGGGCGTTTCGCGCCACCACTCCCGCCTGCAAGCCACCGCTCTGGGTTGGGAGCTGGTTGATTTGGGTGGCATCAACGGCACCTTTTTAAACGACCGGCGTCTGCGGCCCGATGACCCGACACCAGTGGCCCCCGGCTCGCGCATTCGCATCGGCCCATATGAGCTGACGCTGCAAGGTCCGGAAATTGCCGTCTACGAGCAAGAAGCGCCCACCTACCAGCAGTCGCGGGAATCGTTGGGCGGCACCACGCCGCAAATGACGCCAACCCAGGTGGTCGCATCTGAACCGCTGGGGCTGTTCTTGCCCAGCGACCAGATCAGCGTCGATCCGGGGCAGCAGGTGCAGTTTAAGGTGGAAGTGGTCAATCGCAGCTCGGTGGACGACCGGGTGAGTTTGCGGGTTCATGGATTGCCCGGTTCCTGGGCGATGCCGCCGGGTGAGTTCAAAAATTTGCCCGCCGGCGAAACGATTCAAATGGGGATCACGATACGGCCGCCGAAGCACCGCAGCACCCCCACCGGTCGGCAGCGTTTTCGCATTGAACTGGTTTCCCAACGTCATTCGGATGCCAAAGTTGGTGCCTCTGCCTCGCTGATCATTGGCACGTTCGTGGCTTTTGAAGCCAGTCTGGACACAAACCAGATTCGGCTGCCGGGCAGCGTGACGGTGTCGGTGCACAACACGGGCAACGCGCCGGGCGACTTTAGCGTGGTGGCCCGCGACCGGCATGGTGGACTGCGTTTTAAGGGAGAACGCGGCCGTATCCGGCTCCAGCCGGGGCAGGTGGCCAATGTAGAGCTGCTGTTGGAAGCAGAGCGCTCCAGCTGGCTGGGTACCGGTGAGCTATTTCCCTTTGAGGTGGCTGTGGCTTCGGCCGCAGGCGGGCGGCAAACATTGTCTGGCGAGGCGCAGGCCGGCTCCACTATTCCGCCCTGGCTGATGTATGGGGCGATTTTGCTGATTACGTTTGCCTGTGCCATTAGCTTTTTGGTCCTTGTCTTTGGCGAAGGCGGTCTTTTTGGCCGTGATGACGCCACAGCAACGCTTCCTGCCGATGTAGCCGCGACGGAAACGGCCGCTGCCGCCAGCAACTTCCAAACCGTCACCGCCATCGCCGCCACTGCTGCCGTGGAAGGTGATTCCGATGGGGATGGCCTAAGCAATGCCCAAGAGGCAATTATTGGGACTGATCCTAACAACCCGGATTCAGATAATGACGGCCTTACCGATGGTGAAGAAGTGCTGATTTATGGCACTAATCCGCTGAAAGCCGATACCGATAGCGACGGACTCTCTGATGGGGATGAGATTAATATTCATGGAACTGATCCCACTAATCCAGATACCGATGGCGATGGTGAGCTAGATGGTGTTGAAGTAATCTTGGGCAGTGATCCCTTAGCGACACGCATCGTAACCGAAACTCCATCGGCCACAGCCACGTTGGGGACCCCCACGGCAACACCGACACCCTCCAACACGCCGCCGCCGTCCACCACGCCAACACCAACCAACACGCCGACCGTGACTTTCACTCCGTCACCTACGACGACGCCGACCAATACGCCAACGGCTACCAGCTCACCCACACCATCGCAAACGCCAACGGCCACCATTACGCCTTCCATCACGCCGACGGCTACCAACACGCAGCTGCCCAATCCGGTCCTCACCTGCATCAGCACGCCGCCGCTGATTGATGGTGTCTTCAATCCGGCCGAGTGGCCCAATTCGCCGCTGATCCAGTTCCATCCCCCCGATAACCCCAGCGATCTGGTGCAGGTTTATTTTGTGAAAGATGCCGCCAACTTATATCTGGCTTTCTTGATTAACGATCCCACCACGGATGCGACCGACGCCATGCGACTTTACTTTGATACCACCGGCAATCGCGGCGATCCGGATACGGCCGATCGTTTCTTCTTTGTGGTACGAGACGGCACGGCGCAGGTGCAGGCAGGCATCGGCTCCAACAGCGACGGCAATATTTGGGACACTAACTATTCCAGCAATAATTGGTCAGTTGAGCTAGGCAGCCAACCGGGGCAATGGGTGATCGAGATGCAAATCAACGCCTCGGCCGAGATGGCGGCGCTGGGCAATCCATTTGGCATGATGATGCAAGTGCTCTACACGGGTGACCTGGCCGTTTGGCCCGAGGGAGGTGGCTCTAACAGTCCGTCTACCTGGCAGTTTGTGAACAACGTGAGCTGTCCGTAACGATGCCTACGTTTTCTTTTCCGCTCGGTGGTAAAATGGGGAAAATCCAACCAAATGGAGACGAAATGTTAGACTTTTCCCCTGTAAGAAACAAAGAGATGAGCTACGCGGAGTTGGTAGCTGATTTAACGGTGGCTGATCTACGCGATTTGACGAATGAAATGGTTGATCATCAGCTGGCGCTGATTGCCGACTGCACCGATGCCGATGTGGTCTTTGAGCCAGATGATCCCAACGCCGATGATCCTTATGCGGAAGATGAAGCCGACCGGGATTTGGCCTGGAATTTGGGGCACTTGATTGTGCATGTGACGGCTTCTTCGGAAGAGAGTGCGGCGCTGGCGGCGGAGATGGCGCGGGGGGTGGTGCGCGACGGCCGTTCCCGCAGCGAGGTTCCGTGGCAAACCGTGACCACCATCGAGCAGTGTCGCCATCGCCTGGAAGAAAGCCGCCGGATGCGGCTGGCCAGCCTGGGCATGTGGCCTGATGATCCATATCTGAACAATGTGAAAATGAGCGAGCGCATTGGCAAGATTGATGCCTATGTTCGCTTTGTTTTTGGCCTGAGCCACGACCAGGGGCATTTGGCCCAAATTGAAAATGTGGTTGCCCAGGCCAAAGCCGCGCGCGGTGCGTGAAAAGATTTTACCGCGGAGAGAGCGGAGAACGCAGAGATATGCAGTTTCGTTGGTTAGCTCTGGCTCGGACTTTGGGGATTGCAGCGGAGCCAGCACAAAAAATGTGGCGAGACCTAACGGCGGCGTATGGGGCAGACGGCCGTTTCTACCACAACCTCAACCACATCCGGCACGCCTTAGACATTGCCGAACAATTGCGCGATGTGGCTGCTGATTTTACGGCCGTTCAGCTGGCAGTCTGGTTTCATGATGTGGTGTACGACCCGCGCCGCAGCGACAACGAAGCCCAAAGCGCCGCCTACGCCGAAAAGGTGCTGCGCCCCCTAGGCGTGCCGGACGAAACGTTGGCCAAACTGAGCAACCTTATCCTGGCTACCAAAAGCCACGAAGCCTCCAAACCTGATCCCAACATTTTTGTCGTCCTCGATGCCGATCTGGCAATTTTGAGCGCGCCACCAGCGCAATATGATGCCTATGCCCAGGCTATCCGGCAGGAATACAGCTTTGTGCCGGAGGAGCAGTACGTGGTGGGGCGAACGGCCGTCTTGCAAAAATTTCTGGCGCGTTCACCATTTTATTTTACGGAGAAGATGCAGGAGCGGGGGGATACGGCCGTCTACCAAAACGTCAGCCGCGAACTACGAGCGTTAGAAAAATAGAACGCTGATTTTCCTGATCACCATGATCAGGAAAATCAGGCTAATCTGCGTCCTATATTAAAGAATTTCGTCCGTACGGGTGTCGCGGGTGAGGCGCACCCAGCGGCGGCAGCCGTAAGTGTGGAACCACGCCTCTTCCTGCGGCCCTTCCGGGTTGTTGTGCATGAACGCCCGGTCCAAATCGCGCTCGTCCGGGTCGGTGATATGCTCCGGCACCTTCAAAATTTCGCCAAAGGCAAACTCTTCAATAGGGCGCGGACCGCAGTGAGGGCAGGGTATTTGAATGCTCAATCGTCACTCTCCATAAATCGTTTCAAAAGATAGGACACAGATGCACACAGATTTTCACAGATTTAACTGTATTTATCTGTGTTCATCTGTGAAAATCTGTGTCCTATTATTTGCATAACCTTCGTTCCAAGACAATCCATAAATTGCAGACAGGCTATCTGTTACGGCCGTTCCAAAACCTGCCAAACCCGCACCATTCCATCGCTGCCCACCCCGGCCAGCATCAAACCATCGGCCGACCAGGCGACATTGTGGCTGCGTGGATGGAGCGCGATGGGTGTGCCGATTTCTGTGCCGCTGGTGGTTTCGTAGAAACGGCCGTTGCCGCCCACCACCGCCGCCAAAATTGTATCATCCGGCGAAAAGGCCAGGCCGCGCACGCCGATTTGCGTGTTCCAGTTTAGCGCCGGTTGGCCATTGTCGCTAACCGGGAAGTTCCAGATGAAGATACGGCCGCTGTTGTCCCCGGTGGCAAAGCGGGCGCTGTCGCTGCTCCAGGCTGCAGCGTTGACCGGTGCATTGTGCTCATTAAGCGTTACCGTCAGGCGCGTATTGTCCGGCGGGCGCAGCTGCACCAGGCTGGTGTTGCCCGTGGCCACCATCTCCTCGCCGTTGGGCGAGCGGGCCACAAACAGCACCTGTCCCAACGCATTCACCAAAAACGAGCGCACTTCATTGCCGCTGTTCACGTTCCACAGCTTGAGCGTGCTGTCATGGCTGCTGGAGGCCACCACCGTGCTGTCTGGGGACCAGGTGATGGCCGTAACCGCACTCGTGTGTCCAGCAAAACTTTGTACTATCCGTCCTGAAGCAGCATCCCAAACGCGCGCCAGTTCATCGGACGTACCGTTGCTGGCAATCAGCTCGCCGTTGGGCGACCAGACGACAGTTTTGACGCCGCCATCGTGCCCGCCGAGTGCCCGCTCGATTTGCTGTGTTCCCACCGACCAGATGAGAACCGTGCCTTCCACGGTGCCTACCGCCAGCCGCGTGTTGTCGGGTGACCAGGAAACAGCGGTGGCTTCACGGTACTGCGCATAGCGATTGAGTACGGCCGTTTGCCCGCCATCTTCCCGCGCCCACAAACCAATCGTGCTGTCCCGTCCACCCAGCGAGAGTAGTTGATTGCTGCCGGGCAGCCAGAACAACCGCTGCACGCCGGCCTGATTGCCAAAGGTCAGCGCGGGCTGGCGCTCGTTGACGTTGCAGACGCGAATTTGCCCGTCTTCGCTGCCGGTGGCCACCGTGTTTTCATCCAGCCAGACGATGGAGAGTGGGTCGTTGCCGCTGCAATTCAGGGTTTGCAGCTGGCCGCTGCTTACCGTTTCCAGCCGAATCGTACCGTCGGCGCCGGCTGTGGCCAAGCGGTTGCCGTCCGGCGACCAGGCCAGCCCGTGCACCCCGTTCTGGCGAAATGAGCTGCCTTCGTCGCCCGTGCCGTCCACGCTGCGGAACCAGATAGCGCTGCTGCCGCTGCCTGAGGCAAAGCGGCTGCCGTCCGGCGACCACGCTATCTGGTTGATAGGGCCGCTGTGATCGTTCCAACTGTTGGCGATCGCTTCCTGTTCGATGGGCCACAGCGACACCTGCCCGTTGGCGCCGCCCAGCAGCAGTTGGCTGCTGTCCGGCGACCAGGCCAACGCGGTGGCGCTGCCGGCCAATTGGGCCACTTCATTGCCGGCGCTGCTGTCCCAGACGTGAATGACTTGATTGGGACCGCTGCCGGCCAGGAAACGGCCGTCCGGCGACCAGGCGATTTCCCCCACATTTCCCTCTACAATGGTTTCCAGTGGCGCAAAATCGGGCAGTTGGTACAGGGTGATGCCGGCATTGGTAGCTGCTGCCAGCCGAGAACCATCCGGGCTGACGGCCACGCTGTTCAACGTCTCGCTGCTGGCCGCCAGCCGCATCGTCTCCACCAGATTTTGAATATTGTCCAGGGTGATGACGGTGGCGACGGGTGCGGGTGTGGCGGTAGCAGTGGGGGTAGACGTTGGCAGTTCGGGCAGCGGTTCGACGGTCGGTGTGGGGGGAACGGCCGTATTCGTTGGAGCCGTGGTGGGTGTGGGGGGAACGGCCGTGGCCGTTGGCGTCGTTGTGTTGGTCACCGCAGCCGCAGCAGGAACCGCAGCGGTTGGCGTCGGTTCCTCATCCCCTCCGGGCAGCAGGAAAAAGGCAGCCACCACAAGGAGCAGCAGTCCGCCCACGGCAACGGGTAGCGCCGGAAAACGGCGGGGTGCAGCCGGCATTTCTTGTGGCTCAATGGGCAAGATTTCTGTCGGCGGCAGCGGTGGGCTTTCGTCGGGACCGATGGCGCCGGACAGGGGCAGCGATTCTACCCGTTCCAGATCGGCCACCAGCGCCGCGACCGTCTGGTAACGCTTGTCTGGCTCTTTTTGCAGCACCTTGCGCAAAATGCTTTCGCAGCCCACCGGCAGTGCTGGATTGGTGTCCAAAATGGACGGCGGCTGCTCCATGACGTGTTTCAGGGCCAGGGCCAGCGGGGTGTCGGCGTCAAACGGCCGTTTCCCCGTCAGCATTTGGAACAAAATAATGCCCAACGAGTAAATATCGGAACGGCCGTCAATCGTGTCTTTGCTGCTGACCTGCTCCGGGCTCATGTAAGCCGGCGTGCCGATGAGGGCGCCGGCCGTCAGCGTCATGCTGCCTTCGGCCGATTTGACAATGCCGAAGTCGGCAATGCGCGGCACGCCGTACCGGTCAAACAAAATGTTGTCCGGCTTCAGATCGCGATGCACCATGTTCAGCCGATGGGTCATGTCCAGCGCCGGGGCAATCTGCTTGAGGATTTGGGTGGCTTCTTCAACGGAGAGCGGGCCTTTCTCCAACCGCTTGCCCAGCGTGCCGCCTTCCATCAGCGGCATCACCAGGAAGAGGGCGCCTTCATCTTCGCCAAAATCGTAGATGGGCACAATGCCGGGATGGTCGATCTTGGCCACGGCGCGGGCTTCCCGCTCGAAACGACGCTGGAACTTTTTGTCGTGCGTCAGCCGCTTGTCCAGCAGCTTTAAAGCCACGTCACGGCGGAAGTTGGGGTCGTAGGCGTGGTAGACGCTGCCCATGCCGCCCTGGCCCAGCTTGGCTTTTATTTGGTAACGGCCGAATGTTTCTTGTTCTGTCATGGTTTGTTTTTTTCACCGCAAAGACGCAGAGAACGCAAAGATTTTTTATTTGTCATGCTGAGGTCTTCCGAAGCATCCCTATGACCTTAAAATGGTATCATCCTTGCTAGCCAAGGCTCCTTCTTATGGCGTTTAGAGGGATTCTTCGCTGCGCTCAGAATGACAAGTCTCATGGTGCAATCATAAAAATGTGGACCGATTGACCACCGCCGGCGACCACGGCCAGCCGCTGGCCATTGGGTGAGAGCGCCAGGTAATTGTGCCGCCCTCGTGAAGAAGTGAAGCGGCCTTGAATGTGGCCTTCGGCTGCTTCTGGCGGTAAAGGATTGGCGGCTCCTGCGACACGGCCGTTCACCGGCTGCCAGATGCGTAAATTGCCGCGATCACCCAGCGTCATGAGCGTGACACCATCGGGCAGGAGCGCCATGCCCCACAGGCTGCGGCTGTCAACGCCGGTAATTAATTCGTTTAACGAGCTGCTGCTGCGATCAAAAACGGTGGCGTTCCAGATTTGCACGTCGCCCGCGTCACGCGCCGCCGAATAGATGCGGGTGCCGTCCACCGTCCAGAAAAATTGGGCCACGTCCAGCTGCCGGCCGACAAGCTGCAAGAAACTCAATGAGCTGCCGCTTTGCGCGTCACGAATTTCGATGCCGCCGCTGCCGGACCAGCCGCCCACCGCCAGATACGTGCCATCTGGCGAAAATGCCACTTCCGAGACGCGCAGCATGGGGTGGCTTCGGCGCCAGACGGAACTGCGCGTGTTTAAATCCCACACGCGGACGTGCCCGGCCTCGTGCCAGGCATCGCTGGTGACGGCGGCAAGCTGATCGCCGCGCTGGGACCAGGCCAGGGCACGCACGGGAGCTTCTTCGGCTAGCGAATAGAGTTCCTGCCCGGTGGCAGCGTCCCAAATGCGAATCGTTTCATCTTCTCCGGCGGTGGCCAGGGAACGGCCGTCTGGCGACCAGATCACATCATTGACAGGCTGGTAAATAATGCCACCGCCGAAGCGCGGCCCGCGGGTGCTGTGTCCCACCAATGCCTGCACCACCGTCCCGCTGGCGGTATTCCAGATGCGCACCACGTCGTCGCTGCCCAGCACGGCCAGATGCGAATTGTCCGGCGACCAGGCAAGGGTACGAATTTCATTGAACGTGCCGTAACTGCCCAGCAAGGCCAAATGCTGGTTTGTAGCCACGTCCCAAACGCGCACCAGATGGTCAGAGCCGCCGAGGGTAAGTAGTTGGTTATCATTTACCCAGCGAATGGCGTTTGTCTGGAAGTGGCCGGGCAATTGCTCCTGTTCTGCCCCGGCAGCCACGTCCCATAGCCGCACGGAGGTGAGGTCGGCGGAAACGATGGCGCTGCCGTCGGGTGACCATTCGGCCAGGTCAATCGGCTCGATGTGGCCGGTGAAGCGCTGCACGGTCGATTGGTCCGACACGTCCCATAGTCGCATCGTCTCATCGTCGCTGATGGAAAGCAGCCAGTTGGGATTGGCCGGTGACCATTCCAGGCGGCTTACCGTCGACGTGTGTCCGGAGAGGGTAAAGGCCAGATTGCCGGCGTCGGCGGTGCGGACCTCCAGGTTGCTGTCTTTGGCCAGGATGATGTGGCTGCCATCGGGGAACCAGCTAACCGTGTTGACGTTGATGTCGCGGCGCACCAGATTGCCGCCGGCCACGTCCCACCACATGACCAGAATGCCGAAACCGCTGTGCAGGGCCAGCCTGCTGCCGTCTGGCGACCAGAGGACGGTATCGACGTTGGTGCCCATGCCGGTAAAGGTGGTTTGTTCGCCGGCGGTCAGCGGCGCGTCGCTCTCAATTTGCCAGAGGCGGCCGGTGTCGTCGGTGCTGCCGGAGGCCAGCAGGGTGTAGTCCATTGGCGACCAGGCCAGGTCGGTAATCCTTTCGCGATGGCCTTCCAGCACAACAGGTGAATTCCAGTCGCCAGCCAGCCAGAGGTGGATTTGTCCGTTTTGTAGACCTGCGGCCAGGAAACGGCCGTCCGGCGACCACAGCAATTTTGTGACTGGACTGGCGGCTTCCAGTAGAGTTGTCAACGTGTCATTTTCGCGCTGCCACAGGAGCAGTCCGCCATTGTCAGAAGCGACGGCCAGCAGATTGCTGTTGGCTGACCAGGCAGTGAGTGTGGTGGTGTTTGTGAGCAGCGCCGTCTCTTGCAGCGGGAGCAAATCGGGCAGGCTGTATAGATTTAGCCCGGTGCTGCCGGCAATGGCGGCTACCTGGCCATCGGGCGAGACGGTTAAATCAGAAAGGGGTCCGGCGGTTTGCAGATTGCGTACGGCCGTCAGCCGGTCCTGGTTGTTAAAGCCGAGGCTGGCCGGGGTGGGCGTCGGTGGAATGGGCGTGGGTGTTAGCGTGGGGGTTGTGCTGGGAACGGCCGTTGGCGACGGCGTAAAAGTTGGCGTAGGTGTGGGTGTAAAGGTTGGTGTTGGCGTCGGTGTGAAGGTTGGCGTTGGCGTCGGAGTGAACGTGGGCGTGAAGGTGGGTGTGGGGGTATAGGTGCTGGTTGGTGTCAGGATACCGGCGGCGATCAGGGCGTTGGGGGCATTTTCCGGGGCAATCGCCCCGCTGTTGAGCGCCCAGCCGCCGGCCAATCCCAGCAAAAGCAGCAGCCCTAAAGTTCCTCCCAGCCAAAACCCCCAGCGGCGCTGCGTATCGCGGCGGGCCACTTCGCGCACGGTGGAAAGTTCATTGACGAGAGATGAAGCTGTAGGAAAACGTTCGGTCGGTTCTTTGGCCAGCGCTTTGCTGATGATGTCATCGCAGCCGGGCGGCAAACTTTTGCTGTGCCCCGAAATTTTGGGCACCGGAGCCATGATGTGCTGCATCATCACCTGGATCGGCGTCTCGGCGTCGAAGGGGCGGCTGCCGGTGAGCATTTCGTACAGCACCACGCCGAGGGAGTAGACGTCCGAACGGCCGTCCACTATGGAATTCCCCTGTGCCTGTTCCGGGCTGACGTAGTGGGGTGTGCCGATCGCTTCTTCGCCGGTGAGCGTGGCGTGGCTTTCGCCCATTTTGGCAATGCCAAAGTCGGAGAGGAAGGGACGGCCGTATTGGTCGAATAAAATGTTGTCCGGCTTGAGATCGCGGTGCACGATGCCCTGTTGGTGAGCCATGTCCAGCGCCTCGGCCACGCCCTGCAAAATAGGCACCGCCTGGGTGACCGTGAGCGGCCCATTGGCCAGCCTATCCTTGAGCGAGCCGCCCTGCATCAGGCGCATCACCAGGTAAGGCTGCCCTTCGTGGTCGC
>CALBTC010000374.1 GCA_937967805.1 uncultured Anaerolineaceae bacterium
CCCGCACCAACTTTTGGTCGAATACGACACCGGCCACGGGGATACCGCCGGTGGCTAAGACGCGTTGTCGCGTCCGCTCGCCCAGGCGCATCACCGTCAGGTCCAGCGTACCGCCACCAAAATCAAAGACAAGTACGTTTTGCGGCGTATCGATGCCGGCTTCGTAGCTGTAGGCGGCGGCGATGGGTTCGCGCTGCAGGTAGACGGTTTCGTAGCCGGCCTGGAACGCCGCTTGCAGCAACCGCGCTTCGGCCAGCCGGTCTTTGTCCGGGTCGGTGGCAAAGCGGACGGGACGGCCCAGCACCACCTGGCGCAGCGGTTGGCCCAGGTGCTGTTCGGCGCGTGTTTTGGTGATGTTGAGGTAGAGGGCAATTAAATTTTCCAGCGAGTAATAATGTTGGCCGATGACGGTGCCGGGATAATCGGCGTCGCGCAGGCTGGTTTTGATGGAAAGCAGCAGCCGCCCGGGCGAGTAGATATCGACATAGACGTACACATCGGTGACGTAATGCATGTCGGCCCCGCGAATCTCAATCTCGCCAATCCACACCTTTTTGGTTTTAACGGGACGGCCGACATTTTGTTGGAAGTAGTGGTTGAGGGCGTCGCGGCCAATATAAATTTGCTGCTCGTTGGTAATGTAGAGGGCGGTGCGGGCGACGCGCGGATTACTGTTGGCTGGATCGAGGGGTAAGATGGTTACGGAACGGCCGTCATACACCGCCATCCCGGAATTTGTGGTCCCAAAATCCATCCCCACAATCATGGTTCACCTCCTTTGATATGAGAAGAATTTAACGCAGAGACGCTGAGGCGCAGAGAAAACACTCTCGTCGAATGTGATTTTTTAGTTGCCCTGTTCATCTCATAAAGTTCGCTGACCGAATCGTCGAGTCTAAACGTACCCATCAGATTCGTCAAATTTTGCATCACGAATCAGACGAATAAACGAATAACGCGAATGTTTTACGGGCTTTATTCGGTTCATTCGTCAATTCGTGCTATTCGTGATTTGTTTTCAGGTTGCTGTTGTTAGCAAAGGCGAATTGCCGTATAAACAATACCTATGGTAGAAGATTGGGAAAAACTCGATAGTGAAGAAGTCGCCAATTACCGCATCTTCAAAATGCGGCGAGACGTGCGCCGCTCGCCGCGCACGGGCAAGGAGCACAGCTTTTTTGTGCTGGAGTCGCCCGATTGGGTAAACGTCATTGCCCTGACCCCGGAAAATCAGGTGGTGATGATCCACCAGTTTCGTCACGGTACGGCCGAAGTCATTTTGGAGATTCCCGGCGGCATGGTGGACCCTGACGATGACGATCCGGCTGAAACGGCGCGACGCGAACTGCTGGAAGAGACGGGCTATGCGGTGGAAGAAATGATCCATATCGGCACGGTGCATCCTAACCCGGCATTTTTGAACAACCGCTGCTTTACATACCTGGCGCTGAACGCCCGCTGGCAGCAGCCGCCCGATTTTGACGGTTCAGAAGATATTGATGTGAAGCTGGTGCCTTTGGCTGACGTGCAGGGGTTGATTGGGAACGGCCGTATCACCCATGCCCTTGTTGTCGCTGCCTTTTACCATTACGAAAACTACAAGAAGCAGAGTGAAAAGTGATAAGTGAAAAGTGGACTTTTCACTTAAAAGCGGGAAGAGATGGCCAAACAAAGCAAAAGCCAGAAACAGTTAAGCGAAGATATCCACCTTTTGGGTGATATTCTGGGACAGGTGATTCGCCGCCAGGCCGGGGTGGAACTGTTTGAGCTGGAAGAGAGCGTACGGGCGCTGTCCAAAGCGCGGCGCATGGATGGCGACCCGGAAATTGATGCCCGCCTGGAGCAAATTGTGAGCGGGCTCAGCGTGGAAAAGGCGGAACTGCTCTCGCGGGCGTTTGCCACTTACTTTGAGCTGATCAACCTGGCCGAGGAGCAAAACCGGGTGCGCGTTTTGCGCAACCGGGAGCGCAAGGCGCATCCGCAGCCGCTGAATGAGTCAATTGCTGCGGCCCTGGCCCAACTGCGCCAGCTTGGCGTGGATGAGTACGAGATGGGCAAGCTGCTGGAAAAGCTGCACGTGGAGCTGGTCTTCACCGCCCATCCTACCCAGGCCAAGCGCCGGACGGTTTTGTCTAAACTGCGGCGTATCTCCAGCGCGCTGACGGAACTGCACGTGCGCGATTTGTTACCCTCGGAACGGAACAATTTGATGACCAGCATCCTGGCCGAAGTCACTTCTCTCTGGCTGACGAACCGAACGCGAACGGCCGTTATCACCGTAACCGATGAAGTCAAAACCGGCCTCTACTACATGGACACTACCATATGGGACACCATTCCCGAAGTGTATGCCAACATGGCCCAGGCAATTGCCGACTATTACCCAACGCTTACCACGCCCAGGCGATTCCTCACCTTTGGCTCCTGGATTGGCGGTGACCGGGACGGCAATCCCAACGTGACGGCCGACGTGACGGCCGAAACGCTGCGGCTGCATCGCGGATTGGCAGTGGTGCAGCATCGGGAAGCGGCAACCCGGCTCAACCGCTCCCTGACGGTTTCCGACTCGTTAACCCCTATTCAGCAGGAGTTTCTAGACGCCCTGGCCGACGTGAAGGACAAATCAGAGCATCTGGCCTTTTTGCAAAACCGCTACCCCAACGAGCCGTACCGGCTGTGGGCAGCGTCGTTGGCGGAAGATCTGGCTACGGCTGCATCTGGCGATATGGTGGCCCGATTGAAAGGGGAAGCCAATCCACCACTGCGCTTGAAGAGCATGAATGACCTGTTGGAACCCCTCAGATTGATGGACAAAACGCTGCGCGAAAGCAAGCTGGGCGATCTGGCGGCCGATCAGCTGGCGCGGATGCGGCGGCAGGCCCAGGTCTTTGGCCTGCACGTGGCCCGACTGGACATTCGCCAGTACAGTGAGTTTAATACAGACGTGTTGGCTGAACTCCTGCGCAAGCTGGATCTGCATGACAGCTTTGATGAGCTGGAACCGGCTGAGCGGGCTGAGGTTTTGTCTGATCTGCTTACTGTGCCCAACCCGGATTTAAGTGCGCTCACCGATTTGTCAGCAGAGGCTGACGAGACGGTGACCCTATTCCAGATTTTGTACCGCGCGTTTGATTTTTACGGCCGTGAACTGCTTGGCCCCTACATCGTCAGCATGACCCACGGCCCGGAAGATATTTTAGCCCCGATGCTGCTGGCCAAATGGCACGGCCTCTGCCTCGATCCTGACCGGGAAGATGAAGGCATGACGTTTGTGCCCCTGTTTGAAACTCGCGAAGATTTGCGCAACGCGCCGGAAATCATGACCGATCTGTTTAATCATCCTGCCTATGCGCCGCACCTGGAACGGGTGAAGCGGAACCAGACAATCATGATAGGTTACTCTGACAGCAACAAGGATGCCGGCTACATGGCAGCCAACTGGGAGCTGTACCAGGCGCAGGAGGCGCTAGCGGAGACCTGTCTCAAGCACGATGTTAACATCATGCTGTTTCACGGGCGGGGCGGCACGATTGCCCGCGGCGGCGGGCCGGCTAACCGGGCAATTTTGGCCCAACCGCCCGGCTCGGTGAACGGCCGTATCCGCATCACTGAACAAGGTGAAGTGATCGACGATCGGTACGGCCATCCCGCCGTGGGCCAGCGGCACCTGGAGCAGGTAGTCAACGCCACGCTGCTGGCCAGCGTCGATCCCCGGCACGGGGCCATCAATCGCCCCGAGGATGATTGGCGGGAGGCGATGGATGCGTTAGCGGCCGTTTCTTACAAAACGTACCGTACCCTCATCTACGAAACGCCGGAACTGCTGGAATATTGGCGGGTGGCCACCCCCATTACTGAAATCAGCCAGATGCGCATCGGCAGCCGGCCGTCGCGCCGCACTGCCAAAGCCA
>CALBTC010000375.1 GCA_937967805.1 uncultured Anaerolineaceae bacterium
GCGTATAAATCGGCACGGCCGTCCAGCGGATCGCCTTTGCACTGCTCGGGCGACATGTAGGTGGGTGTGCCCAGCGTGGTGCCGCTTTGGGTAAGCTGCGTGCCTTCATGCAGCTTCACCAGGCCAAAATCGGTGAGCAGGGCGCGAAAAGGCTGTTCGTCCGGCTCGTCGGGACGGTTGAGCCGCTTGAGCATGATGTTGCCCGGCTTGATGTCGCGGTGCACGATGCCGCGCCGGTAAGCGTAATCCAGCGCTTCAGCAATTTGGGCGCCGATTTGCAGGCTTTGCGCCAGCGGCAAAAACTTACGCATCTTTTGTAAGCGGCGCAGATGGTCACGCAGGCTGCCGCCGTTGACAAACTCCATAGCGATGAACAGCCCTTCGGGCGAGTCGCCAAAGTCATAGATTTGCACAACAGAGGGGTGATCTAACTGGGCAGCGGTGCGAGCTTCTTGAATGAGGCGGGCGCGGAACTCGTCCTGGCGGGCAAAGTGAGCGTGCATGAGCTTGAGCGCCACCTGCCGGTCCAGGTTCACATCGTAGGCGCGGTAAACGGTGCCCATGCCGCCATCACCCAACAAGGACTCCAGCCGGTAACGGCCGTTTATGGTATGACCGATCAGCGTATTTGCCATCTTCCCTCCTACTGCTGCAAAATTGCCCGCGCCGTCTTGAGAAATAGAACCACATCTGACTCCAGAATCCAGTAATGGGTTACCGCCCGAAAACGGCGCGAATAACCGCCGGACAGCCAGATATTGGCCTCGTCGCGCAGGCGCTGCAAAAATTGTTCCGGCGTGACGGGAGCCGATTCCGCCAGCTCAAAAAAAAGCATGTTGGTTTTGACCAGCTCCGGCTGCACCATAATACCGGGGATTTCTGCCAGCCCCTCAGCCAACGTTTTGGCGTGGGCGTGGTCATCGGCCAGCCGCTCTACCATTTCGGTGAGGGCCACAATGCCCGCCGCCGCCATGACGCCTGCCTGGCGCATCGCCCCACCCACCAGCTTGCGGGCGCGGCGCGCCTGCCGGATAAATTCGGCCGGACCGCACAGCACGGAGCCTACCGGGGCACATAACCCTTTGCTCAAACAAAAGGTGACGGAATCAACGTGCCGGGTGATTTCTTTGGGGGCTAGGTTTAGGGCAACGGCCGCATTAAACAGCCGCGCACCATCCATGTGCACAATCAGATCATTTTTGTCAGCAATCTGGCAAATTTGCTCAAAATAGGCCGGCTCAATGGGATAGCCACCTTTGGCCCCGTAGCTGTTTTCCACCAGGATGAGGCGGTTGGTGGGGTAATGGGGATCGTCGGGGAAGACGGCATCTTTCACCGCTGCGAGGTTCATACGGCCGTACACATCGGTCGGCAGTGGATTGGGCACAATACCGCCCAGCACCGCCATGCCCCCCGCCTCGGCGCGGAAGGTGTGAGAATCTTCGCCCACAATCGCCCCATCACCGCGACGGCCGTGGGCCAAAATTGCCGTCAGGTTGCCCATCGTGCCGCTGGCCACAAACAGACCGGCTTCTTTGCCCACCATTTCGGCGGCCAACGCCTCTAATTTGTTGACGGTGGGGTCTTCGCCATAGACATCATCACCCACGGAAGCGTTGGCCATCGCCTGGCGCATGGCCAGGGTAGGCCAGCTCACGGTATCGGAGCGAAAGTCAATTCTATCCATGCTTGAAGTTTACGTAATATTAGAATTATAAGCAAACAGGAGAGGCAGGTTGAAGGTTTGCTGCCGGAGGGGTTAACTCTAAAAGAAACTGGCACTCTTCACAAAGCGATCCCGCATCTGATGATAACAGGACTGCCGGTCCTTACAACGAATTAATTCCCAGACGTTGCCGCACGCCCAGGGCCAAGGCGCTGTTTGGTAAGATTGGTAAACAGGCCCACAAGACGCATGCCCAACCAGATGATGAGCGCCAGTACGAATACCAACAGGTATTCAATAACCGGAATACGCACGATTTCGTTCACATTTTCCCAACCGCGACCGCTGTAAACAATGAGCACCCCAGCAATGTAGGCGGCGATAAACCCCCAGCGCCAATATTTGTTTAGCCCCAGGCCATACATCTGCGTCACTACAAAAATACCGGCGAAGCCAAAGAAAAACATGGGCCACATGGTGTTGGTTTGCAACGCTACCAGCGTGCCGTGCACCAGCACAGAGATTTCCAGTACCAACGTCCACCATTTGTTCAGATGGGACCGGGTAAACATGAGGCTGCCCTGCACCATGAGGAAAAAAGTGTAGATGAAGCCCAGTAGGTGACCCATCGTTGCTTCCATCGGGTGATACCAGAAGGTATAGATGACGGCCCAGGCAAAAATGTAGCCGTGATATTTGCGAGCCACGCGGGCGGTTTCCTTGAGGAAGCCCACTTTTTTGCCAAAAAACAGGCCGCGCCGCTGGTTTTCCATCAGCAAAATCATGACCAGCATAAGCACAACTGAACCCTGTGAACTCCAGATCGACACATCTTGCGCCAGACCGTCATAAAAGAAGATGGTCTGCAGCAGATGCAGCACAATAAAAACGGCGTTGACGGCCAAAGCAATAATATTGAAGCGATGCAGGCCATTGGTGTATTTGGTCTTATTCTTTTGGGCATAATAAATGAGACCCCAGAAGGCAACCTGATGCAGCAAATAGCCACTCCAGGCGGTGGCCCGGCTCCAAAAAGTGGGTTCAGGCAACTTCCAATAATACCAGGAGGCTCCCTGGTCCGGCAGAAAATCGACCGTTGGGATAGCCCCCCGCAGCAGCCAGATGAGGCCGGTAAATAAAAAGCTAAAAATGACACCAGCCCATAACGCCTTTGAACTGGTCAGCGTGTTATTCTTGGTTGATAGTGTGTTTGCAGCCACGGACGTGCTCCTTAC
>CALBTC010000376.1 GCA_937967805.1 uncultured Anaerolineaceae bacterium
GCCTGCGTCATGCTGCCACCTCCATCGCTTCTGTGCCTTTGGCCGTTTTTTGTACCTCTTCCCAGCGCCAGCAGGCCACCGAATGCCCCGGCGCGATGGGTTGCAGCGGCGGATTTTCTTGCCAACAGTGGGCCACAGCAAAGCGGCAGCGCGGTGCAAAAGGACAGTGCGTCGCAGCTTCGTACAAATCCGGTGGCGTGCCCTCGATGGGCACCAGTCGCTGCCGCTCTTTGGCGTCGACTTTGGGCAGCGATTGCAGCAGGCCCAGCGTGTAGGGATGGCTGGTCTCCCTGTACAAATCCACCACGTTGGCAATCTCCACGATGTAGCCGGCGTACATCACCGCCACCTTGTCTACCAGGCTGGCCACCACGCCCAAATCATGCGTAATCCAGATGACCGACATGCCCAACTGTTCCTTGAGCCGCTTCACCAGCGTGATGATTTGTGCCTGAATCGTAACATCCAGCGCCGTGGTCGGCTCATCGGCAATGAGCAGCGCCGGGTCGCAGGACAGGGCCATGGCGATCATGATTCGCTGCCGCTGCCCACCGGAAAATTGGTGCGGGTAATCGTTCAGGCGGTTGGCCGCATCGGGAATGCCGACTAAATTGAGCAGTTCGACGGCCCGCTTTTGCGCCTCGCTGGACTCTAAACCGAGATGCAGCCGAATCCCTTCCTTTAGCTGCCGGCCCACCGTCAGCACCGGGTTGAGCGAGGTCATTGGGTCCTGGAACACCATGCCAATTTCGCCGCCGCGAATGTGGCGCAGCTCCCGTTCAGACTTTTGCAGCAGATCAACGCCGTTAAACAACACCTGGCCATCTTCCACGAGGCCAGGCGGTGAAGGCACCAGGCCCAGCAGGGAAAGCGCACTGACAGATTTGCCACAGCCGCTTTCTCCCACCAGCGCCATGGATTCCCCTCTATCTAAATTATAGGAAATGCCATTGACGGCATGAACAACACCTTCCTCAGTGTAAAAGCGGGTAACGAGGTTTTTGACTTCGAGTAGTGTGGTCATATTGATGAACCTTTTGATTGAAACCTTACTTGTCACTCCTGCCCCATGCCCTTGCGAGGGCAGGCTGGCGTGAGTCCAGGCATGTGGATTCCCGCCTTCGCGAGAATGACACATCGCGCAAATGTTTTCTAAAAGAATAACCAGTTTTTAACTTTCACTATTAAACCGGCTTCACCGACTGCGGTGGTACAGCCAGTTCCGGCTGGCGTCGCCGCCACCAGGCGCGGCGCGGGCGAGTGACGTCCATCTGGCGGCGCAGCCCTTCGCCCAGCATGTTGAAAGCGAAAATTTGCAGGAAGATAACAAAGCCGACGATGGCAATCTCCCAGGGGGAAATGATCATTTTAGACCAGAAGTCGGACAGCATTTGGGCCAGCTCCGGGAAGGTGGCGGTGAGGCCCACGGGGATGGAGCCGGCGCTGTTGGGGTCTTCGGCCATGCGCACAAACGCTTCACCGATGAACATGCCCAGGAAGCCAAGCTCAGCCACTACCAGCAGGGCGGCGCTGAGCTCGAAGGCGATTTGGGAGGGCAGCGTGGGCCAAAGCTGGGGCATGATGTAGCGGCGTAGAATGCCAAACGGCCGTACCCCCACCGCTCGTGCTCCCTCAATGTACGGCGATTGTTTGGTCACCAGCGTGCTGTTTTTGACAAAGACGGCCGTATTGGCCCAACCTGTCGCTACCAGGGCCACCACAAACGTACCCAACGTACGCTCCCCTAAAAATGAGACCACCGCCAGGGCAAAAATTAAAATAGGAATGGCCAGACTGGCCCCGGTGAGGACATCCACCACACGCTCGAGCCTCCCGCCAAACCAACCGGCCATCAGTCCCAAAACAAGCCCAATAATGATGCGCAAGGAAGCGATAACAAAACACAAAATCAGTGTGGGCCGGATAGCATACAGCAGCCGCGTCAGTAAATCACGCCCGGCGTTGTCTGTACCCAGCGGGAATTCAGGCGCGGCCAGCGGCGGCACCGGGTTGCGGCTAGGGTAACGTGGCTCGCCATCCACCACGACAAACTCGTCGAAGACCCGCATTGGGTCATAATTTGCCAGGCTGGAGCCAAACAGCGCGATAAACAGAAACAGCGCCGTGAGAATCAGGCCAACGATGAGGGGGTAGTTTCGATTGCCAACTTTTTGCATCATAGTTCCTTTTTAGGCTACGGCCGTTTCCAATTCATCCTTTGTCTGGCTCAAACGGGGATCCACCACGTTGGCCAGCACGCTAAACAACAGGTCTGACAGCAGCAAAATGGCCCCCAGAATCACGGCAATGGCTGCCAGCAGCGGCGGATTACCAAAATAGACGCCCGGCGGTCGAGCATCCAGCCGCAGACCAATCGTAAACAAAAAGATGCGCCCGATGCCCGGCCAGATAAACACCGCTTCAATAATGACCAGCGCCCCCACCATCAGCCGCACCGATTCGCCAATGGTCACCAAAATGGGCGAGACCATGTTGGGCAGCGCGTGCGACCACAGCAGCCGCTGCCAGCTCAGCCCCTTGCTGCGCGCCACCTGAATGTAATCTTTTTGCAGCTCATTTTCCAGCAATCCGGCCACCACTTTGGCCAGGTGCAGCGTCGGCTGGATGGCCAGCACCAGCACCGGCAAGATGAGATGTTCGTCCAGCCCGTAGCCACTAATCGGCAAAAAGGTCGAAGTCGCGTCGGAGAAAAAGACCAGGTACACCATACCGGCCAGCAGCACGCCGCCCAGTAAAAAGCCGGGCATGGAGGAGCCGGCCGACAGCACAAACAACCCGGCGGTGCTCATGCGCTTGGTGCGAGGCGAAACGGACAGCAGCCCGACCAACAATCCCAACACAATGGATACCAGCAGGGAAAAACCAACCAACACCAGGCTGTTTTGCACTGGCTCGCTCAAAATTTGGGTCACAGGTACGTTGCCTACCCGCCCTAGATCGCCTTCAAACAACACGCCTTGCACATAGGTGGAGTAGGGCTCAAATTCTGCGGAGACAGCATTGCCCAATGGGGATGAAAACAGGCGCGGATGCACCTGAGCATAGGCGTATCCGACAAAGTTGAGCAGCGGCAGAAAGATCAGAATTAACAGAAATTTACGGGTAATTAATTGGGCCACTTTGTTTCTCCATGAAAGTTTCAGTAGTCAAATGTGAGGGACGTATCACCGCAAAGGACGCAAAGAGCGTAAAGTTTTTCTTTTTCTTCTTTTGCGTCCTTTGCGTGCTTTGCGGTTCATCTCGATACACCTAATTTCTCCTACTGGTTACTCATCAAGCAGTTGAAAGCCGTCGGTTACCCAACTGGCATCTTCATAGATGATGGAATTGGGGTAACCGTAGGTTTGGTTAAAGGTCATGTCCGTTTCGGGATCGTTGAGGCTGAGGACGTTTTCGGCCGTTTCAAATAATGCCTCGATGGTCACTGACTGTGGATCGACATCCCGCATGATGCAATCTTGTTGAGGGAAGCAGGTATGGGTGCTGTCGATGACGACGCCGTCTTCCACGGTAATAGTGATATTTTGCGTGCTCCAGGTAGGCTGCCGGTGCCTGACGGTGACCTGGTAACGGGCAATTTCATGGCTGTTCCAAAGGGAAACGGCCGTTTCCAAATCATTCTGTAAGGCAGTCGGATCAAAGGGAGGTTGGGCGCTGGCCGCAATGGCGGTAATTAAGGCATTGGCCGTCATATCCTGCTCTGATACCGGTTCCGCATCGACAGCCTCTTCACTTTCCCCTCCGCCTGAACCTCCACAAGCAATTACAAAAAAAAGCAACAAAAACAAACCTACCAAAAAGCGTTTCATACCTTCCTCTCCTTTGAAACGTAGGGGGAAATCCCGTTGTTTACCGCCAAAGTGAACTGTTGGTTGATCGTACCAGTACCATCCCCAAACACCAACCGTGCGGTTTTTTTGGCAGCATTCAAATAATTAGACGCCTGAGTCATTATATTTTTGATCGGCAATTCGTTAGTTTGCTTGCCAAATGTCGATTTGCTATAATGCTCAGGCTGTCGGGGCATGGCGCAGCTTGGTAGCGCGCTTCAATGGGGTTGAAGAGGTCGTGGGTTCGAATCCCGCTGCCCCGACCAGAGGAAAAGATAGAAACGCCGCGTGTGCTTACGTGGCGTTTTCTGTTTCAGGAAGATGGAGACACACATGAGCGGTGAAAAAAACAGCAAGAGCGCAAAGTTGCGCCGCAATGTCACGTTGGGGCTTTTTGGCATCGGCCTGATTTTAATCGTTTTGTCGTTGGGAGCGGAATTTTTCGGTCTGGACCTTACGCCCGGTTTTGGCATGGTGCAGATGTTCCAGCTGTTGGTAGGGTTGACAGCATTGACCTTATCCCTATTCATGTACATCAAAAGCCTGCGCCGCGACAAACCGCGCTCGCTTCAGGCCGACATTGGGGTGCGCCTGGCAGCGACCGGGCTGGTTTTTTCTTATGTGTCAGGCCTGTCTGATCTCATCAGCATCGGCACGCATGTGGAGCCACAGTTTGAACGGCCGTTTGTCGGTCCGCTGCAGTTAGGCGGACTGGCCCTGTCCGTTTTGGTTATTATCATCGGGCTGGCACTGTACTACACCAGCCGGGGGACGCGGCCAAAATCGTCCATGGAATTTATTGTGAATGGGAACGGGAAAGGCTAACGCAAGTTGGTTAGCTGGAATCCCTGGTTAAGTACGCGGAAAACGGCCGTATCCGTTGGCGGCCGTTGATACGTCAGGAAAAATTGCAGCGTTTGTCCAGGGGGCACCGGCCAGGGAAACGGGGGATTGGTTGAAAGCAGTAAATAAAC
The DNA here is from genome assembly GCA_937967805.1 of uncultured Anaerolineaceae bacterium. The sequence goes on from CALBTC010000376.1 coordinate 4,826, forward strand.
CGAGCCATCTTGCCCTTGCAGCGCCACATCAGATTCTGTAATCACCAGGGGCTGTGTCCCCAAATTGGTCACCTGTCCGCCAATGATGAGGCTGGTTAGATCGGTAGAAACTTCTACCCGGCCTAACGTAATGGTAGAACCGGCCGCCACAGCCGCCCCGCCCGTAAACGGCAGCGTTACATACACCTGTGCCCCAGAATTATTGTTGGTAACCACCCAGCTTAACGTTTCGCTCTCCAAGCCAAGTGGGATTTGGTAGCCGGCGCTGGCTTGTGTTACCTGGTTGGCATTCAAGAAGCCGGAGAGTGCAGGAAAATTGCCCAACTGTGTAGCTAACGGCCGTAACACGTATTGATTGCCCAAGTTGTCGACCAGCGTTTGCTGTAAATTGCCCGTGTCAAAAGCAGTTAAGCCAACGTTTTGAATTTGATAATCAACCACGAACAGGGCAAACCCAGGGGGAATCTCAGCCCGGTCGGCAATGTAGGTGGTGCTGTTGACGGTCAGTTGAATGTTATCCAATTGCGCTGTCTCGCCCAGGCTCACCACGTTTCCCGCCTGGCTGTCTGATTCGGCCACCACGTAACGGCCGTTCACCACCAGGCGCTCTGATCCTTCTGAACCCAGCAGCACCAGGGTGATGCCCGGCGTGGTTTGGGCAAAGACATCGCGATTGGTCACCGGCACGGTGGTGCGACTGTTGAAGGAAAATGTGTAGCGCGTGCCGCCGCGCGTGGCCAGCATCATCTCATCGCCAGGGGCTAACCCTTCCAGCAAAGCGCGATTTTCCTCTGAGTCCGGCAGGCCCACGACGTAATTAACAATAGTGCCATACACCCAAACGGCCGTTCCCAGCTCATCCACATTGGGGGTCCAGGTGCCATCCGCGCCAATCACCTGCGTTTGCACGTTAAACTGCTGCGCGGGCAAATTCAGGGAAATAGGAGAATCCAGGGTGACGGAGATGGTGTCTGAGTCGCTCATGCCCACCACCAGTGGATCACCAGCCAGCAAGCCGTCTTCGCTGCCGCCAAAGGGTGTAGGTGTGCCGGATACGGCCGTATCCCCCTCATCTTCCTGTCCCTGCCGAATTAAGATCACCGTCAAAACAATGACCGCCAACAGGGCAACCAGGGCAATTCCGCCCGCCACCAACACTGCTGGATTTGATAAAGAATCTCGCCAGGGCGGTGTGGAACTATTTTCTGTAGGCGCATTCTCCTGCGGCTCAATCGACATAGAAAAACCTTTTGCTTCTTTGAAAACCCTTAGGGTTTAGGTTCTATAAATCATCTTGTTTATGAACAAACCCTAAGGGTTAAGCTGCGCTTTCTAGGGAATCCCAATGGGCAAAGGCTGCGGCGCAACGCGAACCAAAATTTCGGCACTGTCACCCAACACCACCTGACTATAGTTTAGGAAGGGTACCACGACACGCACGGCACCGGTAGCATTTATGCCGGTAAAGCGTGCTACACCCGTCTCATTGGTGTGCCCAAAGGAAATCAGCTCGCCCGTCCCGTTATCGTAGAGGGCAACGGCCGCATTCACAATGCCCTCCGTTAGCTCCGGCAAGAAGTTGTTGTTGCTGTCGTAATAAAGGGTCACGTTGATAGTGGCTGATTGTGTACCACCCCCGGCCGGTGTGGAGGTCGGCAAGGGTTGAAACTGCACCACAGGGGGCGGTGCTGGTGTGGCTGTGAAGAGAAATGAAAAATCGATAGGCGTTGGCGTGGGAAAAGGCGTGGGAAGCGCAGCCGTTGGTTGGGGCACAGGGGTGGCAAAACCACCGGTACCACCCGTGCCGCCGGTAAACGAACTGGTGGCAGAAGGGGTTGGCGTTGGAGTAGCTTCGAGCCCGGTGCAGGTTAAATCATATTCATGTAAATCGGCTTCATCCAGCGGCGGCGTACTTCGGGGCCCAACGACAACAAACAACCAGCCCGTGTAGGTTGAAAGATAGCTCACACGGCTGCCAAAATCGAGTCCGCCATCTTCTTTATCGTCATTACCCAGCCAGGGATTAAAGGGATTACCGTTATTGTCCCAAAAAATCATATTTGTGTCTGCCGCTGAGCCTGCTGGAATAATCGTTTCACAGGTAACAAAAATGCCCGGTTTAAGCCAAACTTTGAAAACGTCTGTATCCTGAGTGCTGCCCAGGGTAGGGACAAAATTCAGGTTACTTTTTGTTTCACCAAGTACCATCAGGCAGGCGGTCTCAATTGTGCTGTTAAACTCACACACATCGGCATCGGCCGGAAAGCCTGGTGGCGGGGTGGTTGTGGGGGCCACGGTGGAATCAACGCCAAAACAGTACAGCTTGTTCACCGGGTCCACCGGCGTTTTGTTGGTAACACGGGCATAATAATAACCGTCGGAGCCGGCTGTAAAGCGCACTTCTGAACGGAAGATGCCCGGCGAGACGTCATCATTGCTGGCAATCAGCGCCTGGTTAATATTGTAAACATCCAGCACCGTATCGAGCCCTGGATCTAAATTCGAGGTAGAGACGATGTAAGTGATACCTGCTTTGCCCCACCAGCGAAAATAATCCTGGTCACCAGGTGGATAGAAGGTCAGTCTACAGAGATCGGCGGCATCTGCGGCCGTTTCCGCGGCTTCGTTAAAATTGTTGTTTGGTTCCTGGTCATCGGCAAACACCTGGGGGGTAGGCGTCCCGGAAGCGGCATCATTATCTGTAATATTAATTGTTTTTCTGAATGGCGACCCTAAAACAGCCTGGTTAGGGTTCTCTAGCTGCACATAAAAGAACTCATTATTGTCATCCACTGTATCATCAATAATCGTAACTGTTATTGACTTTGATGTACCATCGCCTATAGGCCAACTTAATTGTCCGCTTGGTACTGAATAATCGGCCGTTGTCGCCGAGCCCGGTAAGGCAACATAATTAACCGTTTCCTTGCTTGAAGGGGGCGCCTGGCTGATGTCTTCCGTTAAGGTAAAGTTCCCCACATCTTCATCAATAGTGATTGAGGCGCTTCCACTAAACTCTATTTCGGGCAAGTTTTGTGCTTGCAGCGAGCCGGTTGTTTGCGCCAATTGAGAAAAGAGAAGGGCAGCGATAATAAAGCCCATCAGCACCATGAGGGTGCGCGTTAATCGTTTGTTATGAGAACCGGCCATGTTGTCCTCACTCCACCTCGAAAGGAATGGGCGGGAAGTATCGAACCAAACCTACCTGCAAACCGCCACTTGTTTAACATAATAGAAAAATAAATGATTCCTACAGAACATTGGGATTATAAGGAGTGTGTAAAACAATAGCAAGTGTAGCGAGCAAGCGCTCATTTTCTGGAGGCAAATCAAAAACGGCCGTTCCGGAGAGGGAACGGCCGTCTAACAACAAAATCGGATCGTCAATAAATTAGACAGTATGACCCGTTAAAACTTCATCTACCAGACCATATTTCATAGCTTCTTCAGCGCCCATGTAAATATCGCGATCCGTATCTTCTTCAATGCGTTCAATGGGTTGGCCGGTGTGCTTAGAAAGGATATTGTTCAGCGATGTGCGCAGGCGCAAAATCTCTCGCGCCTGAATCTCAATGTCAGATGCCTGACCCTGGGCCCCACCTAACGGCTGGTGCATGTGGATGGTGGCGTTGGGCAGCGCGTAACGCATTCCTTCGGTACCGGCCGTCAGTAAAACCGTGCCAAAGCTAGCCGTGAAGCCAACCGCCACCGTGGATACGGGACATTCAATCTGCTGCATGGTGTCGTAGATAGCCATACCGGAATACACCTGCCCGCCGGGGCTATTGATATACATGCTGATCGGCTTGCTGGAATCTTCGCGAGCCAGGTACAGCAGCTGAGCCACAATCAGGTTGGCAATCTGATCATTAATCGGCGTGCCCAGCATGATGATGCGATTTTTCAGCAGCAAGGAAAAAATATCGTAAGCGCGTTCGCCCCGACCGTCAGTTTCCAGCACCATGGGGACAAGCGATGTTGGCAAATTCATCATGAGTTAGTCGTCTCCTAAAATTGTGAGAAAGCGAAAAAGCAATCCAGCAGCTACCAGATTCCTTCGCCATTCCAAAGCATTAATGGGCGAAGTTTATCGGGTTACCGTTAGATTTACATTATCCTCCAGCCTCTTCTTTTTCTTTGCTTTCTTCTTCCTCATTTACGGCCGTTTCCGCTTCGGCAACCGGTTCTGCTTCAGATTCTTCGGTGTCGGATTCGGCCGTTTCTGTTTCTGCTTCTAAATCTACAGACGCTTCGGCTTCTTCAGCTTCCGTCTCGGCCTCTGCGGCTTCTGCCTCAGCCTCTAATTCGGCCAAATCGGGGGCATTACCGGTTAGCACCGCTTCGATCCGCTCGTACGCTTTGTCCATCAGCACTTCACTGCTGAGCATATCAAAACCGGGGCCGCTGCGATAATAGTCACGCATCCCTTGAACCAGCGCTTCATTGTCGCCAAACTGGCCGACGCGCTCATCAATGGCCGCGTTCACATCTTCTTCGGTTACACGCAGCTTCTCGTCCATGATAAACTGGCGCAGCACCAGCTGACGCTTAAGCTGTTCTTCGGCACCCTCGCGGAAATTCTCGCGCAGCTGCTCTTCCTGTGTGCCTTGCAGCTGCAAGAAATCTTCCCAGCTCCAACCGGCGCGGGTAACCTGGCCCTTAAAATTGTTCAGCATGCCGTCAATTTCAGATTCTACGGCCGCCGGCGGATAATTCAATTTTGCGTCTTCCAACAAATCATCAATCATGCCTTCGATAAGCTCGTTCTTAGCTTCGCTTTCGGCTTCGTTTTGCAGTTCTTCGCGGATCGATTCACGCAGTTCGTCGAGCGTCTCAAAGGAACCTTCCAGCCTGGCCAACTCATCGTCCAACGGCGGCAGGTTACGGCTGCGCACGTTGAGCACATTGACAGTAAAGGTCGCTTCACGGCCGGCCAGCTCTTCTTCTTCAAAATCCTCGGGGAACGTCATGTTGAACGTCTTCTTATCGCCGGCCGACATGCCTACGACGTTGTTGACGAAGTCCTCACCCCAAAAGAGCTGCTTGGCCTCCATCACAAGGTCCACGTTTTCGCTGTTGAAAATGACGTTATCTTCCGGATACTCGGTTTCGGCCTCGGTCTCTTCCATTTCGGATTCGGCCGTTTCCCCGTCATCGGCGGCTTCAGCTTCCTCTGCTTCGTCTTCGGCAGCCGGCAGCAGTTCCCCCTTGCCGCTGAGGGTCACCATGTCACCCACCTCAACCGGACGTGCTACCTCTTCTAGCTGCTGGTGCTGCGTTTGAATCCGCTCCAGCGCCTCGTCAACCGCTTCTTCGGCAATCTCAACCGGCTCGATCTCTTTGCGCAGCTCACGGTAGTTGCCCAGTTCCACCTCTGGCATAAGCGGAATGGTGAACTTGAGCACCAGCGGCTCCATCTCCATATCATCAAAATTAGCGGGGGCGTAGATGTCCGGGTCTACCTCATCCAGGGCCTCGGTAAACACGCTTTGCAGCATATCTTCAATGGCTTCCGTACGCAGCAGGTCACGGCCTAACCGCTTGAGCAGTACAGGGTAAGGCACTTTGCCCCGACGAAAGCCAGGGATATTGACTTCCTTGCCAAGTTTGCGGGCGGTTTGCCGCATCTGTTTCTCGACACGCTCTTCGGGGACCTCAATGGTCATCAAAAGCTGTCGCTGATCATCTTGTTCGGTTTGAATCTTTAGCGTCACAAGCTACCTCTCAAAAAAATTAAAGCGTTGCCTGGTAGCAACGCTTTTGGTCTCTTAAAAAGTGGGGATGGAGGGACTTGAACCCACACGCCTTGCGGCACATGATTCTAAGTCATGCGCGTCTGCCAATTCCGCCACATCCCCAGCAAGCGTTTAATTATACCACTGGAAAAAGCATTGCCAAACGAGGTTGCCGGCTAACGGATTTGGGGGTAACGTTCGGCATCTTGCTAAGAATCGAACATACCAGGAGGTTTTGATGGGCACATTGCTGGTTAAGAATACGGCCGTTCTCGTAACCATGGACGATGAGCGGCGTGAAATTACAAATGGCGGGCTGTTTGTACGCGATAATGTTATTGAGCAGGTTGGCCCTACGAGCGAGCTGCCAGAAACGGCCGATGCCGTCCTTGATCTCAGCGAGCATATCGTACTGCCCGGCCTGGTCAACACCCATCACCACCTGTACCAAAGCCTCACTCGCGTCCTGGCGCAAAACAATAATCTGTTTGACTGGCTCACCACGCTTTACCCCATCTGGGCTAATCTCAGCAACGAAGCCATTTACGTAAGCACCATCACCGGCTTAGCTGAACTGGCCCTTTCCGGCTGCACCACCAGCAGCGATCATCTCTACATTTTCCCCAACGACTGCACGTTAGACAGCCAGATTCGCGCCGCACAGGAGATAGGCGTGCGCTTCCATGCCGCCCGCGGCTCTATGTCGCTGGGCGAGAGCGATGGCGGTCTCCCGCCCGACCGGGTCACGGAAGATGAAGCATTTATCCTCAAAGACAGCCAGCGCCTCATCGAGACATACCACGACGCCGGCCGCCACGCCATGCTGCGCGTGGTGTTGGCTCCCTGTTCCCCCTTCTCTGTCACCCCCGATCTCATGCGCGAGTCGGCCAGGATGGCCCGCGCTTACGGCGTGCGGCTGCACACCCATTTGGCCGAAACGTTGGAAGAGGAAGAATTTTGTTTAGAGACGTTTGGCCTGCGCCCCGTGCCCTACGTGGAATCACTGGGCTGGACCGGGGGTGATGTGTGGCACGCCCACTGTGTCCACATGAGCCAGCCGGAGATTGAGCTGTTTGGCCAAACGCAGACGGGCGTGGCCCACTGCCCCAGCAGCAACATGCGGCTGGCCAGCGGCATTGCCCCGGTTTTGGCCTGGTGGGATGCGGGTGTACCGGTTGGGCTCGGGGTCGATGGCTCCGCTTCTAACGACGGCGGCCATTTACTGGCTGAAGCGCGGCAGGCGATGCTGCTGCAGCGCGTGGCCCCGGACCGTTATTTGAGTGAGGCGCCAGGCGGGCGCGGCGGCTTTGGCGGCCGTCCCGATGCGATGTCGGCGCGGCAGGCGTTGGAACTGGGTACGCGGGGTGGTGCGGCCGTTTTAGGCCGGGATGATATTGGTTACCTGGCCCCAGGCATGAGCGCCGACTTTATTGCCCTGAATTTAAACCAGATTGCCTTCTCTGGCGCGCTGCATGACCCGGTTGCGGCCGTATTGCTCTGCCAGCCGCCTACGGTGGATTATTCAGTAATTGATGGCAAGCTTGTGGTGGCGAACGGTCAGCTCACCACCATCGACTTGATGCCACACCTGGAAAAGCACAACAGAATCTCGGCTGAGATGATTCGGAGTGAATGACGCAGCCGTGACAAACGGGCCCACTGCCAGAACCGCAGCGGTCAAAATTATGGTGTGGCCGTACGCAGTTTATGGGGTGCAAATTTTGGGCGATTGGCGAACGGCCGTTAAAGAGTCATTGGTTACCCGGAAAAGTTTTGGCTCTTCCCGAAAAGGAACCAGCGCATAATGCGCTTCAAGCCGCTCTTTGGCATTATACAAAGTCGGGGATCGATCTTCATGAAAATAAACCGGTTTTCCAGCCAACAGTAATGAATCTACCAGGTACACCAAGCAAGGCTCGAACAAATCATAGCGGTATTTCTCTTGTTCGGGATCATACTGGGGAATGCGCCGGTAGTTTAACACCGAGCGGTTACCGTAATAGGCAATCTGATCATTGAGCTCATAGCTCATCAGAACAGCGTCTTCTTCTGTTTCTGCCAGCCAGGTGCGCAAGTTGGTGACGACCGTTTCTGCCCCCTGGTTCTTTGTTCTAAGCTCATTCACTTGCGGCCACAAATTCCAGCCAAGCCATAAAACCAAACCACCCAAGAGAACAGCCTGAGGCCAGCGTTTTGGGCTCTTTTGTAAAAAAAAGTTGATTCCCTGCACACCCAAAATGGCCAAAAAGGGAAAGAGCGGCAGCAAAAAGCGGCTGTTGATCCCGGCCGGGGCAAACGCATAAATGCTGTATAAGCTCAATGAACTGACAACAACCAACACAAACAACCATCGGTAAAAACGGGGCAAACCAAACCAGCCAACCGGTACAAAAAGCAAAACCACAGAAAAGTTTCCCCACAATGTTTTGCCAGCCTCAATCAAACTGAAGCCATCAACCGGTGACTCGCCTAAAGCATAGGCCAACGAAAACGGGGGGAACAGATACCAACCATTCTCCGGACTATAACTGGTTAAGCGAACGCCGCCGTAGTAAAAATGATTAAACAGCAAAATAAGCAGCAGGCCAAACGCCAAAACAGCATAAAACGCCCACTTTTGTGACGGCCGAATCAATGCTCGGGGCCTGGTCAAAAGCTCGGCTAAACCAACGCTGGCTATAAAAGTGATGTTGGTATAGCGAATAAACAGAGAGAAAACCAGAACAATACCGCCCAACGCAGCGTAAAGCCAGGCTTCTTTTTTGGTTGCCGTATCGCGCTGTGAATAAAAGTAAAGCAGATAGCCGGCCAACACAAAAACCATTGACGGTATTTCTGACCATGCTTCTGTACCAAAAAGCCAGTAATTGGGTGTTAAAGCAACCATGCCGGCAGCCATCAGGCCAACCCATTCGTTTTGACTCACCCATTTCCCCCACAAAAACGTTAGCATGACGCCAATCCCAGCCAATACCGGCACAACGTAATGTACGCTCGCCTCAATGCCGGTTATGAATCCGGGCAGCGCCAACAGCAGCGGAAAGCCCGGTGGATACCCCAGGTAGGTTCTGGCGTCGGCAAAATGGGTAATTTGAAAGGCAAAAGGGGAAAAGAATTCGCCAAACAGCGCATTATTGGGATCATCGTATCCCAAGCCGTTGCCTCTTATGAGCTGTTTGGCGGCATATTCGTAACCAAACGTATCGGCCGTTAAGGGCCATCGCGTCACCAACAATATGAAGGCAGCGCCAACGATAACAGCCCCCACAAAGGCTAACAAACGAGGCTTCATAAATCTTTGCCAGATTACATTCACCAATTAAGTTTCTTGCAGCGGTTCACTCAACACCAGATTGAAGCGTTGCGCATCAGTTATTGACGGTTATGGAAAGCATCCTGCTGTTGTTTGTCTCATTTGATTCTGTGACCGCGTTGAGCGCATCGGCAACAACATATACGGTATAGCTGCCAGCAGGCACATTTTCCCAAAGGTAAGAAACAGTTTTATTATATCCACATCCTTCTAGCGAGATAGTTTGATCGCTGCCCAACTGGGTGCCGCCTGCCTTCGGATCACCATTGTAAAAACGAACCACAAATGCTTTGGGGAAAACATTGGTGCCGCTGTTGGCAATCGTTGCGGTGAGGGTAATAGAAGCGGGAGCATTAGGGGATGGCGGTTCGGCCGTAACAGCAGAAGGGTAGAGATCAATTTGCTCGGTCAGGCTGGTGGTATGATCGGCAAAGTTTTGGCCCATTGCAGACAACCCCCACGGGTAATTACCGACAGCTCCTTCGAACAGGTAACCGTTAAACTCGTCGCCTGGTGCGCCGGTGCTAAACCATGACCAGGTTTGTACCAGTTTGTAATTGTCGTTGGGATCGCCGAGTTGGGGGTCAACGGCCGTTTCCATATAATCAAACGTCGCATCCATAAATGTATTAACCCGGTTAGCATCAAAACCGAGCCAGGAAGGCATCAATATCCCATATTCCGAAACGGTTAACGGCAACCCGCCATAGCCGCGATCCACCATCCACTGTCGGAAATTCTCAATACGTTCCGTGAATAAATCGATATTATCATTGTCTTCAATAGACAAAACTTCACCCACATTGGCTTGAATACCTGGTGGAATTTCCGCTCCCCAACAATTATTGGGATCGTAATCACAGCTTACCTCATTCAAGATAAAGTTATGAATGCTCCAGCCATCCACCGGCATTTTTGCGCCACCGTTTTGATTGGAATAGCTGTCTAAAACCATGTCCAGATATTGCAAGCGCAAAGGCGTGGGCTGCACAATCGTGCCGGCAAATATCCGCGCCAAAGGATCTTCCGCTTTAATTAGGTCATACAGCTCTGCGTAGGCGGCTGCATATACATGCGGCTCCATATCATCCTGAAAATCTTTACGATCCGGCTCATTACCTATCAACCAATCTGCACCTGGATTAGCCGCAATGGCATCCAGCAGGTTTTGGCCACTGGGCGTATAAGTAAAATCATTGGCATTGGGTCCTGTTTGACTCAGGCGAATAACTGGCACATATTTCGCCTGGTTTGCCAACACCGGGCTTGGGGTTGTATTGTAATTTAGATACCAGCCCAGGCGCAGCTTTTCAATCATCAGGTTTGCCGGGTTGTGAATGACGTTGATACCATACCTACATTGCGGAGGAACCCCATTGTTCACAAGCGGCAAATAAACAATATCGCTAAAACCGCCTGCGGCCGTTTCACGAACCGGTTGGATATTTCTAATTGAAAAAAACAATATCAATACGGCAAAAGCTAAAACAATACCAATACCGCTCTTCTTAGTCCAAATAAGATTGTTTCTCATCTCTTAATTGTCTACCTCCACATAAACAGGCTGTGCCCCTACCTGTACAGTCACATATCCATCTACTATTCCATCCTGCCCATCTGTTACAGAATATTGAGAACCGGCAATAGGATTACGTACCAACACCTGGGCAGCAGGGATACGTAAGGGTTCTGTGCCTGTTGCCGTAACGGGATTTAACCAGGCCACAAAAAACTGCTGATTTTGAACGACATCTTCAAACTCATACGCTTCCAGCTCCAGCTTCCCGGTTTCCCCTGTGGTGAACTTACGGACAAAACGTGCCGTCCGAAATGTCTCGGCAGCATCCTGGAATATGTAGTAAGCTTGTTTTTCAACAGGTGGCGTGCCATTTGTTACCAAACCGTTATCAAACTGATAACCCCCTCCCACATCATAATACATCCACCAAATCAGGATTTTCGCGTCCAGCGCGTAGCCCTGGGTTATCAGTTGAATCACATATTTAGATTGAATTTCCGGGGATCCCGGAATAGTTGACGCTGCATTGTTACTGTGCCAGCCCGTCTCAGTAACAACAATTGGTTTGTCCAAACCATAACCGGCCAAAATATCCTGAATATACTCCCCTTTTTCCAGAAGGCCAGGCCCTTTGTTATTTGTCCAGTTGGTGTAAAAAACTGGATAAGAGTGGAAATTCATCACGTCAAAGTAGTTTCCCCCTCCGTTGTCCAAAACATCGGTGAGGAATGAACGAACAAATGGCCCCCCCGAGGTGTCCTGAAAGAAGTCGTAGGCGATACCTGGGAAGACGAGCTGCGCGCCTGGATTTGCCGCTTTTACAGCAGGGTAAACTACTTTCAGCAAGTCAGAAAACTCTTTGCCTTTATATCCCCAAAAATTAAAGCGATCTGGTTCGTTAAAAAGCTCCCAATAAGTGATCACCGGTGAACCGGGCGCATCGTTGAAACCATCCCCGTCATATCGTTCCACGGTAGCTGCCACAAACTCGGCAAACTCATCATATCGATCTGGATAGATCGGTTCTTCTGGAGCCGGTGCCCCCCAGCCAGGTGAATACCGGAATGTTCCCAAGATATTCAGCCCACCATTTTCAGGTAGCACTGCAGCAAAAGCAGTTTCGGCCGAACCCCAATAATATGTCGGCGGTGACGTTCGGCTTGGCTCAATATTTGACCAATTTATCTGTATCCGCACCCAGGTTGTGCCAGACTCAACGAGTCCATTGTGGTATTTGCTGCTTGGAGCCGTACTGTCATACATTTGCACGCCAATTGGGGAAACGATATTGGTGTATCTATTCAAAACAGCCGGCAAATATGTCGTCATCGCTTCTCCCAGAGTGTCTGCTTTTACAGTATGCTCTTGAGATTCTATATTTATGTTGGCCTGATTGTTGACCAATAAAAAGAGGCTGAGAAGCGCGAGGGTAAAAATTAAATATCCTTTACGAAAAATCATGTTCCACTCCGGAATCTGGCTGGTTTTCAACAGAAAACCAGCCAATCTTTGACTTAATTTAATTTGACGCTCGTTTCTGCTGAGACAAGCGGTTTCTTGCTAAAAATGTCTGGTAAGATTTTTATACTACTACCAGCAAGTTCCTGAATCCACCACAATATCATGACGGACCAGACTGCCAATGAGGAAAGCTGAACGATGGCGTTGCCAACCGGTGCCGTAAAAAATCGATAAAGCCAATCAGTGATGTGAATCCCCCAGTAGGAAATGAGCATATGAACCAGGGCACCAACAACAAACCAACCCAAAGCATTATACCGATTGGCAATAATGGCTGCTGGAATAATCCAGCAGAGACTTTGAAGACCCAGGTTGGGCACGGCCGTTTGCATCACCAACATTGTTAACAGAAGCGAAACGATTAACGGCCGTTTCCGCGTCAGCCAAATCATGGTAAAACCAGACAAGTAACCCAAATATTTGCCATACTGTGCTACCCACTGAAATAGTTCCTCTCCCGAACCCGTCAAAAAGCGCCATACATTGATAACGGAAGAGTATCCCCACCAGCCGGAAATGGCCCCTGCACGCGTCGCCCGGCGCAGCATCGGCTGCCAGCTTCCGGGAAACAACAATTCAAACAGCGAAATCCCTATTAAAACAGGCAGCGCCACCAACACAATGACCTGAAGGCGCTGCCGCCAAGTCGTTAATCGCAAAAACAGAATAGGCGCTAGAATAAAAGGCCAAGTCTTGCTTAAAATCGCCAACCCCGTAAACCAGGCCGCGCCTGAATAATTTCCATCATTGTGCTGGCTCTGCTCATAAAAATACCAGGCCAGCACAATGAAAAAAAGAGGCACCGCATCAAATTGACCTTGATAGGCCGCAACCATTATGGTGATGGGATTAAAAACGTACAGCCAGGCTGCCTTTTGGGCACTTTTTTCAGAGCGAAATCTGGCAAATCCCCCATAAATCAGCACCGCTATCAAACTATCTGCTAGCACGTTCAGGAATTTGACCCAAAATATGAAAAACAGCCCAGCATTTTCCGCCAGCCAATCGGCCAAAACGAACCAGTAAATCTCTAGCGGCAAATAGGGGTGCGCCACCTGAACCTGATAAATACTCTCGCCGCTGCGAAAAATATCGGCCGCTTCGCGAAAAACCGACATTTCGTAATATCCTGCCCCAACAGGCAGTATCAAGGCAGGCACCAGTCGCAGAAATAATGATGCAGCAAAAATCGTGGTTACGACGCCCGGCAGCAGCCTGTTGCTTGCCAGTAAGTAAAAAAACGTGGCAATGCAGCCAACAATCCAAACCAAAGCAACTACCGACGCCAGATCACCACTAAGCATTGTTTATCTCTTCTTAGTTTATGGCCTTTGTACGATCGGCAAATAGCGAAAAACGTTGTATGGCGCTTGCCAGCGCACAATCGCTTCGCCGCCCAGATCAGCCACCCAGGCTGTGCCGGATGAATCGGCAACAATATCTACCGGATTGCCAGTCGATGAGGGAAGTTGATGCAACGCATGTCCGACTACATCAAAGTCGCTGTTTTCCAGGTTCATTTGGCCAACGCGGCCGTTATTCGGGTCTGTGTACCATACATGAATCAATCCAGTTGACACCGTAATGTATAAACTATTGATACCGGTATCTTCCGCCGGCAAATCATACCAGCGAAAGAAAGCAAGCGTCTCCGGCAAAAAACGGCCGATCCGGTCATCAACCGGACTGGCAATCCAAGGAACATTGTTTAAGGGAGCATTGTTTAGCGCAAAAACATCGCTTGGCGGCACCGCCGGACTGCCAAAATCAACCACAGTCGCCGGCACAAACGTATTGGTTGCGGGTCTAAACTCCGTCATCTGGTTAACCCCGGGCGCAGTTATCCAGACGCTGGTATTGTTGGCTATGGAGATTTTTGTAGGCATTGCATTGGCTACCGGCGTGCCCTGGCTATTGGCATACCCATACGCAGTAAACATACCTCCGACGGGATCATATTTCACCAGATTGTTTGCTTCTGGCTGGGTAAACCAGATGAGTCCATTGGGGGCTATAGCGATGCTGTGCGGCAAACCGAGGTTAGGAATCGCAATCTCTTGAACGGCACCGGTGGCAATCGTCACATAACCAATGTACGGCCGGGCCCGCTCAGTAAACCAGATACGGCCGTTCCCCGCATCATACGCCAAATCATACGGCTCGCTGCCACTGGTAGGCAGCGGATAATTCGTAAACGAAAAATTCACCGTATCCGTCACCACCAGGCGGGTAACAACATTCGCCTCTGGCCGGGTAACCCAAACCCGTGCCGGCGGGCCGGCCGATTCTACCACCACGTTTTGCGGCCCACCGTCGGCCATAGGCACAGGGAATTCTGTCATGAAACCTACCGTATTGCTGGGCAAACCACTCTCTGCGGCAAAGGCCCACAACACCACTACAAAATTTAGCAGCACAATAAGTGCAATAAAGGCACCACGCTTCTTGTCCATTTTTCCTCCCCGCCAGCCTCAGTTTTGGATCGTTGGCTCTAATGTTTTAATCGACCAATTGGCCGGCAGCGCTACCAAACCTTCCATCTCTTTAATTTCATTTTGACGCACACGGAAGCTATACGCTTTCATGTGATAATCATAACATTGGTGAGAGCGACTATCATGAACGGCCGTTGTCACCAAATACGTCGCCGGTAAAAGAGGTAACTGCTCAATCTCATACCGCAGCACTCCTTCACCTTCAAGCACACCCAAATCAACACCGGCCACCTTCGTGTTGGGACCATTGACCTGCACCCCATCCTGCCGAAAAATGGCCAGGCCAACTTCCGGGTTAGGGATCGGCTTATGGGCCACATAACTGATTTCGATTGTCATCGGCTCGCCTGTGGCAAATGTCTCCTGGGGTTCATCCTGTGCATCTAAAAAACGCGTGCTAATGATTTCAATCTCCCCGGTGCCCGATCGTGTAAACGTGGCGGTGATGGGCTGCCCTTTTTTCTGATAAGCGTGCGCCACATATTCTGCCGCAATTTCATCGACCGGTCCATATGCCTGCGGTACACCTTTGTCTATCCACAAAATGTGCGTGCAAAGGGTCCGCACCAGGTTAATGTTGTGGCTGACGATGAGTATGGTAACGCCCCGATCTTTCATGGCCATAATGGCATCGATGCATTTAGACTGAAACGCCTGATCACCCACCGCTAAAATTTCATCCACAATGAGGATGTCTGGCTCCATGTGGATGGCTACGCTAAAGCCCAGGCGCATGTACATGCCCGATGAGTAATGGCGCACCGGCATATCAATAAATTCGTCTAGCTCGGAAAATTCAACGATGCGGTCGTAATAGTCACGGGTGGTGGCTTCATCGAAGCCAAGCAGGGCGGCGTTGAGGAAAATGTTTTCTCGACCGGTGAGATCGGGATGGAAACCGGCACCCAGTTCGAGCAAGGCGCTGACACGGCCGTTTATCACGATACGGCCGTTATTCGGGCGCAAAATCCGGGCAATCAGCTTCAGGATGGTGCTCTTGCCGCTGCCGTTGCGTCCCACAATGCCAAAACATTGCCCCGGCAGCACGTCGAAGCTCACGCCGCGCACCGCCCACAGCGATTCCGGCGGCTGCTTTGGCTGCCTGCGCCGCGAAAACAGCGAGATAAACGCCTCCATCACCGACTGCGGCTTTTCCTTGGTAAAAGCAAACCGCTTATCGACGTTCTGGAAGCTGATGATTGGCTCTGGACCCATAAACAGATATTCCTGAAAAACGCAGAGACACATGCAATCCCTGATTGCCGATGCAGAGAGCCTCATTGACAACTCCACATCTCCGTGCCTCTGCGTTCGATTTTTCCGGTGAATTCAATTGTGCATTGTAGCGCAAACGGGGAGAGGGACCAAAAACGTTTGATCAACGGTTTGCCAACGGC
>CALBTC010000377.1 GCA_937967805.1 uncultured Anaerolineaceae bacterium
TACTCTGAAGTCTTACCGGCCAACGTGGATTTAAAAACCCGCCTGGCCGGTAATTTGTATCTGAACATTCCGCTGCTGTCGGCGGCGATGGATACGGTGACCGAAGCGCGGCTGGCGATTGGCCTGGCCCGGCTGGGTGGGGTTGGCGTCATCCATCGGAATTTATCACCGGAGGAGCAGGCAGAAGAGGTGGACAAGGTCAAACGGTCCGAGGCAGGCATGATTGTGGACCCTGTGACCCTGCGCGCTGACAACACCCTGGCCGATGCCGAGGCGCTAATGAGCCGTTACCACATCTCCGGCGTGCCTATCACCGACAAAGAAGGCAAGCTGGTGGGCATCCTCACCAACCGGGATACGCGTTTTGTGGAACCGGGCCCACAGCCCGTCTCCGAATTTATGACCAGCGACGGACTCATCACTGCCCAGGTTGGCACCACGCTGGAAGAGGCCAAAGAGATTTTGCACCGGCACCGCATCGAAAAGCTGCCCCTGGTGGATGAAGACGGTTACCTTAAAGGGCTCATCACGGTGAAGGATATCCAGAAGAAGTTGAATTATCCTATGCAGGCGGCGGATGCGAACGGCCGTCTCCTCTGCGCTGCCGCCATTGGGGTGGGGGATGCCGGGCTGAAGCGCCTCGATTTACTGGTGAAGGCCGGCGTAGACGTGGCCGTCATCGACACCGCCCACGGCCACACCGCCCTGGTGCTGCAAACCGTGCGCGAAGCCAAAAACCGCTACCCCAACCTGCCCATCATTGCCGGCAATGCGGCCACGGCCGACGGCGTGCGCGATCTGGTCAAAGCCGGGGCCGATGCAGTAAAAATTGGCATTGGTGCCGGCTCGATTTGTACAACGAGGGTGGTGGCCGGCGCGGGGATGCCGCAGTTAACGGCCGTTCTCCAAAGCGCCGCCGAGTGTCACAAACACAACGTCCCCTGCATTGCCGACGGCGGCATCAAGTTCAGCGGCGACATCGTCAAGGCGATGGCTGCCGGGGCCGACGCCGTCATGCTCGGGTCGATGCTGGCCGGCCTGGAAGAAAGCCCCGGCGACATCATTTTGTATGAAGGGCGGCGCTACAAAGTGTATCGCGGCATGGGCAGCCTGGGCGCCATGCAGGGGCATGGGGCCGACCGCTACGGCAGCGGCGTGCCCGCCGGCCGTTCCGTGCGCGCCGACCGGGACAAGCTGGTGCCCGAAGGCGTGGAAGGGCAGGTGCCCTACCGAGGCAATCTGGCCGATGTGACCTACCAGCTTATCGGTGGCTTGCGCTCCGGTATGGGGTACGTAGGCGCCGCCAACTTGAAAGAGCTGCACGAAAAAGCCCGCTTCATTCGCATCACCAATGCCGGGCTGCTGGAAAGCCATCCCCACGGCGTGCTGGTTACCAAAGAAGCTCCCAACTACCAGGTTATGAAACGATAAGATTTTAGATTGGTCCAATCTCGAAGATTGGACCAATCTAAACCCAAATTATGACTTTTACACACGATACTTTTATTTCTCCGTTCACCTGGCGCTACGGTAGCGAAGCGATGCGCCGTATTTGGTCTGAAGAAAACAAGCGGCGGCTGATGCGGCACGTCTGGGTGGCGCTGGCCACAGCGCAGCACCAGGCCGGGCTGGTCAGCGAGGCACAGCTGGCCGACTTGCAGGCCCATGCCGACCAGATCGACATCACCCGCGCCCTGGAAATTGAAAAAGAGACGCGCCATGACGTGATGGCCGAAATCCGCGCCTTTGCCGAGCAGTGTCCGGTCGGCGGCGGCATTATCCATTGGGGAGCCACCAGCGCCGACATTACCGACAATGTGGACGTGCTGCGGCTGCGGGAAGCGGCCGTTTTGCTACAAAACCAGCTTAAACAGTTACTCACCCACCTGGCCGACCGCATCGAGGCCACGGCCGCACTCCCCACCATGGCCCACACCCACATCCAACCGGCCGAACCAACTACCCTCGGCTACCGCTTTGCCGTCTACGCCCAGGACCTTCTTGAGGACTACCACAATCTCCAATCTCTAATCGCCAATCTCCGCGGCAAAGGGCTTAAAGGCGCCGTCGGTACCCAGGCCGGCTACGACGAGCTGCTGGCCGATACAGAAATGGATGCTTTGCAGATGGAAGCGGCAGCGATGGCCGTTTTAGAGCTGCCATACTTTCCCATCGCTACGCAAACCTACACCCGCCAGCAGGATTTGCGGGTGCAGCAGGTGCTGGCTGGAATCGCCGCCTCGCTGCACAAATTTGCCCTGGACTTCCGTGTTTTGCAGTCGCCGCCGTTTGGCGAGTGGGCCGAACCGTTTGGCCAGAAGCAGGTGGGTTCATCGGCAATGCCCTTCAAGCGCAATCCGATCAACACAGAAAACATCTGCTCGCTGGCGCGCTACGTGGCCGGGCTGCCCGCCGTGGCCTGGGACAACGCCAGCCAGGCGATTTTGGAGCGCAGCCTGGATGATTCTGCCAACCGCCGGCTGTTCCAGGCGGAGGGCTTTTTGGCCACGGATGAACTGCTGCGCCGGGCCACGCGCATCGTGGCCGAGATGGTGATTGATGAGGACGCCATTGCCCGCAACATGGCCATCTACGGCCCGTTTGCCGCCACGGAGCGGGTGCTGATGGCCCTGGTGGCCGCCGGGGCCAGCCGCCAGGACGGCCACGAATGGATTCGCGAGGCGAGTTTGCAGGCGTGGGCCAGTCTGCGCGACGGCCGTTCCAATCCATTAGTTGATTTACTGGTAAACGATGGGCGGATCAGGCAATTTTTAACGGCCGTTCAAGTAGAAGAGTTGATGCGAGCAGAAGGGCATGTGGGAACGGCCGTCAGCCGCGCCCGCACCTTCGCCCAAACTGTGAGAGATACGATTGCCCCCTGACAAGATTGGTCCATTCTCCAAGAATGGACCAATCTGCCCCTGCACAGCAATACCATGCCCAGGTTGAAAAAATCATCTACAATGATGTTAATCGCTCTACCCTGGAATGGGTGCTGGAACGGTACAAATAGCGCAAACCACGCGACCCCACCATCCACGAAAAGTTCAACACCTACCGCTTCACCGATTACAAAGAACAGGTGATCGACCTGCTCGGCCGCGTCTGCACCGTCAGCGTAGGAACCATGCGCATCATCAACCAAACGCCGGATGAAGAGAGCTAAGAGATTATAAGAGTCTCGTTGCTCTTTAAAAAGTTATTTGGGTAATAGGCGATCTTTCATAGAAGAACCTGGAAAGATTCCTCACCCTACCTCAGCGCTTGAGTAGGGCTGCACTAGAGCCGGGTTCGGAATGACATGAAGACCTCCTCTTGTCATTCCGATGGGCGGTGCCCGAACAAGCCTTCCAAAATTCAGTTGCCAGCCCTGAGGAATCTATGGACTCAGTTGCATTTGGAGTAATAACCCGATGACGCTTCGTAATGTCGAGTTTTTGCAGGTGAAAACGCTGAGTGCAAAACACCCTGATGCGGGATACGGCCGTACCCGCCAATTTTACCTGGCCATGGGTTTTCGGCCGTTGCAAGAGTTCCCCACGCTTTGGGGTGAAGCCAATCCCTAAGCTGCGCCAGTTATAGACCAATCTATACCCCCTTTTTGTACCCAGATACAAATCAAAATCACCTCTTTTTTGCTAAGGTGTAGCCGTATTTATCGAGCTGCCTGCCCCCTTGGGCGCTCATTTATCTTCCGGCTTGATCGTTTTATTGGTTTAGAGTCGGGCAGGTTACCTTCCCTGAAGCAGAATAAGTATCAAAGCCAAGTAACCACCCCTACACAATGAAGTGGAGGTATGAAATGGACGAGTTAACATTTAATTTTGGCACAAAGGTTCATTGTCTGGACAGCAGCTTTGGCTCGTTGACCAAACTGGTTGTGGAGCCAGAAAACCGCCGGGTTGTTGATCTCATTGCCGAGAATGGTTTTTTTGTGAAGCGGGCTCGCGTTATTCCTATGTCCAAAATTTCATCAATGGATGAAGACGGCATCTATCTGGCGCTCACCAGTGACGAGATGCTGACCTTGCCGGAATATCGAGAAACCATAATGGAAAGACCGGCCGATGGTAATGAGAGCGGTGCCTATCTGTCGGCAGACACGATGACAACTGCCCCTCTGGTGCCCATGGTTCAGGAAACCATCCGTGAAGGTGTTTCGCCGAAGTTGAAAGTGCTGTCTAGCCATACGGCCGTCAAAAACGAAGGCACCACAGTCGGCAAGCTCCAGGCGGTTCAGATTGAAAACGCAGAGCACCAAATCAGCAGCATTGTCGTGCGTCACGGCCTTGTCTTTACCGAGGTCGAATCGATTCCCGTCCACGAAATCGAAAATTTCACAGAAGAGGTTGTGGCTTTAAGATCGCCTTACACTGTTCCCCCCACATTTGCGCAAAAGCATTAAGCGCCTGGACAAAACCCCTTAACTCCCAATTCGTATTGCCTGGCTGGCTTTGTTTCGCACAGAGCCAGTCAGGTGCGTTTCACTAACCATTCAATCGTTGGCCATTGTCAGGTCCATCTTAATCGAGCCAACAAAGGAAGCACCGTGACGTTAGCCACCTTAACAACCCAACAAATAATCTTGCTGGTCATATTGGCAATTGTTTTTGTTCTGCTTTTCACCGAAAAGATTCGCATTGATTTGACGGCCGTTCTTATCATCGTCACGCTGGCAGCGTTTGGCATTTTGGAACCGGAGGAAGCGCTATCCGGGTTTAGCAGCGAGCCGGCCATCGTGGTAGCGGCCGTTTTTGTGCTGAGCGGTGGTCTGTACTACACGGGTCTATCTGAGAAACTGGGCAGCCTGATCGGCAAGCTGGCCGGGCAAAGCTTTAACCGGATGATTGTGGTGATTATGACGGCCGTTTCGGCCCTCTCCGCCTTTACCCACCATCTGACGATTACGGCCGTCATGCTGCCCGTCACGCTCAAGCTCAGCCGGGAACATGAGATTGCCGCCTCCAAATTGCTGATGCCCATGTCGTTTGCCGCCTCGCTGGGCACCACCATCACCATCATCGGCGCACCCGCCTTCCTCATTGCCGACCGGCTGCTGCACCAGGCGGGGCATTCCGGCCTGAGCATCTTCTCCATTGCCCCCATCGGCCTCGCCCTTTCTCTGGTTGGCGTGCTATATGTGCTTCTGATCGGCCGTTTTCTTTTACCAGAGCGTCACGGTGATGATGATGGTCGGGAAAGTTTTCAATTGGAAGGGTATTACACGGAGATTATAGTGTCGGAAGAGTCGGCCATCGTGGGCAGTACCATGGATGAGGTGGAGGCTGATGAGAATTTGCCTTTTCAAGTGGTGGGTTGGCTGCGGCGCGGCCGTCCCCGCAGCAAGCCGTTTGGCCAGAAACGGCTAAAAGCAGGCGATGTGCTGCTGGTGCGCACCACCTCTGAAGGATTTGCCACCATCGAGCAGGCTCCGGGATTAAGCCTTTTACCCATCACCAAATACGGCGACGGCACGCTCTCTGTTGGCGAGAATGGTGACGAGGAATACCAGAAAATGGTGCAGGCTGTAGTGGCCCCAGGCTCCGATCTGGTGGGACGCACCCTTAGCAAAGTGAATTTCCTGGAGCATTTTGGCATGATCGTGGTCGGCATCTGGCGGCAAAAAGCGTGGCTGCGGGCTCAGCTTTCGCGCGTCCGACTGCGCGCCGGGGATGTGTTGGTCCTTCTAGGTGACAACGAGACTTTTCGCCAGGCCGCCGATAATCGCTCTTTCTTGCTGCTGGTTCCCTTCCGCAGTGAAACCCTCATGCGGCACAAAGCGCCGTTTGCCGGGCTGATCATGCTCGTCAGCGTGCTGCTCATCGCCTTTGATATTTTGTCGGTGGAAATTGCCCTGCTGGCCGGGGCGGTGACGATGGTCTTGTGCGGCTGCCTGACCACTTTGCAGGCGTATCGATCCATCGACACGCGCATTTTTGTGTTTATTGCCGGGGCGATTCCGCTGGGTCTGGCAATGGAGGAAACCGGTACGTCCAGTTTGTTGGCCAGTGGCCTGGAGCAGTTGATTGGTGGTTGGCATCCCGGCTGGGCGCTGGCGCTTTTGTTCCTGACCGCCGCACTCATCACCCAGCTCATGTCAGACGCCGGCACGACGGCGCTCATTGGGCCGGTGGCCATCTCCCTGGCGCAAATTATGGACCAGCCGCCGGAGCCGTTTATCGTCACCGTGGCGATGGCCGCTGTTGCTTCTTTTCTCACGCCGATTGGCCATCATGGCAACCTGCTCATCTACGGCGCGGCCGATTACCAATTTTCTGACTTCCTGCGGGTAGGGCTGCCGCTGACGCTTCTGGTGGGGGTGGTAACGGCCGTACTGGTGCAGGTGCTCTGGCCGGTCTAGTCTTAAGATTGGTCCATTCTCACAAAATGGACCAATCTTGACTATCCTTCTAATAACAAATTCTCCGGGTCTTCAATGAGCTCTTTCACCCGCACCAGGAACTGCACTGCCTCACGGCCGTCTACAATGCGGTGGTCGTAGCTCAGCGCCACATACATGATGGGCCGGATCGCCATCTCGCCGTCGATAACCACGGGGCGCTCGACGATGTTGTGCAATCCCAAAATGCCCACCTGCGGCGGATTTAAAATCGGCGTGCTGAGCATAGAGCCAAAGACGCCGCCGTTGGTGATGGTAAACGTACCGCCGCGCAAATCCTCCAGCGTCAGCGAGCCGTCGCGCGATTTTTGGGCAAAATCCTTCGTTTGCTGCTCAATCTGGGCAAAGCTCATCCGGTCAGCGTCGCGCAAAACGGGCACCACCAACCCTTCCTCCGCGCCCACGGCGATGCCGATGTCGTAATAATGCTTGAGGACCATCTCGTCGCCGTCAATCTCGGCATTGAGGCGGGGGAATGCTTTGAGCGCGCCAATGAGCGCCTTAACAAAGAAAGAGGTGAAGCCAATCTTGACCCCGTGCCGCTCGACAAACGCCTCCTGCCGCCGTTTACGCAGGTCCATCACGGCGCTCATGTCAATTTCGTTGAAGGTGGTGAGCATGGCGGCCGTTTGCTGCGCTTCAACCAGACGGGCGGCAATGGTGCGGCGGCGGCGCGACATGCGCACCCGCTCCTCACGCGAATCCCGCTCTTCGCTGGGGGTGGTCTTTTTGACCGGCTGGCGTGGCTTCGTCTCCGCCGGTTTTGCTTCAGATGAAACCGGCTTGCCCGATTCCAGCAGCTTGGCCACGTCTTGTTTGGTCACTTTGCCGCCGGGGCCGCTGCCCTTCACTTTGGTTACGTCCACACCTTCTTCTTTGGCCATGCGTTGGGCGACGGGGGTGATTTTTTCGGCCGTTTCCTCTTCTTCCTCTTTTTCTTTCTGTGCCTTTTTCTCTTTTTTCTCTTCTTCTTGGGTCTCTTCTTCTGCCGCTTTTGCCTCAGCCGGTTCTTCCTCGTCCTCGGCAGATTCTTTTTCCTTAGAGGGCGCTTCCTCATCTGGTGCAGCGCTGCCGTTTGGCTCGATGTAGCCCAACACGTCACCGACCTGCACGTCGTCGCCGGACTGCGCAGCAATCTTGCTCAGCACGCCGGACGATTCCGCACCGACTTCCACATCCACCTTGTCGGTTTCCAGCTCCACGAGCACGTCACCCAGGCTGACGTTGTCGCCTTCCTGCTTGAGCCATTCGCCCACGGTTGCTTCCACAACCGATTCACCCATTTGCGGTACTTTGATTTCGATACTCATTGTTTCCTCTTTGCGAGTTTGCAAGTATGCGAGTGTGCGAGTGTGCAAGTTCCGTCTCCGTTTACTTGCAAACTTGCCACTTGCAAACTTGCTACTTCTTACTTTTCACTGCTTCCTCAAACTTAAAGGCAAATTCCGTAATCGCCTTTTGGTTGCGCCGGTGCCAGGCGCTGGAGCCTTCGGCCGGGCTGGCGCGGCGGGGACGGCCGATGTAGCGTAAGGGCCATCGCTCATCAATCAATTCGTCCAGCCGCCAGCGCATAAATTCCCAGGCGCCCATGTTGGCCGGTTCTTCTTGCAGCCAGATCACTTCTTCGATATTGGGGTAGCGGGTCAGCACCGCTTCAATTTCGGCTTCGGGGAAGCTGTAAAGCTGCTCCACGCGGGCCACGGCCACGGCAAAATCAGATTGTTCTTCTTGTACATTGGCCAGATCGACATACACCTTGCCGCTGCACAGCACCAGGCGGCGCACGCCGGCAGCGTTGTCGTCTGTGGTTTTGGGATCGTCAATGACGGGCCGCCAGCTCTGTTCGGCCAGCTCGTTTAGCGTAGAAGCGGCCAGCGGGTGGCGCAGCAGGCTTTTAGGGGACATCACGATCAGCGGCAGCGGATCGGTTTGCAGCAGGGCCGCCTGCCGCCGCAGCAGATGGAAATATTGGGCAGCGGTGGTCGGGTAGGCAATGCGCATGTTGGTTTTGGCCGCTAGCTGTAAAAAGCGTTCCAATCGGCCCGTAGAATGATCCGGCCCCTGGCCTTCGTAGCCGTGGGGCAGCAGCAGCACCAGCGAAGGCGTTTGCTCCCACTTCGCGTAGCCGCTAACCACGTATTCATCAATCATCGCTTGCGCCGTGTTGATGAAGTCGCCGTACTGCGCTTCCCAAATGACCAATCGCTCCGGAGCCTGAATATTGTAACCGTACTCAAAGCCAATTGCCGCATTTTCTGAGAGCGGGCTGTTGCGAATTTCGAAGGCAGCTTTGGCCTGGGGGATGTGCTGCAAGGGGACGTAGACACGGCCGTTTTCCTCATCCCGGAACAGGGCGTGGCGGTGGCTAAACGTGCCGCGCTCCACATCTTCGCCCGTCAGGCGGATGGCCGTGCCGTCGGCCAGGATGGAGGCCAGGGCCAGATCTTCAGCCGTGGCCCAATCGACGGTGCGCTCGCTAGCGTCGTCCAATGCCGAACGACGCTTTTTCATGGCGCGAGCCAGCTTGCTGTTGACGTTGAAATCATCCGGCGTTTCCAGAACGGCCAGGTTGAGTTCGCGTAAGGTTTCGGCGGGAACGGCCGTAGCCGCCTTTTTCGCCGCGCCTTCAGGAGGTAGTTCCGCTTGAGGCTCCAATGTATCGGCTACCTCTTCCGGCTTGAGCGATTCGTAAATTTCCTGCAAATGTCCCATCTTTTCGTCGATCAGCTTTTGCGGCTCCGACTCATCTATTTCGCCCCGGTCCATTAAGCTTTTGGCCCACTTCTCGCGCACGGTTGGCAGTTTGTCCACCGCCCGGTACATGCGCGGCTGGGTAAAGCGGGGTTCGTCCCCTTCATTGTGGCCATAGCGTCGGTAGCCGACCAGATCAATCAAAAAATCTTCCTGAAAACGCTGGCGGTAGGCGATGGCCAATCGCGCCACCTCGATGCACGCTTCCGGGTCATCGGCATTGACGTGCACGATGGGAATCTTAAATCCTTTAGCCAGATCGCTGGCGTAGCGCGTGCTGCGACCCGACCAATAGTTGGTCGTAAAACCAATCTGGTTGTTGGCGATGATGTGGATCGTGCCGCCCACGCGGTAGCCGCGCAGCCGGTGCATGTTGAGCGTTTCGGCCACGATGCCCTGGCCGGAAAAGGCGGCGTCCCCATGAATGAGGATGGGCAGCGTGATGGAATGGTTGAACTGCGGCTTGCCCGGCTCATCAACCAGCGTGCCGGCCGCCCGCGCCATCCCCACCACCACCGGATTCACATGCTCCAAATGGCTGGGATTGGGCGTCATTTTGATGACCAGGTCGATGACGTCGTCATCTTCAAAATCAACGGTACGGTGTGCCCCGGCATGGTACTTCACGTCGCCGGTCCAGCCGCGGTAGTTGCGCCCTTCGTAGCGGCTTTGCTGGGCGGGGTCTTTGAACTGGGTGAGGATTTCTTCGTACGGCCGTTTCAAAATATGGGCCAACACATTCAACCGCCCCCGGTGGGCCATGCCGATGAGCACGTTAAACACCTCCGCCTCGGCCGCTCCGCCGATGATTTCATCCAGCATCGGCACCATCATGTCTAATCCCTCAATGGAAAAGCGGGTTTTGCCGGGGAAAATGCGGTGCAGAAACAGCTCAAACGTTTCCACTTCGGTGAGACGGCCGAGTAGATCGTGGTTGTCGATGGGCGTGGTGGGTGGCCGGAAACGGCGCGTTTCCACCATCTCTTGCAGCCATTGGCGCTCTTCCGGCACGCGCACGTGGGCGTAGTCAAAGCCGATGCTGCTGGAGTAAATCTGCCGCAGCGCGTCGATAGCTTCTTTGGCGTTGCTTGTGTTGGCTGTGGCCGGACCCCCAATCAGGCTGGCCGGCAGCGCCTCTAAATCGGCTTCGCTTATGTTGTGCGTGTCTAATTCCAGATCGGGATCGCCGGGTGGGTTAAACAAGCCAAGCGGATCGATCTGACTGGCCATGTGGCCAAATTTGCGAATGCTTTGCGCCAGATTGACCGCGCCCATGATTTTTTCGGGCTGAATGGCAGGGGCGCTTGGCAGCGAAACCGCCAATCCGTGTCCATTTTGCAAAATTTCAGACGGCGGGGGCCACGCTTCAAACTGCTGGCGCGTGGCGGCATCCACCGAATTGGGGTCTTTTTGATACTTTTCGTAAAGTTCCAGAATGTAGCCGGCGTTTGGCCCGTGGAACTGTTGCCATATATTCATAAATCTACCTATTTTTGTGCCGGATTGGGCAGCCAGATTGCGATAAAGATGGCGATGAGCGGGAGCAGCGCCAATCCTTGCAAAGTCAGGGCCAGGCCGATGCGGTCGGCAATGAGCCCGACGAAGTAGCTGCCCACGGCACCGCTAAAAAACATAAAGCCCAGTGCCAACCCGGACGCCATCGCTTGTTGTTTCGGTAATAACGATTGTACCATGATCACCAGGATGGTGTGGGGCATTCCGCCAAAAAATCCGGCCAGCAGCAGCAATGTGGCCTGCCAGGGAACGCTGGCCGGAACGAAAAAGTAGTAAGGCAAAATAGAGCCAACCAGCCCCAGCAAGATGACCCCTTTACCGGCAAACCGGTCGCCCAGCGTGCCGCCCACCACGCCGCCAACGGCCGATCCCATCATAATCAGCCCGGACAGCCAGCCGATGAGGGATTGGTCGTAAGCCATCTCGGTGAACAAAATAGGCGTGAAGGTGATGATGGCAATGCTGGCGGTGCTGCCGGCCAAAATGATGAGCGTCAGGACGATGACGCGCCGCCAAAATTGGGGCGGGCGGACTGCTGCTGGCCCGGAGTGGCCAAACGGCGTGGCGCTTGCGGCAGCGGCCGTTTCCTTCACAACCACCGGCTTCGTTTCTACTTTCGGCACCCTGGGCGCATCCACCAGCCAGCGCCAGCTGCCGGCAAAGGCGGTGAGGGCCAAAATGGGCAGGAGGATGTAACCGGGACGGCCGTATGCATCCAAAACAATTCCGGCCAGCACCGGCCCGATAAACAGCCCAATTTGCCCGGCCATAAAAAAGAGCGCCGTCATCCGGCTGCGATATGTGATGCTGGTGCGGCTGGCCACCATCGTGCCCGTGGGATGAAACGCGCCGGAGCCAAGACTGGCCACCGTCAGGGCAATGAGCGCCGGCCAATCCCCGGCCAGCGAGGCGATGGCGTAAAAAATGATCATCCAGCCCAGACCGCCGATGACCAGCAGGCGCGCCCCGATGCGGTCGGCCAGCCAGCCAAACAGCGGCTGCGACAGGGCGTTGCCCACGTTGTACAGCAGCAGGGCGATGCCCACCTGGGCATTGGTCAGCCCCAAACTCACGGCCAGGAGCGCCACCAGCAGGTTACGGCCGTTGTTCAATACATCCACAAAAAAATGGGTGAGCGAAACGGCGAGGAACGGCCGTTCACGATACACTGCTGCCTGGCTGGTGGCCATTGTCCAAACTCCTGGTTGACTGAACCGCAAAGAACGCGAAGTGCGCAAAGAAAAAAGGTAAATCTTTGCGTGTTTCGCGCCCTTTACGGTGAAATTTTCTTCACGGGCCGCAAAAGTGCTAGATTTTACAGCGAAGTGATTCTCAGGCTCTCAATTCTAACAAAATGCTTACGGCCTGGTAATGTATAAGTAAGAACCACTTTATACAGTTGCTCTATTTGCTATACTAGAACGCGACAACCTCCCGCAGGCTTAAGCCCAAATGAAGCTCATATCTGAAACCTGCGGGAGGTTTACACTTAAGGAGACCCCGCATGTTTGATAAAGTTTTTGGACGACGCGAAGAAGAAGCGAAGGTGAGAGAGATGAATCGACTGCCACCGGGGCAGTCGTTAACCCAAAAATTCCCGGTGCTGCATTATGGCCCCACGCCCCAGACTGATCTAGACAATTGGGATTTGCGCGTGTTTGGCCTGGTAGAAGAGGAAGTCGTGTGGGATTGGGAAGCGTTTAACAAGCTGCCGCGCACAAAGCTGACGCTGGACATTCACTGCGTCACCCGCTGGTCCAAGTTTGATACGGATTGGGAAGGCGTTTCGCTCAAGACGCTGGTTGATGAAGGCTTCATCAAGCCGAAGCCGGAAGCAAAATACGTGATTCAACACTGTGAGGTGGGCTATACGACCAACACGCCTATTGAACTGGTGATGCAAGACAACTTCCTGCTGGCCACCCATTTTGACGGCAAGCCGCTGACGGTTGAGCACGGTTGGCCGCTGCGCGGCGTCATCGGCGCCTTCCCGGACCGCAGTGAAAAGAAGTCTGCCTACCTGTGGAAAGGGGGTAAATGGCTGCGCGCCCTGGAGTTCCGCGCCGATGATCAGCTGGGCTTTTGGGAGCGTGCAGGCTACCACAACGAAGCCGATCCGTGGGAAGAACAGCGCTTTGCCGGCGGCCGCTGGTTCTAGTTTTCCGTAATCCGTAATCGGTGATCGGTAATCGGTGAAAAAACCGATTACCGATTACCGTTCACCGATTACCGTCTACCGTCCACTCCGTTTTTTATACTGTTTCAATCCCACTCCCCAGCTTTTCCTGCAAAAACTTTTTGGCCACGTCCACCGGAATGGCCAGGCCCACCAGCGGGCCGGCAATCATGGTGTTGATGCCTACGAGACGGCCGTACCCATCCACCAACGGCCCGCCCGAATGCCCCGGCCACAGCCGCACCCCCAACTGCACCAGCTCACCCCGATACCCATTTTGCTCCAGCGGCTGCCCCACGGCAATAATCGTACCGGCGGCCACTGCACCCACCACCCCCCAGGGATGTCCCACCGCGATGACCCAAACGCCCGTTTTGAGCCGGCTGGAATGGCCCAGCTCAATCGTCGGCAGATTGTGGGCGGCGATGTACAGGGCAGCCAGGTCGAGCGTTTCGTCGTAGGCCAGGAGCTGGGAGGGAAAAGAATGGCCGTCGGCCAAAATCACTTTCGGGGCGCGGCGCTGGACCACATGGGCGTTGGTTAGAATCAGCCCGTCGCTGTGCCAGATGGTGCCGGCGCCAAAGCCGCGACGGCCGTTGCCCAGCTGAACCACGCTTGGCTGCACGTTTTGAATAACGGCCGTCATGGTTTGATTAAATTCGTTGAGAAGATTCATTGTTCATCCGTGAGATTGGACCAATTTTCTTTGGCTGTGCATCGTTAAAAGAGCAAATTGGTCCAATCTTTTCAGGGCTAAGGCCGGGCCGTCACGGTGACTTCGGTGGTGTGCACCTTGCCGCCGCGAACGAACTTGAGGGGAACGGCCGTTCCCACCACTTCACCCGCCAGCAGCGCCAGCAAATCGTCATGAGACTGCACCGGGCTGCCGGCAAAGGCGACCAGCGTGTCGCCCAGGGTCAGGCCGGCCTTGGCCGCCGGGCTGTCGTTTTCCACGGAAACAACCAGCAGGCCGCGCTTTTGTTCCAGTTCTGCCTTGAGATCATCCGGCAGGTGGACGCGCTGGGTGCTGACGCCCAGGTAGCCGCGCTGCATACGGCCGTGGGCCTGCAGCGCGTCGGCCACGCGGGCCAGGGTGGGCGTGGGGATGGTCAGGCTGACGCCGCGACCCAACGCCGAAGTGTTTAGCCCGATGAGCTGCCCGGCAGCATCTACCAGCGGCCCGCCGGAAAAGCCGGGGTACATCACCACGTCAGTTTGCAGGTAGCGGTCGATGTTGCCCCCCAGGCGAGTGCGCCAACTATCGCCCAGGGCGGAAACGATGCCCAGCGTGGCCTGCACGGTGCGTCCCGGTCGTCCCAACGCCAGCACCAGGTTGCCCACGCCCAAATCTTGCTTATTGCTCTCGGTGAGTGGGGACAGACCGCTGCCGTCTACTTTGAGGACAGCCAGATCGGTTGATGGATCGCGCCCGACCAGGCTGGCGGAAACGCGGCTGCCGTCAGGCAGGCCCACTTTTAGATGTTCTTCATGCCGCACCACATGATTCGCGGTGAGGATCAGTCCGGCGCTGTTCCAGACAATGCCGGTGGCAGCCAGGCGGCGACGCCCTTCTACCCGCACAATGCCGCTGTCCGCCTGGGAAACGGCCGTAGCCAAAGCTGCCGAAAGTTCAGTCAATACGTTGCTCATGTTTTTCTCCCGTAAAAATGGGACGCAGATTGCCCTGATCTTTATGATTACCATGATCATGGATATCAGGTAAATCAGCGTTCTATTTCTATTGATGATTTTGTAAATTTGTATGCGATATAGTCTAGGAGAAAAATGGTTGTACCAAATCAGCCGTTTCGGGGGTAGCTACCTAGAAGAATGGGTAGGTGGGGTAATGATTTCCTCTACAGCAGCAGCAGTCCCAGCCGCGTGGCCTGGACGACTGCTTCGGTGCGGCTTTGGGCGTTGAGCTTGCCCAGGATGGCGTTGACGTGGAATTTGACCGTGTGGTCGCTGATTTCCAGCCGGTGAGCAATGGCTTTGTTCGTGAGTCCTTCGGCCAGCAAATACAGCACTTCGCTTTCGCGCGGGGTGAGCTCTGTAAATTCCGGTAAAGTGTCTGTGGTGAGGGGGCTGTCGGGGAGGACGGCCGTTACAAAATCCGGGTCCAGCGTTGCCAGACCGTGTAAGTTGGCTTGCAGTGCCGCCACAATGGCCGCTGCCGGCGCATCCCGCTGCAGCATGGCATGAATACCGAGGGACCAGAGTTGGGGAACGGCCGTTTCATCCGGCAAAAGCGCCACGGCGGGCAGGGGAAACGGCTCCTCATCCGGTAGTACAGTTAGCGGTTCCCAGCCAACATCCCAAATGACGCCGTCCAACTGCGCTTGCGGCCACTCATGCACCGCTTCGGCCGCTTGCAAATCGGCCAGCCAATCCGCCAGATTCATCTGGGCCACGATGTCGCACGCCGGTTCCCCGGCCAGCAAGGTTGCCAGCCCGGCGCGGGCCAGCGGGTCGTTGGCCACAATGGCTACGGAAATTGATTGGGAAATTTCGCTCATGGCGGCCAAGCGTACCACAGTTCTCTATGAGGAAGGTAAGATTTTCAGGTGCGACGCACTGGCAATCGGCATTTGATGGCAAATTGGTTCGGGGAAAGTGTGTCGTACCTTTTGGTCGGCTCGCAAAATTGGACCATTGGCAGTAAGATTCGCCTCTTTTGACAAGCAACCACCCATTAAGGAATTTGATGACAACCGCAATCATTTCTCATTCTACTCGCCAGCGCCTGACCGGTGCCCTATTTATTTCGCAAAGCTTGTTTTCTGCGGCGATGATTGCCGCATTCACGTTGTCACCCATTTTAGCCGCAGAGTTGGGCGGCAGCGACAGTGCAGCCGGCGTGCCCAACACGCTGACCCTGCTGGGCCGGGCGGCCGCAGCCTACCCGATCGGCTGGCTGTTTGACAGAGTGGGCAGGCGGTTGGGGCTGTCGATTGGTTTTGCCCTGGCGCTGGCCGGAGCCGTTCTCACGGTGTGGTCGGTGATGAATGGCTCATTCATTGGCTTTTGCGCCGGGGCAGCCTTGATGGGCATGGGGCGCGGCGGCAGCGACCAGGCGCGCTACGTAGCGGCCGAGGTGCAGACGGCCGATCGCCGGGCTAAGGTGATTGGGCTGATGGTGTTTGCCGGGACGGTGGGCGCGGTGGGTGGTCCGGCTCTGGTTGGGCCGTCGTCGCGCCTGGCCGAGGCGTGGGACTTTTTGGCGGACACAGGGCCTTATTGGGCCGCCGCCGGACTGTATGCCATTGGTCTGTTAACGATTTTCTTCTTCTTACGACCGGATCCGAAGCAGGTTAGCCGGCAGATCGAGGCGGAGAATCCCATCAAAGAACCGGATGTCCCGGCACGGCCGATGACCAAAATTTTCAGCCAGCCGGCGGTACTGCTGGCCGTGGCTGCTATGACCATCGGCCAATTGGTGATGGCCCTGATCATGGTGATTACGCCGCTGCACATGAACCACAACAACCACACCACGGAGTCTGTTTCGCTGGTGATTATGGCCCACACATTGGGGATGTTTGGCTTGTCTAGCGTCACGGGCTGGTTGATTGATCGATACGGCCGTATCCCCCTCATCGTGGCCGGAGCCGCCATCTTGATTATTTCCGGCATTCTGGCGCCACTGTCTGTGGCCGTGCCCAATTTAGCCATCGCCCTCTTTTTGCTGGGGCTGGGCTGGAACTTTTGCTTCATTGCCGGCTCGTCGCTGCTGGCCGATGCGCTGGCAGCGCGGGAGCGGGCGCGGGCGCAAGGCGCCAGCGAGGTGCTGGTTTCATTGGCCACGGGCGTGGGCAGTTTGGGGACGGGGGCTCTGTTTGACCAGGGTGGAATGACGGCCGTTGCCGCCGTGGGGATTGCCCTTTCACTGATGCTGGTAGCGGCGCTTTTCTGGTTTAATCGTTTGCCGCAGCAAATGCCGCCGCCGACGTCACCTGCCTAATTTCTGGTGAGTCGCAAGGTGTAGCCGGTTGCCCCGGCCTCAAAGTCGAGCACGCCAATGATGTACATGCTGTCTTCCATCAGCCTGGTGTTGAGAATCTCAGCATCCTGGAAAACCGGGCCGATGGCGTCAAAGTCTGGCGGACCAAACAAGCCGACGACAAAGTCGCCCTCGCTGCCGGTAGCCGCGGCAGAAATTGTTACATTGTCGCCCTCGGCCCCCAAAAAGCACCAGTAATCGATGCCCAGCACTTCAATCTCATCAGTAATCGTTTGGCCGTATTCAATGCGCCCTTTAATACTGTCTGGGAAACCGCCACCTTCGCTGAAAACGAGGCAGTAATTGCCGCCATTTTGATTGAGGTTGTAGATACGGATATTGTAATCCTGGGAGACATTTAGCTGAGCGTTCACAATTGCTTCCAGGCCGCCGTTCCCGGTGTTGTTGGCCTGCTGCACCACATTGCTGGCCGGTCCAATAATTTCCAGCACCAGATTCATTGTGGGTTCGGCAACGGCCGTAATCGTAATCGCCCCGTTGTAATCAAAGATAACCGGATACAAATGAGCCTGGTCTGCTTCCAGAATCTCTAAAACCGGCTGCTCCGGCCCAAGTGGATCAAACGCCACCGTGTCAAAATCATTGGGATTGGGAGTGGCGGTGGTGCCGGCGGGCAGTGTGGCGTTGGGTGTACCGTTGGGCGTGCCGTTGGCGGGAGTCGGCATTGGGCTGCCGCTGCTGGCAGTAGGGGTAACGGAACCATTTGTGGTGGGGGTAGTGGTTGGTGTGCCTATGCCTGATTCACCTTCTCTGGTAGGCGTAAGGGTAGGCTCTCTTGCTTCTCCATCGTCAGTTGGGGTAGCGCTGACGCCGGTTGGGGTGCCATCGCCCGGCGGCGCCGGTACAGTTGTGCTGGCCGGGGTTGGTGTGCCGATGGGTGTCTCTTCATCTTCCGCGCGTGTCGGTGTTGCGGTTACGTTATTGTCTTGTGGCGTGGAGAGGTCATCCCCCTCGGCAATTTGTATACCGGAGCCGGTTGGCGTTAATGTGACGCGAGCAATTGGGCTGGGCGAGACAATTTCACGGGCCTTGAGGTACCAAATCTGGCGGCTGGTTGCATTTTTGCCGCAGCCAACCGGGCCTTCAAATAGCTGCCAGACGCCCACCACCGTTACCGTGAGGTCATTGGGCAGCAGCGAGCGCACCTGTGAATCAAAGCCGCCAATTGGGACGGTGCTGCCATCTGCTGCGACCAACTGCCAGGTAGCCGGGGCTGGATGGGGGTCTGAGTTGCACACCAACAAGGGCAGCCGCCGGTATTGGCCGGTGATTTCTACAAAGCTATCGGCGTATGCTTCCGGGTCCGCGGCCAGGTCTGCGATGCTAAGCGCCAACGGCTCAATCGGATCAAGAGCTTCTTCGGTACCGTTTTCTTCAGCAAAGGGGGTGGGGGTAGGACGGGCTTTACCACAGGCAATGAGCAGCGTTACTAAAACAAGAAAAAAGATGAGATAGCGTTGTTTCATTATGAGTTCCAGTTGATGTACAAATGTGCCGTTTTGACGGCAATCTGCCGTATGATACCAAAATTAGCGAAGAAAGTGTGTAATGGTTCATAATTGTTAACGCAGACAGTGATTGAAACCCTAAGGGTTTTGCACAAGCAAGGATTTTTTATGGAATATGACGATCCCATTTATGGTGAGGTAACAATTGATGAACCAGTGTTGCAAGCGTTGGTCCAGTCGCAAGCGGTGCAGCGGCTGCATGGTGTGTTGCAGCATGGCATCACCGGCCTGATTGGTGTGACAACGCCCATTACCCGCTTTGAACATTCGTTGGGGGTGATGCTGCTGGTGCAGCGGCTGGGCGGGCCGCTGCCGGAGCAAATTGCGGCGCTGCTGCATGATGTGAGCCACACAGCCTTTAGCCACGTGATTGATTACGTGCTGGATGGCCACGATGAGCAAAGTTACCACGACGAAATGAAAGAAGCGTATATGGCCACCACCGATTTACCGGATATTTTGGGTCAATTTGGCTACAACTGGCTCGACTTTGTAGATGAAGCAGCGTTTCCCCTGTTGGAGCAGCCTTCTCCCCGACTGTGCGCCGACCGCATTGATTATTTTTTGCGTGACGCTGTTGGTTTGGGGCTGGCGGCCCAGTCAGACATTGAGCGGGCGGTGGGGCATTTGGTGGTGAGAGACGGCCGTATCGCCCTCAACGATCTCTCCGTTGCCCAATGGTTCGGCAACACGTTCATGCAGGCGGATGACGCCAGCTGGGCCAACTTTCGCGAGGTGGGGCTATATGAACTGACGGCCCGAGCCATTCGGCGCGGCTTAGAGACAGGGGCCATCATCCAGGATGATTTTTGGCTAACGGATGAGGTGCTGTGGCAAAAGCTGAACGCCGCTGCCGACGCGCAGTTGCAGGCGCTGCTCAGTCAGGTTTCCCTGGAGACTGAGTTTGTCTGGGATGAAGCCAATCCGACATTTTCTGTAAGCACCAAGCTGCGGGCGATTGATCCGGACGTGTGGCATGAGGGGGCGTTACGGTCGTTATCCACCCTGGACCCCGATTTTGCCGCCCGGCGCGAGGCATACCTCAACCGGAAGCAGGGTGCCTGGCCCATGCGTGTCGTCCCACTAGCCTAAACTTTTATCACCGCAAAGAACGCGAAGAGCGCAAAGACTCAAAAAGAAAAATCTTGCGGGCTTCGCGTCCTTCGCGGTTTGATTTTCAGGGTAAGTTCATCCGTAATAGTTCACGGCAAAGAAAAGGTGAAAAATGCAGTTAAATCCGGAAGAATTGAGCAACAAAGATCGATATAAGTTGATGATTGGCGCGATTGTGCCGCGGCCTATTGCCTGGGTGAGCACAATTGATACCGAGGGACGGCCGAATCTGGCTCCGTTTTCTTACTTCACCGGCGTCTGCCCTGATCCGATGACGCTGCTCTTTTGCCCCGGCTGGAGCGGGCTGCGCGGGCGGATGAAGGATACGCTGTATAACATTCGCGCCGTGCCTGAATTTGTCATCAACATCACCAACGAGGCCACGGCCGAAGCGATGAATCTGACGGCCACCGAGTTTGAAGCGGGCATTGATGAGTTTGCCTGGGCGGGGGTGACCCCAGCACCCAGCCAGACGATTAGCGTGCCGCGCGTGGCCGAAGCGCCGGTGGCCTTCGAGTGCAGGCTGCAACAAATTGTAATGGTCAAGGAGGGGCCGGGCGGCGGTGCGGCCGTTTTTGGCGAGGTGCAGTCGATTTTTGTGCGGGATGATTTGTATGATAACGGCCGTATCTCCCCGGAGAAGTTGCAGCCAATCGGCCGGATGGCGGGTGCCAGCTACGCCCACATCAACGACTTCTTCAAGATGTTTCGTGTGCCCCCGCCAGAAGAATAGAAGGCCACAGATATCACAGAGAGAGAAGAGAAAAAACTCTGAGCTCTCTGTGTTCTCCGTGGCAAAATTTTATTCAATCCCAATAGAAAACATGCTTTCCAGGTCGTGCTGGGAGAAGACGCGGAAGGCGATCAGCGTTTCTGATTTGGTGATGCCGGGCACGCTGAGCATCTTTTCCGTCACCAGTTCGGCCATCGTGTCGTTGTCCGGCACGCGAATGATGGCCACCAGGTCAAAACGGCCGCCGACCGAAAACACCTCGCTGATCCCCTTCATCTCGGCCAAACGACCGCCGACTTCGTTAATTTTTCCCGGTTCTACATTTAATAAAACGACTGTGCTGACCATAATCGACTCCTTGTGTGAGAAATATGCAATACCTTATCTGGAAGTCGGCCGTTCGGCAATAAATTCTTTTGGCAGAAAACAAAAGCTTGCTTGCTCTTGTCAAGACAACAGCCGTGCTGATCTGTTGAAAGATTTTCCAAATCGTTCAGGCGATTCGGAAAATCGCCCTACATTGTTTGCTTCTGGTTAAACGGCCCGCGTTGCCTCAATAGAAAATGTTACCGAAGGGGTAGTCGTTGCCTCAAAAAGC